>NZ_JANUES010000004.1:0-399563 GCF_024809075.1 Aeromonas sp. BIGb0445
ATTTGAACCAACGACCTTCGGGTTATGAGCCCGACGAGCTACCGAGCTGCTCCACCCCGCGTCCGAATTGTCCCAAGCTGGCAGAGCAGTTGCCAACTTGAGTGCGCCTTGATGTTCATAACTGAACAGCAAGACTGAATGTGGTTGCGGGGGCTGGATTTGAACCAACGACCTTCGGGTTATGAGCCCGACGAGCTACCGAGCTGCTCCACCCCGCGTCCGAATTGTGCCAACAAGACTGAGCAGTTGTCTGGTTGGGTATTGCTTCACTCAAGTCATCTTCGCCTGGCGATAAACACCTTGAGTATCAGATGGTTGCGGGGGCTGGATTTGAACCAACGACCTTCGGGTTATGAGCCCGACGAGCTACCGAGCTGCTCCACCCCGCGTCTGAGGTCGCCAATAATAGGCGCCAGCGCAAATATTGCAAGCAAAAATCTTGATAAAGTTGAAGGTGTAGATTAATGCGGCGCTAACAGCCCCTTTTACCAGCACCATGCTGCCTTTTTATGCGATGAAACAAGCCCTTGCCTCTGAAACCTCACCCGCCCCCCTCAAGGCAGGCAAGCTCAGCTGCCATTAGGGTGTCCACTCTGGCTCACATTCCCCAGGGTCGACGCCGTCGATCTCCTTGGCGCGCCACAGTGACCCTCCCGTCAGGGCAACAAGCCCCTGCTGGTAGACAGGGGAGCCCAGCCTGCCTGATAGCCAGGCTCCGCCGTCTCAATGCAATAAGCGGTCTCAGTTCAGCATCTGCAAGGCGCCAGTGGCGGCTATCTCGGCGATCAGCAGGCCGCACAGGGTGGTCGATAGCACCACGGGGGCGGTCTCGCGCCGCAGATAGACAGGGCTGAACCAGAGCAGCAAGGTGGCGACAAGCAGCAGGGTTTGAGTCAGGATCCAGGGCAACAGCGCGCTCAGCACGGCGTCACTCGGCTGACTCATCAACATCAGGGCCACAAACCAGAGCAGGCTGGCAATCGCCGTCCCCAGCCCCACCATGGGCAACAAGGTGTTGAACGCCTGCAACCGGTGGCGGGCTCGCAGCAGCATCAGGTGAGCGAAGGCGGCGCCCAGCAGCACCATCTGCAACAGACCACTCACCCAGCCAGTCGCAGCCAGCAGTCCCAGTCCATAGAGGCTCAGGGGCAAGGCGGGCAGCAATAGCCAGGTGGCGGGGATGGCGCGTTTGCCCTCCAGTCTCGATTGCAGCAAGGAGACGCCGATGCCCAGTATCAGGGCCGCCCCACCGAGCCAGACTTGCCACTGGGGCGCCTTCGCCTCCACCGCCAGCATCACCGAGAGGCCACTGATGACCCAGACCGAGAAGCTCTGCTGGAGGATACGCGAGCGTTGACCCGGGCAGAGATCCCCGCGCCACAGCACCAGTGCCAGCCAAGCGAGGGCCCCGAGTGCCATCAGGCCACTCAGGGGATAAAGCCATAGGGGTAATTGGGATAACATGAACGCCTCCTGTGATGAAGGGGGCGAGTATACCCAAACTCAAAGCGGAACCAAACGCCTGGCCCTCGCCGGAGCCACCAGCCCCTTGAACGCCCGGTGATTTACCACAAAGGCATCGGAAGTCAGCCCTGGCCCCTCGCCTGGGCCACTAACCCCTTGAACGTCCGGGGAATTGCCACAAAGGCATCGGAGGTCAACCCTGGCCCCTCGCCTGGGCCACTAACCGCTTGAACAGCTGGCGGATCACCACGGGGATATGGCCTGGGCCCAGACGCTCCGCCTCTTCCACCACGGCCAATGCCATGCCGGGCTTGCTGCGATGGTGTATCGCCTTGTTGATGATGCGGCTGGCGCTGAGTGAGGATCGCCCCCCCACCCCGGCTTCGCGCCGAAACACCGCCTCGAAGCCGTTGTGATAGAGGTAGTGCTCGATGTCGGCGGCAGGCAGCTGCGTCAGACGATCCTGTTCCCGCTCCCCTTTGAGCAGGGATCGGGCCGAGCTGGCGTACTTCATCCCGGCCTCGTCGCCGTCGGTGAGCAGGTGCCACTCTATGCCAAAGTCCCGGGCCACCTTGATGAGGGGCGCCTGGCCGCACTGGGCAAACTCGATGATGCGCACCCCTTCGGCCCGCAGGCTGTAGCCGCAGAGCTGGGCCAGCTCTGACAGCAGCCAGATCTCGGTCTCCCCCTCCACCAGCAACCAGCAGCGGGCAAACAGCGACATGGGTCTGTTGATGCGCACATGAAAGGCGATCTTGCGCAGATCGTCGCTGCTGTAGCGCTCCCCCCCGAGTTGATGACAGAGGATGTCCTGCTGGCGGCGCACCAGACGGCGCACCTGATTCAAGGGCAAGGAGGAGAGCAGATCGCCGGAATTGGTGGTGAGCAGTTTCTGCGCCGGTAGTTGCTCAAGCAGCCCCCAGGCCAGGGAGAGCATGGTGGGATGAAGCCGGCTCTCCGGATCCTCCACAATCATGATGGGCCTGGCCCCTTGCTCCAGCTCCCGATTGCCGCGCGCATTGAGCAGGGCCCCCGCCATGCCCGCCATGGCCAGTTGCAGTGCCCGGTTGTCGGCGCTACGCAACAGGCTCTGCAGGTTGCCGGGGTTGCGCAGTGTCATGGGCCTGTTGATGATCTCCCGCTGGCTGCGCGGCTTGTATTTGATGGGGGCCAGGGCCTTGAAGTAGTGATCCGTCAGCTGGCGCACGGCGCTCAGCGCCTCCTTGAGTTCCTCTTCACCGATGCGTGAAGGCTCATCCCCCATCTTCTCCATCAGCTTGCCGAGGTGATGCTCGCTGGGCTCGGGCCAGGGCTGGGCCTCCTGGCCGAACTGGGCGCTGCGGGCGTCGCGCAGCCGAAACACCGGGTTCATGGTGATGAGCAGAGTGACCAGAGGCCCGCTCTCCACCCCCTCCAGCACCTTGCCGATGCCATCGAGAAAGTCATGGCGACTCAACACGCTGCCGTCATCGTGCAACTCGGCGCTGGCTCGATAGTGGATGCGATGGAACTTGTCTTTGTGAGACATCCAGACCGGGGCGAGACGGGCAAGGCGCTGGGAACGCAGGCACATCTCCGGTCGGTATTCGCTGAAGGTGAGCACCAGTTGCAGGCTGCGCGCCGGGGCCAGCTCGGGATCTTCGGGTCTGTGGAAGTCATCGGCATTGAACTGATAGGGCTCGGCTTCCTGACCCAGCAGACACCAGAGTGCCCGCAGCAGGCTCGATTTCCCCCAGGCGTTCTCACCGATGAGCACAGTGGTGTTATCCAGGCTGAGCGAGAGGCGGTTTATCCCGCGAAAGCCTTTTATCTCGATACGTTCCAGAAACATAGCGCCCCATGACAGCAATCAACGTCTGGGAGTCATAGTGGCAAACTTGCCGGCCACTGCCTATGGCAGGGGGGAGATTTCAACGAGAACTGTGAGGCACTTCGGGTTCGGGGACACAGGGGAGAGGCAGGGACCAGCGAGGGGCGTTCCAGTGACTGAACCAGAGGTGGCGGCTGCGAGCCTGACGTTTGCTTTGTTTCAAGAGGCTTCCTTCTTATGAGGTGGGATCATGGCGGTGGCGCACGGGTTGATGGGCGCGCCGCCACTATCTCCACCCAGCATGACAATCCGATGACAAGCGGCTGCGCCACTGCCCCGGACTCAAACCAAAATCATCACGAAAGCGGTTACCCAGGTGGGCCGCAGACGAGAAACCACATTGGCTCGCCACCTCCCCCAGGGAGGCCCCGGCCAGCAAGAGCTGCTTGGCACGGCGCAATCGCAGCCCCTGCAGATAACGATGGGGAGAGGTACCCAGGGTTTGGGCGAACATGCGGCTGAAGTGGAATTCGCTCAGGCTGGCCTCGGCCGCCAGCTCGCCAAGCAAGATGGGCTGCGCAAGACGCCCGGCCATGTAATCACACACCCGCCGCGCCACTGCTGGCGCTAATCCCCCCTTGGGCAGCACCAGCGCTGGCGCCTCCTGGGTGTGATGACTAAAGGTGTGCAGCAGCAGTTGATTGCAGATCTCGCCAAGGGCCAGCCGATTGCCCGCCTCCTGCCAGTCCAGGTGTTGAAGCTGGTTGGCCAGCCTCATCAAGACGGCATCGTCGATGAAGGTCTTGTCATCGAGCTGCAGATGGCGGCCCTCCCGATCGCAGACCTCCTCGGCGATCCGCGTCAGGTGTGCCGGGCTGAAATAGAGATGAAAGAAGCGAAACTCCTCGCGCACCAGCCACTCGGATCTGTGGTGATCCGGCATCAGGCAAATCTTGCCGACGCCGCCATGGCCCCCAGGGCCATCGAGCCGCTCCGTCTGCTCACCCCCTTGCAGATAGACGCTCAGGGTGTGATGGCCGGGTCTGTGGTAGCGCGTCTGATCGAAGCAGTTGCGCCAGCTGGCCAGCCCGAGCCCTGGCTCCAGCCAGTGGTGGGCCTCGAGCCGCGCCCCCGTGCTGACCAATGCATCGAATACCCCTGCAGCCATGTCGCCTCTCTCATCCTGAAGATCTCTGAACCCGGGGCTAGCCAGCTGGCGCCACAGGGTTCCTCGGGCAGCCCTTCGCTGACCGGTGAGTGCTCAGTCTACCCGCCCTCCCCGGCAGATGGCAGCCACCGGGGCGCCCCTAGGCAAAATAACCGCAAGATCCTGTAACCCGGCACGGGCCAGGGCAGGCCATGCTAAGACCAGAGTGAGAGAGCAGAGCTCCTCCTTTACCCATTGCCGTCGCCTTCCTAAGGATCACCATGATGAATCTGACCCTCTATCTCGCCACCGTGCTCATCTGGGGCAGCACCTGGATTGCCATCGCCTGGCAACTCGGCCCCATCCCCATCGAGGTCTCGGTGCTCTATCGCTTCGCCCTGGCGGCCCTGGCACTCTTTGCCCTGCTCACCCTGAGCGGCAAGTTTCCCCGTCTGCCAAGACAAGGCCAGGGCTATGCCGCCCTGCTCGGCGCCCTGCTCTTTTCCACCAACTTCCTCTGCTTCTATCACGCCACCCAATACATCCCCAGCGGCCTCTCGGCGGTGGTGTTCGCCTGTGCCAGCATCTTCAACGGCCTCAACCTCTGGCTGTTCGAGAAACAGAAACCCAGCCGTCAATGGCTGCAGGGTTCAGTGATGGGACTGGCCGGCACCCTGCTGCTGTTCTGGCCCAGCCTGATGTCGAGCGATCTGGGCGCCCAGGCCTGGAAGGGGCTCGCCTTCGCCTGCGCCGGAACCCTCTGCTTCTCCCTCGGCAATCTGGTCTCGGCCCGGGGTCAGCGCCAGGGTTTCACCGTGTTGCAGATGGTGCCCTGGGGCATGTTGTACGGAGTCATACTGCTGCTGGGCTGGGTACAACTGCTGGGTCAAGAGCTGGTCTGGCCGACCGGCACTCGTTACTGGGGGGCCCTGCTCTATCTGGCGCTGTTCGGCTCGGTGATCGCCTTTACCGCCTATCTGACCCTGGTCGGGCGGATCGGGGCCAGCAAGGCGGCCTATGCCACCGTGCTCTTTCCTCTGGTGGCCCTGGGTCTCTCCACCCTGTATGAGGGCTTTGTCTGGCAACCGGTCTCCATGGTCGGCATGGCGGTCTGCCTGCTCGGCAATCTGGTGATCTTCGGATTGCCCAGGCGCCTCAAACCCCAACCGGTCTGACCCCTTGCCTCTCGTCCCACAAGCCCCTAAGGTGGGGGCCGGACATGTTCGGGAGGCACGACACTATGTTACTGGAAGGGCTCGATACCCTGTTTTTGCTGGCCACGGAGGGCACCATGGGCAAGGTGGCCAGCCGCCTCTATATCAGCCAGTCGGCGGTCAGCAAGCGCATCAGCCAGCTGGAACAGCGGCTCGGCAAGAAGTTGATCGAACCCGATGGCCGCCAGATCAGGCTCACTCCCCAGGCCCACGAGCTGCTGACCCGTCTCGCTCCCACCCTGGCAGAGATGAAGGGACTGCTGGCCGACAGCCAGACCCTCACCGATGCCCATCCCCTGCCGGTTGCCTGCTCCGAGACCCTGCTGGCTGGCTACCTGGCCCCCTTCATGGCCGACTACCTGCGCCAGGATCCCTACTTGCTGATCTCCACCCACCACACCCCGGTGATCCTGGCGCGGGTGCGGGCCGGGGAGGCCCTGCTCGGGATCTGCGCTGGACGCCTGCCCCCCGGACACGGTTTGCACGCCGAGCTGCTGAGGGATGAACCCTTCTATCTGGTGGGGAGTGAGGAGGAGAGAGGCCCGGCTGCCAGCCTGTTCACCATGGATCTGGACAACCCGGTCAACCGCTATCTGGTCGCCCCCCTGGCCGAGCTGGGGCTGGCGCCGCGCATGCAGCTCGACTCCTATCTGGCGCTGATCGAGCTGGCCAAGGCGGGCATGGGGCCGGTGATGTTGCCCGAAGGGCTGCTGGCCCTGGTCGGCGAGCAGGGCAAGCAAGCCCGCCCCCTGCCCGGCATCAGTCGCCCCATCCACCTCATTTACCGGCCCAGCAGCCTGAAACGAGACAGAGCCAGCCGCCTGATCCAGGCCCTGACTCGCCACTTCGCCCAACTAAGGCCCCTGAGCGGCTGATGAGGCCCTTTATATCAATGCCCCATGTTCTGACCACAGTGCAAAGATGAGAGGCCGCGCCCGTGCAGGCGCGGCCTCCTGATGGCGCTGTGCCAGTGAAACGAGGGTCAAGGGACGCAGACCTGCACCTAACTCAGTGCAGCCAGCTAAACAGGGCGGGATACTGGCTCCAGATAAGCTTGGCCGACATCAGCAGGGAGATGGTGACCAGCAAGGGTTTGATCAGCTTTACCCCTTTGATCAGCACCAGCTTGGAGCCAAATCGCGCGCCAATGAACTGCCCAAGCGCCATGGAGAAGCCGACGCTCCACACCACCTTGCCACCGAGGGCAAAGAAGATCAGCGAGGCGATGTTGGAGGTGAAATTGAGCAACTTGGTGTGGGCGGTGGCCCGCGCCATGCCAAATCCCGCCAGGGCGACAAAGCCGATGGCAAAGAAGGAGCCGGTACCCGGACCAAAGAAGCCATCATAGAAACCGACCCCGCCGCCAACCAACAGTGCAAACAGCATGGGGGTAAGACGACGGCTGCTTTCCGCATCGCTCACCCTGGGGGAGAAGTAGAAGTAACAGGCAAAGGCCACCAGCAGGAAGGGGAGCAGCCGCTCCAGAATGGCGGCGTCTATGGTCTGCACCGCCAGGGAGCCCAGTGCCGCCCCGATAAAGGTGAAAATGACCGCGGGCCAGATGATATGCCACTCAATCAAGCCCCGGCGGGCATAGAACCAGGTGGCGGAGAAGGAGCCGAAGCTGCTCTGTAACTTGTTGGTGCCCAGTACCAGGGCGGGCGGCATGCCGGTGGCCAGCAGGGCGGGCACCGTCAGCAGACCGCCGCCCCCGGCGATGGCATCGATGAAACCGGCGGCCAGGGCGACGCCGAACAGCAGGATCAGGGTAGTAAGCTCAAACTCCATTTGCACCTCAGTCAGACAAGACAGGGCTCCTATCCTGCCAAGAGGAGGCGTGCAGGAGCCGGTTGCGCCTATCCTAAGCGCGGCTCACTCATTCACATAACGAAACAATGGCAGCCAATCAATTCCTTATTTTCATATTTTATGTGACGGGCATTGGCCGCCTCTCGGGTCGAATCATCCCAGTGCTCATGACTCAAGCGGGGGTTGATTCCCGATTTTCATCATTTTCCCCCATCGGACTCAAGAAAGGGAGCAGCGCCTGCTGCAGGGCGGCATCCTCCTCCCCCGGCCAGCGATTGACCCGCCCGGCCATGTAGCGGCTGCTGAACAGGTTGAACCAGAGTTGCAGGCCAAGCCCGGCCTGTACCTCCCCCGCGACTTCCAGCACACAAGCCGCCACCTCGGCGGTGCAGAGCTGATGCTCCTTGGGGGCCACCCTCATGCCATAGGTGGAGAGGCTCTCTGGACGCACGCTCAGCACAGGCAGTGCATCGAGATAGGGGCTCTTGTTGAACATCTTGCGTGCCTCTGGCCAGGTGCCATCGAGCAAGATAAACAGCGGCCGCTTGCCGGGCGTGGGCAGTACCTGCTCGGTCAGGCGCGCTGGCGCCTTTTCGCTCGCCGGAAACACCACATAAGGCTGCCACTCGGGATCCCTGAGCAGCGCCAGCAACGCGGGATGGGGCTCGGTGCGCGACCAGAGGAAGGCCCAGGTGGTGTCAGGCAAGACATCGGCGATAAGACGACCCGTGTTGGAGGGTTTCATCGGCTCGCTGTCATACATCAACAGGCAGAAACCCGCCTCAGCCTTGAGCTCGGGACGCCAGTCACAGGCGCACCAGTCCCGGCGCAATTGACAGGCCTCGCAGCGTGGCACGCTCCCGCCCCGGGCCAGGAAAGGACGGGTAGAGATACTCTTGCGCCAGGTTCGCAGGCGATTGACGGCATGATCGGGGACTGGCTTCATGAAGGAGACTCGGCACAAAAGAGGACAAAAAGGGGCGGAATTGTAGCGAGGGTGTCCCTGGGCGGCAAGGCCCCTCCCATAAAGCCAGCAGACAGGGAGACCCTTTCTATACTCAACACCGCACGGTCGCGCCACTCGGGAGTGACCTCTAAAGGAGAGAGCGATATGACGGAGCAAAGCAATGACCAGGCCCGGGAGCATGCCCTGGCCGAAGGCAGTACCTTTACCTGGCACGAACTCTATGTGCCCGATAGCGAGGCGGGGATCCGCTTCTATACCGAGGTGCTAGGCTGGCAGGTGCAGCAGACGGCGATGGAGGGGTTTGATTACCCCATGCTGGTCGCCAACGGTCGGCCCATCGCCGGGGTACAGGCCACTCGCGGCAATCCACAGATGGAAGGGGTGCCACCTCATTGGGCGACCTACATCGCAGTCGATGATGTGGATGCCCGAGTCGCCAGGGTGATCCAGCATGGCGGCAGCCTGGTGGTCCCTGCCATGGATATTCCCAGCGTCGGGCGCATGGCCCTGATAGCCGACCCCCAAGGGGCGCATATCTGGCTGTTTACCCCGGCAGCCGGGGAGTGTTCACAGACATAAACCGCCATCAACAAGCGAGGGGCCCTGGGGCCCCTCGCTTGTTGTGTCTCCGCACCCTGCCCTTATGCGGGTTTGCGCACTATGCCTTCGAGGAACTGCGCAAAGCTGTGACCATGATGCTCCAGCAATTTCGGGAACATGGAGATGGGAGTCATGCCCGGGAAGGTGTTGATCTCGTTGAGCAGGATCTCGCCATCGATGGTCAGGAAGAAGTCGATACGCGACAGATGGGTCAGTTTCAGTTGACGGAACGCCTTGAGGGCATAGGCCTGGATGGCATCAGACTGGGCCTGGGTCAGCCCTTCGGCATGCAGGGCGGTTTCGGTGTGGCTGGCGCTGCTGTACTTCTCTTCGTAGGTATAGAACTTGTCGGTCGGCACGCAGATCTCGCCCGGATAGGTCGCCACCAGCTCGTCGCCGTACTGATAGACGGCCACTTCCAGCTCCCGGGGCTTGACCGCTTTTTCGATCAGGACCTGCTCGGAGTAACCGAAGGCGTCCTTGATGCCCTGCACCAGTTCGGCTTCATTGCTGGCTGAGTAGCAACCCACCGAGGAGCCTTGGCAAGCGGCCTTGATAAAGACCCTGCCCCAGTTGGCCAAAGCGGCTTTGGCCTCATTCAGGCTGGTCTCATCCTGCTCGGTCAGGAACAGATAAGGGGTGTTGGGAATATCCAGGGCGGAGAGCCACAGCTTGGTGCTGATCTTGTTGAAGCAGAGCTTGCTCGCCTCGGCATCGCAGCCCAGGTAGGGCAGACCGGCCAGCTCGAGGAAAGATTGCAGATCGCCGGTCTCGCCCGGGTAGCCGTGGATACAGGGCACCACGAAATCCACCGGTCGCGCCACGCTGTCAAAAGAGAGCAGCCTGTCGAGCCCCAGCTTGCACTCGCGGCCGTCGGCGCTGAGCCAGCGATCGGCAAACATCTCGACCCGGGTCACGTCGACGCCGGGCAGGAGGCCGAGTTGTTGCTCGATGAAATTGGCACTGCGCAGAGAGACTTCGTGCTCGGAGCCACCGCCGCCGCACAGCAGCAAGACATGCATCTTCTTCATTGATTGGGATCCCTTGGGAGAAGCGGCCGCGTCATCCTCGGCGGCGAACAGGAAACCAGCCACCGGACGTAAGCCAAGTGCGGCCAGTGTAGCAAGCAAGAATACGCCTTGTCAGCTGATGGCAGCGCCCGGACGCTCAGACCGGGCACAAAGCCGCGCTACTGGCCAACAAAGCGCCAATTTCTGTCAACCTCAGGCCCGCGGCCACACGGCCCTGCAAGGCGGAGATCAACGGGGCGGGTCGACTCGGCCAGGGGCGGTACCATTGACCCTGAACCATCCCGCGATGCTGTAACGCTCCTGACGGGCGGCCAGCACCTCGTGGGGAAACTCCTCGGACAAAAACAACACCAGTCGCCCCCCCTTGGGAGAGACATCCATCAGATGCTGTTCACTGTCGTCATAGACTCGCAGCACGCCGCCATCGTCCGGCTGCCAACCATTATTGAGATAGAAGACGGAGGTGAGGCGGCGGTTGGAGCGCCCGGCGAAGGCATCCCTGTGGGTCGCGTAGAAATCACCGGGTCGATAACGGGCAAAATGGGCCTCGTAATCAAAGAGTCCCAGCATCAGCATGCGGTTGGCTGCGATGCGCAAGGATTCCATGCGCGCCAGATAGGCCGCCACCGGGGCCCCCAGCTCCCCATCCAACCAGTGGATCTGATCCCGGCGGATCTCGGGATTGCCCTGATGCTGCCCTTCACGACCAATGCCGGCCTGTTGCCACTCATCGGGCAGGCAGGCACGCAGCAGATCCACCTCGGCGGCGGAGAGAAAATCGTCCACTATCACCCAACCCTGGGTGTAAATGGCATCCATGACGGCGTTGTAATCCAAGGGATAGGCTCAAAAAGTAGCAGTGGCGCTTTTTATCGGCTTTTGGGGCGGCTCACAAACCGGATTGCAACTCGATACGAGCCTCAGCATCAATATGAAGGCCCTTTCCGCCGCCCCACTTGCTCTGCACCACCGGCTCAGCTAGCGTTGCCTCAGGATCCTGGGCGATTAACCACAGACGACGAGCATCAATATGACCCTGAGCAAGCTAACACTCACCCGCCTCGATGGCAGCGAATACCCCCAGCGCGAGTTGCAAAATAGGGTGATCCTGGTGGTCAACGTCGCCAGCCACTGCGGTTTTACGCCCCAATACACAGGCCTGGAAGCCCTCTATCGTCAGTTCTCCCCCCTGGGGTTGACCATACTCGGCTTTCCCTGCAACCAGTTTGGCGGCCAGGAACCCGGTGAGGCCGACGAGATAGCCCGCTTCTGCGCGCTGGATTACCCGGTCAGCTTCCCCATCATGAGCAAGTGCGAGGTCAATGGTCCCCGCACTCACCCCCTCTATCGCTGGCTCAAGGCCGAGCAACCGGGCCTGCTGGGTTCGGAGGCGGTCAAATGGAACTTCACCAAGTTTCTCATCAACCGTGATGGCCAGGTGGTGGCTCGCTATGCCCCCCAGACAACCCCGGAATCCCTGGCCACCGACATCGCAGCCCTGCTCTGAGCCCGTTCAGCCCGCGTCATTAACCGCCCGTTATCACGCTGCGCGTTGCCTCAGATAGGCTTTGAGTCGCAACGCCCCACCCGTACACTCCTGGGTCAGGAGTCTTGTCACCGATGGCGGCTGCCCTTGGCCGCGATCTCTGCTATATTATGCGCCCATGCTGATCGGCTGGTGCGCCCCAAGGTGCCACCGCAATGTGTGTTCCCGGTGGTTCCTCTCACGACGCCACCGCTATCGCAGTTTCTTCGGGGTTGGTGGCGCCAATGGCGCGCGTCGATCCCAGCTGAGCCAATGCTCAATGTCAGGAGTCTCTCTCTAAGATGTCATTTAACGAACTGGGCCTGTCGCCGCACATATTGCGTGCCGTCAAGGAGTTGGGTTACGCACAGCCAACCCCTATCCAGCAACAGGCTATTCCGGCCATTCTGGCAGGCCAGGATGTGCTGGGCGGCGCCCAGACCGGGACCGGCAAGACAGCCGGTTTCACCCTGCCCATGCTGCACCGTCTGCTGGCCAATCATGGCCGTGGCGGACGCCGTCAGGTCCGCGCCCTGATCCTGACTCCGACTCGCGAGCTGGCCGCCCAGGTCGGTGAGAGCATCATCAAGTACGCCAATCATCTGCCGTTCCGGACCTTGATAGCCTACGGTGGTGTCAGCATCAAACCCAATCTCGAGGCCATCAAGCTCGGGGTCGACATTCTGGTCGCCACCCCCGGTCGCCTGCTGGATCTGCTGACCCAGCGCGCCCTCACCCTGACCGAGCTGGAAGTGCTGGTGCTGGATGAAGCGGATCGCATGCTCGACATGGGCTTTATCACCGACATTCGCCGCATCATGAAGGCATTGCCGGAGGAGCGGCAGACCCTGCTGTTCTCCGCCACCTTCTCGGACGAAATCAAGGCGCTGGCCGATGACTTGCTCAAGAGCCCGACCCTCATCGAGGTGAGCCCGAGCAACAGCACCGCCGAACAAGTCAACCAGCGTGTCATCAAGGTGGATCGTGAGCGCAAGCGCGAGCTGCTCTCCCACATGATTGGCCGGGGCAACTGGCAAAGAGTGCTGGTATTCGTGCGCACCAAGCTTATCGCCGACCGCCTCGCCCAGCAGATGGTCAAAGACGGTCTCAATACCGTCGCCATCCATGGTGACAAGACCCAGGGCGCCCGCAACCGGGCCCTTGCCGATTTTCGCGAGGGCAAGGTGCGGGTACTGGTTGCCACCGATATCGCCGCCCGCGGTCTCGACATCGATCTGCTGCCGCACGTGATCAACTTCGAGCTGCCGCAAGTGGCCGAGGATTACATTCACCGGATCGGTCGTACCGGCCGGGCCGGTCGGGGTGGCGAAGCCATCTCCCTGGTCAGTCTGGATGAGCTGGATCAGCTCAAGGCCATAGAGTCCCTGATAGGCCAAAGCATCCCGAGCGAAATTCAGGAAGGGTACGAGCCTAGCGGCAAAGTGACGCGCCAGAGCCTGCCCAGCAACAAGCCGATACAAAACCGCGACCGTGGTGGCCACGTCAATGCCAAGCACAACGTCAAGGCCAGAGAAAAAGCCGCCAAGGAGCAGCCTGCTGCCAGGGGAAAACCCGCCACCAAGCCGAAACCCAAAGCAGTTGGCAGTAAAGCGGCGGCGCCGGCACGTCAGAAAGAGCGTGGCGGTGAAGACACCGGCTTCGCCCCGATGCGCCGCCTGCCCAAGACCCAGCGCGATGGCTATCAGGACAACTCCAACGAGGAGTAAGAGAGCCTCTGTGCGGCTACCCTGTACCGCCAGGCCTGAAATACAAAAAACCGCACTCGTGCGGTTTTTTTATTGATGCCATTTATCCTGCGAAAAGACCGTTTCGCAGCGCTCCAGCATCCGCTCCGACTGTTCGCCAAAGCCCACGCCCGACCCTGCCCCATCGCGGTTGGCAAAATCGAGATTGGGCTGCGTGCCCACCCCTTTGGTCGCGGCACATTCAGGGCGCCTTCACTCCTGGGCGGTCAGCACCATGTGCAACAGCGGATAGGGCTTGCCCTGGCCATCCAGGGGAGAGCGCCCCGTCACCCCGAAACCCAGGTGCTGATAGAAGCCGAGGGCCTGGGCATTCTGCTCGTTGACGTCCACCCGGGTCACCCCCAGGCAATGGATAGCGTGGTCCACCAGCTGGCGGCCGACACCACGGCCTCTCGCCGCGGGGGCGATGAAGAGCATCTCGATGTTGCCCTCAGCCACCCCGATAAAGCCGACGATAACCCCATCCTGCCTGGCGCAATAGAGGCGCACGGCATCGAAATAGTGTTCGAGGATAAGGGGCCTCAGGGTGGCGATGTCTTCCTCTTGCAGGAAGTGATGGGTGGCGCGCACCGAGGCCTCCCAGATGGCGATAAGCGTCATGTGATCGCCGCTTTCTGCCGGTTCAATCTTCATATGCTGGTTCTCCTGTTGATCTCTATGGCTGGCCCATCAGGCTCCTATCGAGCTGCCATGGCGTCGGTGCGCTTAATGACAAAGCCCTTCTCGATACCCCCCTTGAAGCCCAGCTTCTCATAGAGTCGGTGGGTCTCCTCACGCCCCTCCCCCGACAGCAGCATCACCTTGTAGCACTCCATCTCCCAGGCGATGGCGAGCGCCCGGGCTATCACCTGCTGGCTCAGGCCCTGGCGGCGAAAGGCCGCTGCGGTGATCACATGCTCTATGATGGCAAAGGGTTTGCCGCCATTGGTGAGGGTGGGGATCACCCCCAACTGACAGGTGGCGGCCAGCTGGCCCTCCACCTCGGCCACCAGGAGTCGTACTCCGGGCTCGGCCAGCAGTCGCCTCAGCGCCTCCCTCGCCACCGACGGCGCCAGCACGGGATCATTGGGCCTGAGTTCGGCGTAAAGAGTGAGCAGGCCCGCCAGATCCTGCTCCCTGCACTCTCTGATCACCACAATGGCAACCCTCCTGATCTTCAGTGTTCCCCAGCGTCCTATGCGGATCTGGGGGCAAACATGATGATGGCCATGCCCGTCAGGGCGACCCCGGCACCGACCCAGTCCCACACAGTGGGTCTGATGCCATCCACCGCCCAGAGCCAGAGGATGGCCACGAAGATATAGACGCCCCCATAGGCGGCATAGACTCGTCCGGCGGCGGTCGGATGCAGTGACAACAGCCAGGCAAACAGGGCCAGACTGAGGGCCGCGGGCAGCAGCAACCAGATGCTCTTGCCCTGGGTCAGCCACAGATAGGGCAGGTAGCAGCCGAGGATCTCGGCGACCGCCGTCACCAGAAACAGGGCCATGGTTTTGAGTTCAATCATGTGCGGTTCAATCATCCTTGCCGATAAGTGCGCTTCTCTTGGCAAATCATACTGTTATATCGGCGCGCTTCAATCGGCTTCTGGATCTCGGCCCATGAAAGAGCCAACAAGATGGCGGCAAGGCCCTGAGGGATAGCCAGGTGGTTGAGTGCGGGGCAGCCATATCGGGCCCTCTCCCGGGAAGGGAGAGGGCCGAGGGGATCAGCGGGTCTTGACCGCCTGCAGCAGCGCCGACACATCCGGGCCGAACTGGCGGCTGCGGATCGCGGTGCGGATATCACTTTCGCTGTAGCGGCTACCCGGGTAGACCAGCACGCAGGAGGTGTCGCCGGGTTGGAGGAAATGGGTCTCGCCGAACGGGGTGTAGCGGGTGGCCCCTATGCTGATCAGGGCGTGTTGCGGCCTGCCCGCCTGGGCCAGCAACCCCTGGATATGCTCGGCCGGGCCTGCGTCCTGCTGATGGTTGAACTTGTCGACGGCCCACTCCAGCAACTGCTGATGGAAGTAGCTGTAATCCACCGCCGCGCTGTCTATCCCGTAGCCATGCAGCTCGCCATCACGCTCCAGATAGCAGGCGATGCGGTAATCATCGAGCTCGCAGCCGGCGGCAAAATGGGACAGGGGCAACAAATGGGCGGCCAGTCCCTTGCTCTCCGGGCCCCAGTTCTTCTTCTCGCTGATTTTTTTGGCATTGGGACGGCGGATGGAGCAGTCGTTATAGGCGCCAAACGCCTTGGGATGGATGGCAACCACCTGCTCCCCCGCATATTCCAGCTCGCACCAGAGCGCCACTTCCGGCTCTATCTGCACCTTTTCGTCGCCGCTCACCGCCGCCTCTGGCAGAAAGATGGCCGCTTCACTTAACGGGAAGACGCCGAGCTGGCCCGGATGGGACGGCACATAGAAGGGGAACAGCGCCTTGGGGGCCACCTTGTCCACCACCTGCACGGCAACAAAGTCCGCCGCCTCGCCCGCCTGCTCCAGATGACCGGCGAAGTTGCCCGCCACCCCGAGTCCGATAAAATTGCGCTGTGCTGTGACTCGCATCTCTCTACATCCTCTTTTGTCGCACCCGGGAAATTCGCGCCTATGGCGCCGGGTAACTACCGCTAAAGTGGCAGGAATTAAAACACAGCAGCCGAGTCCCGCCCAGCCCCGGCGCGCCATCCTGTGCGCCAGGGCGAACTTTTGGGCGCCATCTGACGGCGTCTCGCGGCAAAGCATCCTCCATGCCCGGAAACACTCAGTTTCCAACCCGGCCCGGCATGCCCCTTGGGCGAGTGCGCCAACTTTGTTAGGCTGCCCGCCATCCCCTGCCACCGCGAAGGCATCCTAGCCCTGCGGGCAGAAGACCCGCGCAGGCGCGCCCTGCCCGGACATCATGACTCAAGAGGAGAAGACCATGACTCAGATAGACAAGCTGGCCTGGCTAACGATTCAAGAACGCCGCTTGCTGTGCGTACGCTCTCATGGCAAGCGCCTCTTCTATATTCCGGGCGGTAAACGCGATCCCGGCGAGAGTGACGAAGCCGCCCTGCTGCGTGAAATCACCGAAGAGCTGAGCGTTCGGCTCGACCCCACGACCCTGCGCCTGGCAGGTGATTTTCAGGCCCAGGCCGATGGCAAGGCTGATGGCGTCATGGTGCGGCTGCGCTGCTTCTTTGGCGAGGGCCAGGGCATTCCCACCCCGGCCGCTGAAATCGCCGAGCTGGCCTGGTTGGGGAGCCAGGACAAGGAACGTCTCTCCGCCCCCGCCCTGTTGGTGGTGAACTGGCTGCACGAGCAGGATCTGATCGACTGAGCCCGCTCTTCACAGTGCATGCATCATGGGTGAGCGATGCTCGACAGCATCGATATCAACTTGTTATAAGGAGTCTTGGGCCGCCCATCCCGATGACGGCGACATACCGCCCCTGGCTGAGGCGGTGCCGCGCCGTTGACCGCGTCACCGCCGACGTCATTTCCCGATGAATGATTGCACCCATGGCGTGCACTAAATAGAGGATTGCACGGATGCCCTCACTGTCTGACCCGGCTGGCGCTGTTGAGTCCATGGATGCTGCCCATGCCGCCCCCTGGCAATTGCTGCATCTGACTCACCTGGCCGAACATGAACTGCCTCTCGCCCGACTGCTGCAGGAGGTCGTTCAGGATGGTGCCTCCATCGGCTTCTTGCCGCCCATCAGCCTCGCCGAGGCCAGGGCCTACTGGCAAGGGGTCGAGCAGGGGCTGCAAAGGGGAGATCGCCGACTCTGGTTGGCGCTGGCCCCGGCTCAGCAAGGGGGCGCGCTGCTTGGCAGCGTGCAACTCTCGCTCTGTGGCAAGGCCAATGGCAGCCACAGGGCCGAGGTAGAGAAGCTGATGGTGGCCCCTGGCGCCCGGGGGCATGGCCTGGCGCGCGCCTTGATGGGCGTCATGGAGCAGGGCGCCATCCAGGCACAGCGCCGCCTGCTGGTGCTCGACACCCGGGTCGGTGATGTCGCTTCCCATCTTTATCAGCGACTCGGATATCAGGCCGCGGGGCAGATCCCCGATTTCGCCATCAATGGCGATGGCAGCCTGGCCGCGACACAATTTTTCTACAAACGGCTGTCACTGGACTGAGCCTGGCACGCACCCCTTGCGCCAGCCCGCGAAGGCTGGCGCAAGCTCCCCCATTGAAGGAGTCAAGATGATACTGGAAGTCGCCCCACTCACCATCATCCCGGGCCAGGAGGCCGAGTTCGAGGCCGCCTTCGCCGAGGCCAGCGCCCTCATCAGCGCCATGCCGGGCTATCTGGGTCACCAGTTGCAAGTCTGCATGGAGCAGGGCAACCACTACCTGCTGCTGGTGCAATGGCAGAGACTTGAAGATCACACCGAGGGCTTTCGGACCTCGCCGCAATACCAGCAGTGGAAGGCGCTGCTGCATCACTTCTATCGCCCCTTCCCGAGCGTGCTCCATTACCAGGGAGTCATGGCCCAGGCCCCGGGCCAGCCCCTGCTCTATCCGGGGCGCGAGCAACCCTCCTGAATCGGACAGGGTTGCTAAGGCCAGCCTACGCAAGAGGACTCCCGTGGGAGCCCTCTTGTCACTTCTCTGTACCCCGTTCAAGGACGCAGACTCACCCCCAGCGATCCGGCCCGCACCCTTATCTCGGGATCGGCGAAGGCGGCCTGCACCGCAATGAGCTGCAACTCATAGGCCCCCTGCTGCCAGGTGTGCAGCAGGACGGCATCGACGGCGGCATTGGTGCGCTCGAAGGCGCTGACGGCATCAAAGCCGGCCAGCAGGTTGGCCAGCATCAAGGCGCTGATCAGATCGCCGACGCCGACCGGCTGGCGGGGGAAATCATAGAGGGGGCGATGGATCAGGTGATCCCCCGCCGGGGTACAGAGCAGCATCTCGAAGCGTCCCGGCTCGCTGGCCGCCCGGCCCAGGTGTTTGACCAGCACCAGACGAACCCCTTTATCCAGCAGGCTGTGGGCCGCGGCGCGCGCCCCCGCCAGAGAGTCGATATGCAGACTGCACAGGGTCTCCAGCTCCAGCAAGTTGGGCGCCAGCATGTCCGCCATCGCCAGTGCCTTGTGAGTGAGAAAATCGGTGACACCGGGGGCGACGATGCACCCCTTCTCCGGGTGACCCATCACGGGATCGCAGAAATAGAGTGCTTGCGGGTTGGCCTCCTTGACCGCCGCCACCACCGCGAGGATCTCGTCCCCCTGCTCGGCCGAGCCCAGATAGCCGCTCAGCACGGCGTCGCACTGAGCCAGTACCTCGATATTGGCCAATCCTTCCCCGAGGGCTCGGATATGGCCCGCTGGCAACGCCATGCCCTGCCAGCCTGCCTGGTATTGGGTATGATTGGAAAATTGCACCGTATTGACCGGCCACACTTCCATGCCGAGGCGGCGCATCGGGAAGACGGCGGCGCTGTTACCGGCGCAGCCAAACACCACATGGGACTGGATGGAGAGAATTCGTTTCATGGCAAGGCTCGAAGGCAGAAAATAGAGGAGCGCGCAATATAACGGATGAAGACCGGTGACGGCCAGCCCCCGTCCCCTTCGCCGCATCTGGCGACAAGATCGGGCAGCAAGGGGCAACAGCCGACGGGCAAGGCATATCGCGGGCTGACTATTTATGAGGGGTCGACTCTGTGGTTTAATGGCGCCCGCGGCCTGGCCGCCCCTTATCAGCCATCAACCGGAACTCATATGTCCACACCCTTGCAGCACAGCGTCGAAACCCTGCTCAATACCGCCCTCGAACTCTTTATGGAGCTCGCCTCAGACAACCTGCCCGAGCACGAGATAGCCCTGTTCAACCAGGCCTACAACGATCGTGGCCTGCTGGCCGAAGCCGAGCCGGGTGATGACTGGGATGCGGATGTGGGTTTTGAGGTGACGGATGCCGACTACGCCGAGATCTGGGTCGGCCTGGAAAATAGCGAGCAAGAGGTCGAGCACCTGTTCGCCCGCATGCTGATTGCCCGTGCCGTGGACGAGAAATTCTGCCACATCGAGTGGTTGCCCGACTAACCATGCCGGTCGCCCCTCTCAGTTGCCGGTGCCATGCCGAGCTGACACCATGCTGAGCTGGCTGTGGCGCATTCTGGTCGGCGCGCTGCTGCTGTCGGTGGTGATGGTCGCGCTGCTGCGCTTCATCGATCCCCCCATCTGGAGCTGGCGCATCGAACGGGCCATCTCCCCCCCGGCCCCCATCAAGCAGGTGGAACATGACTGGGTGGCGCTCGATGCCATCTCGCCCCAGTTGCAACTGGCGGTGGTGGCGGCCGAGGATCAGCACTTCCCGGATCACAACGGTTTCGACATGGCGGCCATCAGCTCGGCCTGGCAACACAACGAACAGGGGGGGCGGGTGCGCGGCGCCAGCACCCTCAGCCAGCAGACCGCCAAAAATCTCTTCATGTGGAGCGATCGCAGCTTTGTGCGCAAGGGGGGAGAGGCCTGGTTCACCCTCCTGATGGAGCTGGGCTGGAACAAGTCCCGGATCCTCGAGGTCTATCTCAACATCGTCGAGTTCGGCCCCGGCATCTATGGCGCCGAGGCGGCGGCCCGTCACTACTTCCATAAACCTGCGGCAAGACTGACCCGCTATGAGGCATCCCTGCTGGCGGCGGCCCTGCCCAATCCCTGGCGCTATCGCGTCTCGCCCCCCTCCCCTTATGTGGCCAAGCGGGCGGCCTGGATCCGACGCCAGATGGGCCAGTTGGGCCAAGTAACCCTCAATCGGATACACGGAGTAGAGTAGAACAGAGGGGCAGCTGCCCGACCTGATGCCGGGCGGCATCAGCTCTTCGCTTCTTGCCCAGGCGTCCCCAAGGCAGGGGGGCCCAGATGACCACCCACTGTATCCTGATGCAGAGGCAGATAGTGCCACCACCAGGTCTCCCGCCTGCGCCGAATTTGCAACCGCTGCCCTCGTCGCTTCATCATGACTCTCCTGAAGGTCTGGACGCTCGACCCACTCTCGCCCATCCCGGTCATCAGCATAGTGCCCTGCACAGGGGTGGGCCAGCACAGGGCCCGCTGGCTGCCGACGCCAATCCTTGTTACAGTATCGCGTCTCAAGCATCTGGAGTGATTTCATGGAACAACGTACCCCGGATCAGCTGGTCGAATGGGCCTATGATCAGTTTCTCGAACAGGCCGCCGACATGCTGGCGCCCGAACAGATCGTCGACATTACCCTGGAGTTCGAACAGCGCGGCGCCGTGGAGGCGACCCTGCCCAATGCCGACTGGTCACGGGAACTGGGAGTGCCCGTGGATCTGGAACGCTGGGCCGAGGTATGGATAGGCCTGCTCGATCATCAAGAGGAGTTTGAGGTGATCTACGCCAGCTACCTGCTGCCCCGCCAGCAGGGTGACGATGAGGTTCATGTCCGCTGGTTTCGCCACGAACAGGCCTGATGCCTGACCTTGACGGTTCGCCAGCATAGCCCCGAACCGCCAGACTGGCACGGGGCTCTGCGAAGATGACGATCGAAGAAGGGCGCCTTGCGGCGCCCTTCTTTCGTTGGCAACTGACTCACCCGGGATGGCTCAGGCCAACGCCTCGACATGGAGCGCCTTGCCCAGGCAAGCCTGGCACCAGCAGGCAGGCGCATCGCTCATGGGCAGAGCCGGTAACTGGCTGCACCAGCACTCACCGATCTCCTTGCCCGCCGAGACGGCGCAGTAGGCAGGCTTGCCACAGCCGGGGCAGACATGGGTCGAAGCCGGATCAACAGACTCAGGTTGTTCGAGCCCCGGTATCACGGTCACCACTGGGCTCGGCGAGGCAAGCGTCCTGGCCGTCAGGGTCGCCATGATGGCAAGCTGCTCGGCCTCCGTCATGGAGGACCAGCGCCCGATCTCGCTCAAGGTGCGGCCACAGCCCAGACAGCGATCGTCCCTGGCTTCACAGCGCTGGACGCAGGGGCTCGCCACCTCAGTCCTGCTCGCCCTGAGCCGTCTCATGCTGCGCCGCGGGGGCGGCAACCAGACGAATGCAGTGTGGCTCAATCACGATCAGGCCCTGTTTGTAGAGGCCGCCGATGGCTTTCTTGAAGGTACCCTTGCTCATGGCCAGCTGCTTGGAGATGAGTTCCGGCTCGCTCTTGTCCCCCAGCGCCAGCTCGCCGCCCTGCTTGCGCAGACGCGTCATGATGATGCCGCCCGCATCGTCCATCCGCTCGCCAATGTCCGGCTTTTGCAGAGTCAGATCCAGCTTGCCATCGGCCCGTACCTGCTTGACCCAGGCCGTCTGGGGACGACCTGTCATCACACGGCCAAACACCTCGTTCTTGAACAGCATGCCGGGGTAGCGATCGTTGACCACCACCTTGATACCAAGGGGAGTGTGCTCACCGGGCAGGGCCGTCACCTGATCCCCCACCCTGAAGGGCGGCTGCTCCTGGGCAAGGAAACGCTCGATGCGGCTGGTGCCCACCATGCGCCCTTCGTTGTCGAGCATCAGATAGACCAGATAGACGTGGCCGACCTGCATCGGTTTGTTCTGCTCCCGGGTCGGCACGAACAAGTCTTTCTTCATGCCCCACTCCAGGAAGGCACCAATCTTGTTGGCGTTGACCACCTTGAGACCGGCCAGCTGGCCCACCATGGCGAACGGCTTGTCGGTGGTGATCACCGGCTCGCAATCGGCATCCAGATAGAGGAAGACGGCAACCTCATCACCCTCGGCAACCCCGTCAGGCAATTGACGCTTGGGCAGCAGCAGCTCACCGTACTCTTCACCGGCGGCAAGCCAGGCGCCCCTGTCTTCGAGTTCGATCACTGTGAGGTTGTTCATCTTGCCAATCTGTATCATGGTGCTCTCTTGTCTCTTTAGTTCACGGACAGTCTGTCCCCGGACTGCGCCCGGATGGGCGCGCATATTACCGCAAAGGGCTGGCCTGGGCCTAGTCTCTTGCAGAGATATGGGGCGACATTTGCCACTCTCAAGCACGGTTTTTAGTCGAGACAGCTTCGGATTTCGTCCCGAAGGCACTCGCCGGATTGCTGATAATAGCAGCTGTTCGCCGCCGTTTACTGCATTCTTCTCCATTTTTGGCTAGACTACGCCGCCATTTATGCCGTGTCACCGTGCCTGATACAGATGCCATCCATCGAGAGAGGAGCCCTGATGACCCCCGCCAATCGAACCCGCCTGCTCAATAGCTGGTTGCAGCAGCAAAGTGGTGACGACATGAGCTATCCCGCGCTGCACGGCTTTCTCTGTGCCCGCCTCACAGGCCCCCAGCAGCCAGACTGGCAGACGCCGCTCCAGGGGTTGCTGGCCCAGGGCCGCACGGCAACCCTCGATGAGAAGAGCGAGCTTGCCCTTGCTCACCTCATCGAGGAGCTCCAGGCCCAGGCCGATGCGAGAACGCTCTCCTTGCCCAGCCAATGTCGTCTGTCAAATGATCGGCCCGAACAGGTATTCGAGACCAGCCATCCCCTGGGTCAATGGAGCTACGGCTTCAGCCAGGGGCTGGCTTGCTGGCCCACCCCCGCCAATCTCAATGATCCCGTCACCCAGCGCCGCCTGCGCCTGGCCGCCGAGCTCAGCCTGTTTCGGGACCTCTCCTTGGCGCGCATGTTGCACCAGGCGGCGGCGAGCGAGCTGCCCTTCCTCGATTTCTGCAAGCGCCAGCGCCAGCAGATGAAGGGTGCGCTCAATGGCTTGCTGGAGGCCCACCAGTGGTCCCAGCCTCAAGAAGAACCACACACCCCGGCCAGCGAACAGGCCAAGCAGTGGCAGAGCTGGTTCGAGCAAGCCAACGCCTGCCGCTCGCCTCAGGCGCGACTGGTCTGGTTCGAGCGCATCATTCAGGATGCCGAGCCGCGCTTTGATGACCCATTCTGGCAAGGGCTGGAGGGGCACGGCTGGGTGGCCCAGGAGGCGCGCCCTCTGCTCGCCGCCTGGGCGGGACGAGCCGATTGCCTGTTCGAGCTGGGGTTGCTGCCCCAGGCCCGCCGCGAGTATGAAGCCTTGCTGGCGCGCTGCCGTCTGGATGAACCCGGTTGCCGCTATTCCCTGGCGAGCCTCTATGCCATGACGGCAGAGTGGCACGCCCTCGAGGCGTTGCTGACCCGCTTCGATGAGGCCTCCTGCGCCCTGCTCTACAGTCAGGCCCTGATGTGGTTTGCTCGCAAAGAGCCAGACCAGGCGAAGAAGAGCCTGGCCCGGGCGCTGGCCAGCAATGCCCATGTGCCAGCATACCTGCTCGGCCAGCGCAAACTGCCCAAGCAGGCGCCTCACTATTGGCAGAGCGGGAGCCGGGACGAGGCCGCCAGCTATGCCCTGCAGGGACGCACCGCCTGGCTGGCAGAGGGAGCACTGCTCTGGCTACGGGCGCAGGCAAAATAAGGCAAAGTGCCAGGCGAAGCTGGGAGATAGGGCTAATCTGACAGGGCGTGGATGGTCATTTGGAACGCATTTTTGCACCTTTTGCCTGCTGCGCCGTGCGCCAGTGCACAATTCTCGGGCCCTTTTTCAGACAAAGGCTCCTGAGTTACGTATCATCAAAGTATCAAGAGAAACTGCATCCGATGCAGTGATAACAGCAGGAGTTCACATGCAAAAACTCATCGGTCTGCTTGCGCACTATCCCCCTTACCAGCTGGTGCACGCCGCCGAAATGGTGCGGGAGACCTTCGAGCAGTTCTATCAGGCCCGCTACCAGCTGACCGTGCCCCAGTGGCGCCTGATGATGGTGCTTGGCCCCAACTACCCCATCAGCCAGAAAGAGTTGGTGGAAGCCAGCGGCATGGACAAGGTGCGCATCTCCCGGGAGATCCATCGCCTCAGTGAGAAGGGCATACTCCAAGCCCAGAGCAGCGAACAGGACAAGCGGGTCAGCCTGGTCTCCCTCACCGAGCAGGGCGAGACCCTGTTCTCCCAGCTCAAGAGCGAGGCGAGCAGTTGGCAGCATACCCTGACCGACTATCTGCCAAGCGAAGCGCGCCAAAGCATACGCCAGCATCTGCAGAGCGTGAACGAGGCCATGGAGCAGCTGCACAAGCTCGACGAGGAGCAGCAACCATGAATCTGCAACGCTTCAATACCATGGACGTCAACATGCTGCTGAGTCTGGTCAATATGCAGCTGCGGGATCACTACGCTGATCTGGACGATCTGTGCCGGGCCCAGGATATCGACAGAGCTGCCCTCGAGGCCCGTCTCGCCAGTGGCGATTTTCACTATCAGGCCCAACAGCAGCAGTTTCGCTAAGGCAACAGTAGAGCCCGGGCAAACGGTGCCGATGAAGGCCTCAGATAGCCGCAAGATACCGGCGCTAGGCATACCGTCGCTTGCGACCTGCAACCATCCCTGAATCCCGTCCATCGCAGAGCAGGCCGCCATCCGCAGCCCCCTCGGCAAAGGGGGGATAGCCCCATCATCGGCGGATCCGATCTCATCTCAACCGAGATCGGGATCACAGCGCGACGTCCCCGTCGATCCCGGCCCAAAAAAACTGCTAGGATAAGATTCCCTCCCCATAGAGAAGTGCCTGATCAGCACCTCGATATGAGGGCGGGACGCCACACAGCCTGGTGCACGGATGCATCAAACTGTCATCTGCGACGATTACTCTCTCGCACAACCCACAAGGAGGTACCCATGATCCCAACCCGACAGACCAGCTTGATCACCCTCTGCGCCCTGCTGATGATCAGCCTGTTCACCCCGACCCTGCCCGGCAATGCCGAACAGTGGTTAAGCCTGGTGCTCATTGGCTCGCTGGTTGTGGTCCTGCTGCTGGTTCTGGGCGGCTGTCGCCGCTTCATCCTGGAGTAGTCCAAGCCTGATGCCCGGATCATCGAAACAAAAAACGCAGCCGAGGCTGCGTTTTTTGTTGGGAGCTGGTTGCGCCGTTTAGCTCAACCCTCAGTAGGCCAACGCCTCAAACTGGGTCTTGGCGGTTTCAATGCCCTTGGCTTGTGCTTCCGGGCCCATGCCCATGCCTTCGGCGTAGATGAAGTCCACCTCGTTGATACCGATGAAGCCGAGCACGGTACGCATGTAGGGGGTGACCAGATCGGTGGGGTTACCCAGGTGCAAACCGCCACGGGGGCTGACTACCAGGGCGCGGGTACTGTCGACCAGGCCGACCGGACCGGTTTCGGTGTAGCGGAAGGTGACGCCGGCACGGGCAATCAAGTCAATCCAGTTTTTCAGCTGGGTCGGGATGTTGAAGTTGTACATGGGGGCCGCGATGATCACCAGGTCACTCGCCTTGAGCTCGGCAATCAGTTCATCGGACTGGGCCAGCACGGCCAGTTGACGCTCATTGAGGTTTTCGCCGCCGCGCAGACCCGTGGCCAGCTCGCCATCCAACACCGGCAGATCCAGGGCCGCCAGATCACGCACCTGCACCTTGTCTCCCTGACGCTCGGCCAGATAGCCGTCGATAAGGGCATTGGATTGTGAGTATTGACCCAGGATGCTGGATTTGAGTACGAGGATATTCGCCATGGTAATGCTCCATTTGATTGTCAGTTGGACAGCAGGACTGTCGATGGGGTTACTATAAACACTGCGTTTCCGGCCTGATAGCGAAAATAGATGCTCAACTCATTCAAAAAATTTGACGATAGCTCGTTCTATCAACCCTAAGGAGTGCGGCCAATGGCCCTGCCCTTGGCAGGACAAACGATTGCCGTTATGATCCGCCGCACTTTTTTCAGCGACCCGGATCCCATGGAACCCTCCCGCAACCACGCCCCCTTTGCCGGTGCCATCTGGATGATGGTGGCAGGCCTCTGCTTCGCCGCCGTCAACAGCCTCAGTCAATATGTCAGCTTCAAACTGGACCTCCCCTCGACCCAGGTTGCCTTCCATCAATATCTGATAGCCCTGGTCTGCCTGCTGCCCTGGCTTATCCGCCACGGCCTGCGCCAATCCCTGCTGACCAACCAGTTCCGCCTGCACCTGCTGCGGGTCGCCCTGGCAGTCATCGGCATCCAGTTCTGGCTCTGGGCGCTGGCGGTGCCCGTGCCCATCTGGCAGGGCATAGCGCTGTTGATGACCTCCCCCCTGTTTGCCACTCTGGGCTCGGCCCTGCTGCTCAAGGAGCAGGTGAGCCGGGCGCGCATCCTGGCCACCCTGGCGGGCTTCGTCGGCGCCATGCTGATATTGGCGCCCTGGACCGATGATTTCAGCTGGGCCTCCCTGCTGCCGGTGGCGGCGGCGCTGTTCTGGGCCGGTTACTCCCTGCTGGTGCGTTATCAGGCGGCGAGCGAATCCCCCCACACTATCGTGGTCTACCTGCTTATCTTCAGCACCCCCTTCAACGCCATGCTGGCCCTGCCCCAATGGCAGTGGCCGAGCGAAACCCAGTGGCTGCTGGTCGCCGTCTCTGGCGTGTTGTCTGCCCTGGCCCAGATGTCCATCGCCCGGGCCTACAGCGTGGCCGAGGCCTCCTTCGTACAACCCTTTGACTTTGCCAAGCTGCCCATGAACGTGCTGGCGGGCTGGCTGGTGTTTGGCTGGGCGCCTCCCGGCCGATTGTGGCTCGGCGCCGCCATCATCATAGGCGCCATCACGCTGCTGACTCATCTGGAGCAGCGCGCCCACAAATCCGTTTCCTGAGGTACGCCATGCGTGCCTCTTTTTTTACTCACTCGGGTCAGCAACCCTGACCATGGACATCAGGAGAGATCAGATGTTTGGAACCGCCACCCGCCCCGGCGCCACCCGTGCCCTGCTGCTCGGCTCAGGCGAACTCGGCAAGGAAGTCGCCATCGAGCTGCAACGCCTTGGCATAGAAGTGATCGCCGCCGATCGCTACCCCAATGCCCCCGCCATGCAGGTCGCCCACGCCGCCCAGGTGCTGGACATGCTCGATGGGGCCGCCCTGCGCGCCCTGGTGGCCGAGGTCAAGCCCGACCTCATCATCCCCGAGATTGAAGCCATCGCCACCGATACCCTGGCAGAGCTTGAGCAGGAAGGGGTCAGGGTCGTGCCCAACGCCCGCGCCACCGCGCTCACCATGAACCGGGAGGGGATCCGCCGCCTCGCCGCCGAAACCCTGGGCCTGCCGACCTCCTCCTATCAGTTTGCCCAGAGCAAGGAGGAGTTTGTCGCCGCGGTCCAGGCCATCGGCCTGCCTTGCGTGGTGAAACCCGTGATGAGCTCGTCCGGCAAGGGCCAGAGCCTGCTGCGCGACCTCGCCCTGCTCGATGAGAGCTGGCTCTATGCCCAGGAGGGGGGCCGCGCCGGGCGTGGCAAGGTGATCGTCGAAGGCTTCGTACCCTTTGAGTACGAGATAACCCTGCTCACGGTACGCGCCGTGGACGGCATCCACTTCTGCGATCCCATCGGCCATCGCCAGGAAGAGGGCGACTACCGCGAATCCTGGCAGCCACAGCAGATGAGTGCCCTGGCACTGGCCCGCGCCAAAGAGGTCGCCGCCAAGGTGGTCGAGGCGCTCGGTGGCTATGGCCTGTTCGGGGTCGAGCTGTTCATCAAGGGCGACGAGGTGTGGTTCAGCGAGGTCTCCCCCCGCCCCCACGACACCGGCATGGTGACCCTGATCTCCCAGGATCTCTCCGAGTTCGCCCTGCATGTGCGCGCCATCCTCGGGCTGCCCATCGGGGCCATCACCCACTACGGGCCGAGCGCGTCGGCCGTGGTGTTGCGGGAGGGCCACAGCCAGGACATCCGCTACCAGGGCATTGGCGAGGCGTTGGCCCTGGTACCGGGCGCCCAGTTGCGGCTGTTTGGCAAGCCCGAGATCGCCGGTCGCCGCCGACTAGGGGTCGCCCTGGCCCGTGGGCAAGGGTGCGAAGAGGCGGTCGAGCGCGCCAAGGCTGTCGCCGCCAGGGTCGAGGTGATTTTTTAACCTGTCATCCCGTGCAGACATGATCAGGCGCAAGGGGCAGCGAAATGCCCCTTTTGCATTTCTTCGTCCGGTTTATAATTGCCCTTCAAATTTGTCAGGAGTACGAGATGCTAGCTGCCGTGATCTTCGATATGGATGGGGTTCTGATCGACTCGGAACCCTTTTGGCAACGGGCCCAGATGGCCGTCTTCTCCGAGCTGGGCCATCCCCATACGGAGGAAGACTGCGACTCGACCATAGGGGTGCGCATCGATCAGCTGGTGGCACACTGGTATCGGCTGCGTCCCTGGAGCGGCCCCAGCCAGGAAGAGGTGGTGCAGCAAATCCTCAATCGGGTCAATGCCCTCATCTTGAGCGAGGGGCAGCCCAAGGCCGGGGTCATAGAGGCATTGGCGCTGATCGAGGCGCAGGGCCTCAAGATTGGACTGGCCACCTCCTCCCCCTTCACCATGGTGGAGGCTGTGCTCGGCAAGCTCGGCATTCGCGATCGCTTCCTGGCGGTGCACTCCGCCGAGGTGGAGCGCTTCGGCAAGCCCCACCCGGATGTCTATATTCATGCCGCCGAGAAGCTCGGGGTTGAGCCGGTGCACTGCCTCGCCATCGAAGACAGCTTCACCGGGCTGCTGGCGGCCAAGGCGGCCTCGATGCGGGCGCTGATTGTGCCCGATCCTGCGTTGATCAATGACCCTCGTCTCGCCATCGCCGATCACAGACTCGACTGCCTGAGCGAGCTCGATGCCGGGCAGCTGGCCTGCTGGGTCGCTGGCAAATAGAGGCCATACGCCGTGCAGGCACTGGCTGCACGGCGCTATTCATTGCACTCCTCATTGCACTCCCACTGCCATCCGCTCCTTCTTCTCCCTGCATCCCACGCCACGCCCCCACCACAAGTTCCCTTTATGCGCGGGATCCCAGTCTGCTGGCGGCCCACTGACTAGACTCTAGGCGTTGGCCATTCACTCTTGGCCTTAGGGAGATCACCATGATCGACTACATCAACAAACGGATCGTCTGCCCCCATTGCGGCCACCACACCCAAGTGGCACTGGATGCCAGCCAGGGGGATCAGGAGTTCTATGAAGACTGCATGGCTTGCTGCAATCCCATCCACCTGCGTCTGCACCGGGACGAGGCGCGGGATAGATTGCAGCTGTTTGTGGATGCGGATGACGAACAGCTGTTCTGAGCCTCGACGACTCATCCTGCCAGCCATGACGGCCCTCCTGAACCTGGCCGCAGATAAACAGAGCCCGCATCATGCGGGCTCTGTTTATCTGGCCTTGGCGACCGGCAACCCATCCAGGATCAGGACGGGCGCTGTGCCAGCACCCGCTCCACCGTATCGACGATAGCCTGGGTCTGGGGATCGATCTCTATGTTGGTCTGCCAGCCCGCCTTGACCCAACCGAGGTTGGTGCGGGCCAGGGTCTCGGGGATCAGGTTGACGCAGAACTCAGCCCCCCGCACCTCGCCCACGGTCAGGCTGATGCCGTCGATGCCGATATAGCCCTTGGTCAGCACGTATTTCATGAGCGCAGGGGCGAGGCGATACCAGACCAGGCGATTGTTGGGGCTGTCGATGACGGCGCTCACCTCTGCCGTGCCCATGATGTGGCCGGACATGGCGTGACCGCCGATCTCGTCCCCAAAGCGGGCGGCCCGCTCCACATTGACCTTGTCCCCTACCGCAAGTGCGCCGAGGTTGGTGAGGCGCAGGGTCTCCTGCATCAGATCGAAGCTGACCAGCTCCCCCTCGATGCGGGTCACGGTCAGACAACAACCGTTGTGAGCCACCGAGGCCCCCAATGCCAATCCCTCGCCCCAAGCCGGGCTCGGCATGCGGATCACGTGGGTGCGAAAGTTGGGCAGCTCTTCGATGGCCACCAGTTCGGCGGTCCCCTGCACTATGCCGGTGAACATGTCTCGTCTCCTGCTACGACAAAGGAGGCAGGTTAACCTCGCTCCGCCCTGCAAACAAGGGCACCGGCTGACAAGCCAGCCCCTGCTCGCTATAGTGGCGAGGTGCTCACTCAGGCTACCAAGGAGTAAATAATGCAGGTGTATCAATGTTGTGAAGCTATTCGCATCGCCTATAACCAGATTGGATCCGGGGATCAGGGCTATGTCCCTCAGGCGATCGCCGCCAGCATCCGTGCCCTGGATGCGGTGGCCCGGGATGAACGGGTACCCGCCGAATTGCGCCAGCAGGCCGCCTACGCCGCCGCCAACCTGTTGATCAGCGATCACGAAGACGCCTGATCTCTCTAGCGCTCCCCTGTGATGGCACAGGGGAAGCTCTCATCCGCCGGGCCCGCGCCAGCGCTCCCCTGTGATGGCGCAGGGGAAGCTCTCATCCGTCGGGCCCGCCCCTCCTCTTCAATCTCTCTTCGCGAGCAGCCGAGCAGATTACCCCATAGGGGGCAGAACCCACTCAATCGTTTCGCTTGACGGTCAGTTGCCGTTAGAATGACTCACTCGGTGCCCCGTTCTGGTGCACCGATCTTCTCGTTTGTTCCATCATGTCATGCCCAAGCTGTTCCCACCGGAGGTGTCAGTGCAACGTTATTGGTCCGAGGCGAGGCAACTCATTCGTCTTGCCAGTCCTATTCTGGTGGCGCAAGTTGCGCAAATTGCCATGAACTTCGTCGATACCGTGATGGCCGGTCAGGTCAGTGCGGTCGACCTCGCCGCCGTGTCGGTCGCCTCCAGCTTCTGGCTGCCGGTGATCCTGCTGGTGCAGGGCATCATCATGGCGCTCACCCCCATCGTCTCCCAGCTCAATGGCGCCCGTAAGCGGAATGAAGTTCGCCCGGCCGTGCACCAGGCGTTCTGGCTCGCCCTGATGGTGACCCCGATAGCGATGCTGGCACTCTATGTCAGCCCGCTGGCACTGGAGTACATGAAGGTGGATCCCGTCATGGCGGCCAAGACCGCCGGTTATCTGCATGCCATTCTCTGGGGTCTGCCTGCCTTCGTGATGTTCCAGGTGCTGCGCAACTTCAGTGAGGGGCTCTCCCATACGGTGCCCACCATGGTGATCGGCTTCGTGGGGCTGGCAGTCAACATCCCGGCCAACTACATCTTCATCCACGGTCACTTCGGCATGCCCAAGCTCGGCGGTGTCGGCTGCGGGGTGGCCACCGCCATCGTGCTCTGGGCCATGCTGCTGGCCATGATCCTCTATGTGAAGTTCTCCAGCCATTTTCGGAGCATTGCGCTGTTTGCCAATCTCTGCCGCCCCAATGGCAGCCGGATCTGGCGCCTGTTCCGCTTAGGCTTCCCCATCGCCATGGCCATCTTCTGCGAGGTGACCCTGTTTACCGTGGTGGCCCTGATGTTGGCGCCTTTTGGCGCCGAAATAGTGGCCAGCCACCAGATTGCCCTCAACTTCTCCAGCCTGGTGTTTATGTTGCCCTTATCGATTGGAGTAGGCGTGACCATCAGGGTCGGCCACAGCATCGGAGAAGGGCTGCCGGATCACGCCCGGGTTGCGGCCCGCACCGGCCTGATGCTGGGCATCACTGTCGCCGCGGGCACCGCCGCCCTGACGGTGCTGTTGCGCGAGCAGATTGCCGCCATCTACACCGAGGATCCCAAGGTGATCACCCTGGCGGCCCTGCTGCTGTTCTTCGCCGCCATCTATCAGATCTCGGACTCGGTACAGGTGATTGCCGCCGCCGCCCTGCGCGGTTACAAGGATACCCAAGCCATTTTCTACATCACCATAGTGGCCTATTGGGGTCTGGGACTGCCCAGCGGCATGATACTGGGGCTCACCGACTGGGTGGTGCCGCGCATGGGACCACAGGGCTTCTGGGTCGGCTTTATCGTCGGCCTGACCGGTGCGGCCCTGATGCTGGGTGCCAGGCTCAGGGTGATTTATGGCCGCTTTGCCACTCCCCGCGCCTCCTGAGCCTCCTGGTGGCGGCTTGCTACTTTCGCTGTCTGATGGCAGGTTTTTTGGACGGCTCGCCTGCAAAATCAACAGGCTGCACAAGAACTGGGCAAACAGTCCCCTTTGTGCATAGCGGCTGTTGACAGCCTTGGGGGCCATGGGTAGTATGCCGTCCACGTCAGCACAGCTGGCGTGATGAAGTGGGTTCGTTGCTCAGTTGGTCAGAGCAATGCCATGACGTGATGTAGATCGTGTCCCTGGTGCGAATTCATCTCTTCGAGTGGGTTTATAGCTCAGTTGGTTAGAGCACTACCTTGACATGGTAGGGGTCGTTGGTTCGAATCCAATTAAACCCACCACTTTCTGATATGCGATGCGTCCTTAGCTCAGCTGGTTAGAGCACCACCTTGACATGGTGGGGGTCGGTGGTTCGAATCCACTAGGACGCACCATCAGCACAGAATTTTTGCGTCCTTAGCTCAGCTGGTTAGAGCACCACCTTGACATGGTGGGGGTCGGTGGTTCGAATCCACTAGGACGCACCATATTACTGCGATAGCAGCCGTGGGTTTATAGCTCAGTTGGTTAGAGCACTACCTTGACATGGTAGGGGTCGTTGGTTCGAATCCAATTAAACCCACCACATTTTGATATTCATGCGTCCTTAGCTCAGCTGGTTAGAGCACCACCTTGACATGGTGGGGGTCGGTGGTTCGAATCCACTAGGACGCACCATGATTTATCGCAAATATCCCGCCTTGTGCGGGATTTTTGCGTTCTGCCCCCCCCTCCTCCATCACGGCAGCGCCCTTGACGCCTCGGGGAGCGCACCTTATTGTCCCTTGTCATCAGGCTGACATCTGAATGTCATCCAATGAGACCGCCAGGGGGACACCACCCTTCGGCTCTTCCGCTTTTGTCTTCCTTGCCTCCATCACAGGATCAGCCATGCAAAGCCCGGCTCTTCATTATCAGATAATCAGTCAATCCATCGAGCAAGAGATCCTGGCCGGTCGCATCCAGGCCCAGGGCAAGCTGCCCGCAGAGCGTCAACTGGCACAGACCTTCGCTACGACTCGAGTCACCCTGCGCGAGGCGCTGGCACTGCTCGAGGGCAAGGGGCTCATCTATCGGGAGAATCGCCGCGGCTGGTATGTGTCACCTCCCAGGTTGCGCTACAACCCGACCGAGCGGGCCAGCTTCAACGAGCTGGTCACGGCCCAGGGGCGCCTGGGTCATACCACGCTGCTCAGCTGCCAGCTCGCCTACCCGGCTCCCGAGGCGGCCCAGACCATGGGGTTGCCCGCCTTTACCAAGAGTTGGAACCTGCAGCGGTTGCGCAGCCTGGATGGGCGCATCGTGCTGCTCGAGGAGAACCATATCTGCGTCAGTTGCTGCCCGGATCTTGTTCGCCACGATCTGAGCCAATCCCTGACCCGCTTGTTCGAGGAGCACTACCAGCTCTACCTGACGCGTACCCAGATCCAGTTCTACCCCATCATCCTGGAGGGGGAGCGCGCCAGCTTGCTCGGCCTCACCCCTGGCTCCTCCGCCCTCTTCATCCGTCGTCTCAACTTCGATGAGGCTGGCCGTCTCTATGAACTCGATCACGAATACTGGCGCCATGACGCCCTGGCCATCGAGCTGGAACGAGTCAACTCGCCCCTCGTCCAAAACCCCTGAGCGCAACCGTCGCCTTATTCCTGACCTGCCCTCTACTCCTCTGCCATCAGGCTGTCACTGTGCCGTCATGGCAACGTCATCGGCGGCCCCCATACTGGCGCCTTTTGGTATAGACCAATAGGCAGACCATGACCCAAGAAACACTTCCCTTCTGGTTGGCCGAGGCCCTGGCCCTGGAACAACCAGCCGATCCCATCCCCCTCGGGCAACACATCGAGGCCGACATCGCCATCGTCGGCGGCGGCTACACGGGCCTGTGGAGCGCCATCAAATTGAAGCAGCAGGATCCGGCCCTGCGAGTGGTTATCATAGAGCGGGCGCTGTGCGGCAGTGGCGCCTCCGGGCGCAATGGCGGCTGCCTGCTCACCTGGTCCACCAAGTACCCCTCCCTGCGCCGCCTGTTTGGCGAACAGGAGGCCGCCCGGCTGGTACAGGCATCCGAGCAGGCGGTCTTTGCCATCCGCGATTTTTGCCAGCATCACGGCATCGAGGCGCAGCTGCGTCTCGATGGCACCCTCTACACCGCCACCAGCCCGGCGCAGCTGGGAGGATTAGCCCCTGCCCTCGCCGCCCTCGAGCGGGCAGATATCAGCCGCTGGCAATCCTTGTCCCAGGAGGAAGTGCAAGCCCGCGCCGGCTCCAGGGCGCACCTGGCGGGCCACTTCAGCCCGGCGGCGGGCAGCGTGCAACCCGCCCTGCTGGTACGCGGGTTGCGCCGGGTCGCCCTGGCCCTTGGCATTGTCATCCATGAGCAGACCCCCATGACCCGGCTGGTGCACGGCGCCAGGCCTCTGCTCGAAACGCCCTTGGGCAGCGTCAGGGCCGACAAGGTGATCCTCGCCATCAACGCCTGGTTGCCGGGCCAGTTTCGCCAGTTCTCCCGCAACCTGATCCTGGTCTCCTCCGACATGGTGATCACGGATCCCGCCCCCGAGCGTCTGGATGCACTTGGACTGACGGATGGGATCAGCGTGGTGGATGGCCGCACCTTTGTGCACTACTACCGGCGCACCCCGGCCGGTCGCCTGATGCTGGGCAAGGGGGGCAACCGCTTTGCGTTTGCCAACCGCCTCCACCCCTGGTTCGATCGCCCCAGCGCCTTCGCCGCCGATCTGCGCCGCCGCCTCGACGGCTTCTTTCCCTCCCTCGCGAGTCTGCCTATCGCCGCCAGCTGGACCGGCCCTTCTGATCGCAGCGCCACCGGCCTGCCCTTCTTCGGCCATCTCAAGGATCACCCCAATGTCCTCTATGGCGCGGGTTATTCGGGCAACGGCGTGGTGCAGAGCTGGATGGGGGGAGAGATCCTCGCCGCCCTGGCGCTGGATCTCGACAACGAGTGGCGCCACTGCCCCCTGGCCATGGGCCCCCGGGGCCAGTTCCCACCGGAGCCAATACGCTGGCTCGGCGCCAACCTGGTGCGCCGCGCCATCCTTCGCAAAGAGCAGGCCGAGGACGAGGGGCGCCCCGTGCCCTCCTGGGCTCGCCATCTTGCCCGTCTCGCCGAGGCGGCCGGCAAGGCGGACAAGGGCTGAACCGCGCCACTTATCCCCTTGGCACCCCCCCGTTTCGCCGGGGGGGTGCCTGGCCCATGCCAGGCACAGGCAACGGCAACGGCACAATGAGGCCGAGAAGCGGTGCTCACTTTTCCATAGGGCGCCTATTTCATCAGCCCGGATAAGTGGCTGCCTCGTCCATACAGTCACGTCTAGTCACACCGGCCCCCCCTGCCACTGACAGCTCACCTGCTTGTCTCGCCTCTCCATACAGTCACATCTAGTCACACCGGCCCCCCTGCCACTGACGCCTCATTTGCTTGTCTCGCCTCTCCAACCCAGCACTGCGGCTGCCGCTGCTGGTTCTGCTCCGCGAGTGCCTCGCTTGACCCGCTATAAACCCAGCGACACCTCCTCCCTCGCCCCGCCCTGTAGACGGCCTGCTCCTGCGAGGTGGCAGGGTGTGGATCCTTTCCTGACGATCCTGGTTTGATGGCATATGTGATGATTTTTCACTCCAGCAGCCGCGTATCCCGACGCTGATACCCCTGATAGGGGACCAGGGCACTGCGCCCAAGGCCTATGATGCGTGCGAAGAGAGAATGAATGAGGGAGGAGAAGACCGGAATAGGAGCCTGACATCGGATAGAGCAGATAGAGCAGATACAGAGCAGATACAGAGCACTAAGCCCATGAGGGAGTGTGCGTCGCAGGCGGGGCGCCCACCGGGCCAAGTCATGGGACGCAGCGGCCTGTTTGCATGCGCAGCATCCGCAGCATCCGCAGCATCCGCAGCATCCGCAGACCGCCATTGTTCCCTCAGGCAGTGAGGCCCGCATCGCGGGCCTCTTGTCGCATCTGACACGCTGATGTGACGATGGCTCAGGGTTTCTCCCCCGCCCCCAATCGGCGATTGATCTCTTCCACCACGGCGGGCAAGTCGGCCAAGGTATCAATAAGAAAATGGGCCCCCGCCTGCTGTAGTCTGGGGGCCGCCTTGGCGCGGCACACGGCCAGGGTCTCCGGGCTGGCGGCCTGATATTGGGCCAGGGTGAGACCCGCCTCGTTGCCGGAGAGAGTCAGGCCGACAGTCCACATGCCGGCGTTGATCCCCTCCTCTATGCCGGGAGCCGCATCGTCCACCTTGATGCAGGCCTGCACCGAGCCCACTCCCAGGGCATTGACGTTGGCAAGCGCCATCCAGGGGCCGGGCCTGCCCCCTGCGGGCAGATCGTCGGTGGCCACCACATGATCCGGGCGGTAACCCGCGTCCGCGGCGGCGGGCAGCAGGGCCTCCATCACGGTTCTCGGGTAGCCGGAGCAGGAGCCTATCTTGATGCCCCGCTCCCTCAGCCAGGCGATGGTGGCCAGGGCTCCCGGGATGGGCTCGGCGAACTCGGCCACCTTGGCCCGCTGCAACGGCATGAAGGTGTGATAGAGGGTATCGACCTCGGCCTCGCTCATGGAATGACCAAAGCGGGCGCGCCAGCGCGCATCCACTTCAGGCAGGCGGCCCAGGGCCTGGATGTGATCCCACTTGCCAAGACCCATGGGCACCCTGGCCTCGGCCAGGGTCACCTCGAATTCATAGGCGCGGGCGAAGGCCTCGACGAAGATGCTGGTCGGGGCAAAGGAGCCAAAGTCGACCACGGTGCCGGCCCAATCGAGGATCACGGCTTCCACTTGCTTGTTCACTGACTGCTTGTTCATTGTGCTCTCCTGGCAAGGGTGGCCTTGCCGTCATGGGTGGTGCATGGCATGGGATGCCTGACATCAGGGGGCGCCCCGGTGGCCTGATCAGGCCTGCCAGTCACAGTTGGCGGCCACGGCGACCAGCAGGCGATCTATGTCAGCGGGATAGACTTCTCCTATGTTGCCGATGCGAAAACAGTCGGCCTGGGAGACCTTGCCCGGATAGATGACAAACCCAGCCCCCTTGAGCCGCTCATAGAAGCGTTTGAAGTCGTAGGGCGCAGTCGGGGCCAGGAAAGCGGTGATGATGGGGGACATCTTCGCCGCAGCGAGCAGGGGCTGGAACCCCAGGGCCGCCATACCGGCCACCAGACGACGCTGGTTCTCGCAATAGCGGGCATGACGAGCGGTTACCCCCCCCTCCTGCTCAAGCTCCAGCAGTGCCTGATAAAAGGCGCGCACCACATGGGTCGGGCTGGTGAAGCGCCACTTGCCACCCCCCTGCTCCATCACTCGCCACTGGTCGAACAGATCCAGGGAGAGGGAGCGGGCAAGCCCCTCGCAGGCCAGCAACCGGCTGCGTCTGGCCAATACCAGACCAAAACCGGGCACACCCTGGATGCACTTGTTGGCCGAGCTGATCAGAAAGTCGATACCGGCGCGCTGAAAATCGATGGGAATGCCGCCAAAGCTAGACATGGCATCGACGATGAAGCAGCGCCTCGCCTGCTGCACCACCCGGCCAACAGCCTCCAGGGGGTTGAGCAGGCCAGTGGTGGTCTCGCAGTGCACCATGGCCACATGGCTGATGGTGTCATCCTCGGCCAGCAGGCGGGCCAGCTCCTGAGGGTCGGCTGGCTGACATTCGTCCAGATGGTAGACCCGATGGAGTAGGTTTAGTCTGCGTGCTATCTCGACCATGCGGGCCCCATAGGCGCCGTTGTCGACGATCAACAACTTGTGGTTCTGGCCGATCACGCTGCCCAGGCAGGCCTCGACGCTGGCGGTACCCGATCCCTGCATCAAGACGCTGCTGTAAAGATCCGGGTAGCCGGTCAGGGCCTCCAGCCGGGCACGGATGGCCTGCACCACCCCCAGGTTGTAGTCGTCGTCCCAGGTACACCAATCCTTGAGCATGGCTTCACGCACGGTGCGGGAGGTAGAGAGCGGACCCGGGGTCAGCAGCAGGTAGGGATTGTCCTTGTTCATATGGCCTCATCGTCGGCAGCTAGTGGGCAATTCACTCTGGTCTATACCATTAAGCGCCATGGTATGAGGGCCACTTGCGGGGGTAAAGCGCCCAGCTGCAATCTTCATCAAAGCTTCATATAGCCCAGTCACGGCCAGCTATTACTGGCCAGCAAGAGTCACAGGATTGCCATCGCATCGTCATCCAGCCGTCATTTTTCCTTCCTAGCATGCCAATCCAACCATCTGGTATGAACCAGATTGGTGGCGCGGGTCTCCCGCTCCAGTCTCCCCACTCCACCGCAATAGGGAAAGTTCGATGAAGATGACCAAGCTCGCCGCCCTGCTGGGCATGATGACCCTCGCCACGACCGCCCACGCCAAGGAGGTGTTGACCGTCTACACGGCATTTGAGACCGACATCATGGGTCCCTATCAGCAGGCCTTCGAACAGGCCCACCCCGACATCGAGATCAAGTGGGTGCGCGACTCCACCGGGGTCATCACCGCCAAGCTGCTGGCCGAGAAGGCGCGGCCCCAGGCCGATGTGGTGTGGGGACTGGCGGGATCCTCCCTCGCCCTGCTCAAACAGGAGGGGGTGATCAAGCCCTACCATCCCGTCGGGGCCGAGGCCCTGGATCCGGGCTTGCGCGACCCGGAGGCGAACCCGGCCTGGTATGGCAACGACGCCTTCTTCAACGCCGTCTGCTTCAACGAGGCCATGGGCAAATCCCTCGGCATCCCGGCCCCCACCAGCTGGGACGATCTGCTCAAGCCCGAGTTCAAAGGAAAAATTGCCATGCCCAATCCCGCCTCCTCCGGCACCGGCTTCATGATGGTCGCCGCCTGGTTGCAGAGCCTGGGGGATGACAAGGGCTGGGCCTACATGGAGAAATTGCACGGCAACATAGCCCAGTACACCCACTCGGGCTCCAAGCCCTGCGTGCAGGCGGCCCAGGGCGAGGTGCTGGCGGGCATCTCCATGAGCCTGCGGGGAGCCAAACTCAAGACTCAGGGCGCCCCCATCAGCGTGATCCTGCCCAAGGGCGGCATCGGCTGGGATACCGAATCCGTGGCCCTGGTCAATGATCAATCCGCCGCCGCCAAGGCGCTGGTTGACTGGTCCATCGGCGAGAGCGCCAACCGCCTCTATAGCCAGAACTACCCCGTGGTCGGCATCGCAGCCCTGAGCAAACCTGTGCCCAACTACCCGGACGTGAAGCAGGCTATGATCCCCCTCGACTTCGCCAAGATGGCCAGGGAACGTGGCCAGATCCTCGCCGACTGGAGCAGCCGCTTCGATGGCAAGTCCGAGGCCCAGTGATCCGCATCGGGTCAACTGGCTCTGTCACTCCGCGGTAAGTCCGAGTTCGGCGCCCCTTGATCAGGGTTGCCCCACGACTGTGATCCCCACCGGCAGGCGGCAGAGCGGCCGGATCGAAGATAAAGCAACAGCGGCGCCCAAGGGCGCCGCTGACGTTGCCGGGACTCGCCCCTTTTTCTCCCTCGCCGCCATTGTCATCAAGCTGCAATCTGACGACGGGATAATCTGGTCTACACCAAGAAGGAGTCCTCTGATGAGCGCCTATCTGCAACTCGAACATCTCTCCAAGCACTTCGATGGCTTCACCGCCGTCAACCCCCTCTCCCTGGCCATCGAGGCGGGGGAGTTCGTCTGCTTCCTCGGCCCCTCCGGCTGCGGCAAGACCACCATGCTGCGGATGATCGCCGGGCTGGAGACCCCGAGCAGCGGCACCATTCGCCAGGGGGGCCAGGATGTCACCCTGCTCCCCCCCGAGGCCCGCGATTTTGGCATCGTCTTCCAGTCCTATGCCCTGTTTCCCAACTTGACGGTGACCGAAAACATCGCCATCGGCCTGCGCCAGCAGAAGCTGCCGAGCCAGACCATCGCCACCCGGGTCGCCGAGTGGCTGGCCCTGGTCCATCTGGAGGCGGCCAAAGACAAGTACCCGGCCCAGCTCTCCGGCGGCCAGCAGCAGCGGGTCGCCCTGGCCCGGGCGTTGATCCTCTCCCCCGGCCTCTTGCTGCTCGACGAGCCGCTCTCGGCCCTGGATGCCAAGGTGCGCGTGCATCTGCGCGACGAGATCAAGCGCCTGCAACGGCGCCTTGGCATCACCACCATCATGGTGACCCATGATCAGGAGGAGGCACTGACCATGGCCGATCGCATCCTGGTGATGAACGCCGGGCGCATCGAACAGTTCGGCACCCCGGAGGAGATCTACCGGGCCCCGGCCAGCCGCTTCGTCGCCAACTTCGTCGGCCAGATGAACTTCCTGCCAGGCCTGCTCGCCTGTCCGGGGGAAGGGATAGGCGGCGAACTCGGCATTCGTCCCGAGGCGCTGCGCCTCTCATCTTTGGGGGGACAACTGCCGGTCGAGATTTCGGACTGCGCCTTCCAGGGCAATCACATGCGGGTCGCCTGCCATCACCCCGCCCTGACCGAACCGCTGCAGGTCAATGTGCCATTGCGGGAGCTCGCGGCGCTGGATCTCGCCCCTGGCCGCCGCCTGCACCTGGAGATCCCCCGGGATCAGCTGCATCACTTCCGCCCGGAGCCCACATGCCACGCCTGAACTCCCCCCACCCCCAGTCTGAGCCTCTGTGCCTGTTCGGAGTCCCCATGCCGACCCTCTCCCTGCTTGCCCGGTCCCAGTGGCGTGCGGATCGCCTGCTGACTCTGGCCCTGCTGCTCGCCGTCAGCCTCTTCCTGCTGCTGGGGCTGGCCGCCCCCCTGCTGGCCATGCTGCAAAAGAGCGTGCAGGACGGCAACGGCCAGTTCGTCGGCCTGGCCAACTTTCAGCACTATCTCGCCTCTCCCCAGCTGCGCGCCTCCGCCGGTCACACCCTCTTGATCGGGCTGACGGTGAGCGCCGGGGTGGTGCTGCTCGCCTTCGGCTACGCCTTCGCCCTGACCCGCAGCTGCATGCCGGGGCGGCGATGGTTTCGCCTCTTGGCTAACCTGCCTATCCTGGCCCCCTCCCTGCTGCCCGCCATCAGCCTCATCTATCTGTTTGGCAACCAGGGCATGCTTAAATCCTGGCTGATGGGGGAGTCCATCTATGGCCCCATCGGCATACTGCTCGGCCTGGGTTTCTGGTGTTTTCCCCATGCCCTCATGCTGCTTTGCACCACCCTGAGCACAGCGGATGCGCGTCTCTACGAGGCAGCCCGGGTGCTCAAGCTGCCAAGCTGGCGCCGTTTCTTGCTCATCACCCTGACCAATGCCCGTTATGGCATCCTCAGTGCCCTGGTGCTGGTGTTCACCCTGGCGGTATGCGACTTTGCCGTTGCCAAGGTGATCGGGGGTCAATACTCCCTGCTCGCCACCGATATCTTCAAGCAGGTGGTCGGCCAGCAGAACTTCACCATGGGCGCGGTCACCAGCGTCTTCCTGCTGCTGCCCGCCCTGCTCGCCTTCGGCCTGGATCGCTGGCTCGCCCGTCGCCAGCGGGGGCAGCTTGCCAGCAACGCCGTCATTTACCGCCCCGCCCCCCACAAGCTGCGTGACGGCTGCTGCCTGATCTTCTGCTCTCTCATCGCCCTCTTCATCGTCACTCTGATAGGGGTCGCCATCTATGGCTCCCTGATCAGCTTCTGGCCCTGGGATCTGACCCTCAGCCTGCGTCATTATGATTTTGCCAGCACCACCCCCTATGGCTGGCAGCCCTGGTTCAACTCCCTCACCCTGGCGGCCGGGGTCGCCCTGTTTGGCAGTGCCCTGGTGATGCTGGGCAGCTATCTGGTGGAGAAGGGGGATGGCTTTGGCTGGCTGCGCCGCCTCATCAGTCTGCTGGGGTTGCTGCCCATGGCGGTACCCGGCATGGTGCTGGGGCTGGGTTACATCTTCTTCTTCAACCAGCCAGGCAACCCCCTCGCTCTGCTCTACGGCACCATGACCCTGCTCGTCATCAACTCCCTGTGTCACTACTACACGGTCGGCCAGATGACGATGCAGGCCGCCCTCAAGCAGATGCCGAGCGAGATAGAGACGGTGGCCAGCTCCCTCAAGCTGCCCCGCTACCTCACCTTCTGGCGCATCACGCTGCCGGTGTGCAGCCCGGCCCTGCTCGATGTCGCCATCTATCTGTTCGTCAATGCCCTGACCACCACCTCGGCCCTGGTCTTCCTCTACTCCCCCGATACCCTGCCCGCCGCCATCGCCATCCTCAATCTGGACGATGCAGGCCAGACCGGCAGCGCAGCCGCCATGGCCGTGCTCCTGCTGTTCACCGCCATGGCGGCCAAGGGAGTCTATTTCCTGCTGTCACACTGCCTTGGGCTGCGTACCCAGCGCTGGCGTCAGCGCTGAATCAAGGGCAAGCAAGAGACAGGGCCAGTTGGCCCTGTCCGTCTCACTGAGTACATTGGAGTCCTATGTCCCCCCTCGTCTTTAGCCTGGTTCTCGGCTCAGCACTGCTGCATGTAAGCTGGAATGCCCTGATCAAGGGCGCCCGCGACAAGGGCGCCATGACGCTGCTGGTCAGCCAGGGTTGCGCCATCATCGCCCTGCCCCTGTTGCCATGGCTGCCCCTGCCCGCCCCGGCCGCCTGGCCTTTTCTGCTGGTTTCGGCCCTGCTCCACGTCGGTTATTACCAGCTGCTGGCCCGCGCCTATGGGGCTGGCTCCCTGGCCCAGAGCTATACCCTGATGCGCGGCGGCGCCATCCTGCTGCTGTTCATCCCCTCGCTGCTGCTCGAAGGCATGCCGCAAGGAACGGCACTGGCGGGCATCGCCCTCATCGCCGCCGCACTGATCCTGCTTGGACTCAAGGGAATGAACAGGGGGGATCCCAGTCCCTGGCAGTGCGCCTGCCTCATCGCCTGCTACACCCTGGTCGATGGCATGGGGGCCCGGGCCAGCGGCGGTCAGCCGGTGGCCTATGTGCTCTGGTTGGTGACTCTGGAGGGGGGGCTGATGCTGGCGCTGGCACGCCGGGCCCTCGGGGGGGCGATCTGGCCGATATTGAGGCGGGGCTGGTGGCTCGCCCTGCTGGGGGGCGCCTGCTCGACCCTGGCTTACGCCATCGTGGTGTGGGCCATGACCCAGGCGCCTCTGGCGCAGGTCAGCGCCCTGCGCGAGAGCGGCATCCTCATCTCCTTCCTGATTGGCGCCCTTTGTTTTCAAGAGCGCCTCGGCCGTGGCAAATGGCTGGCCGCCCTCACCCTGCTTGGCGGTGTCTTGCTGCTGCGGCTAGGTTGAAGGCGAGTGCGAACCTTGCACAGCGCGTTGTGCGATCTGATAGCTGAGTGCATTGATCTGCGCTTTTGAGTCTATCCCGCTTAGCCAGAAATCCTCCGCCACGATCCAGGTGTGGTCTGAGCACGCCCGATCAGGGAACGAAATGGTAGATCCACCCCTCGTCCAGGGGAAAATCGGCAGGGGGGCCTTGCAAGGGAGGCAATGCTTTCACTTTATCCCCGGCAGCATATTGCAGCGCCATCAGGGCACAGAGGGCGGCGTCATATTGATCCGTGCCCGGCTGCAGCGTCTTGGGCAGGAGGAGATGGATCTCGGGACGGGCGCAGGATGCCCTGCCCCCTTGCTTGGCCAGGGCGGGATAGACCTCGAGCAGCGCCCGAGGTGCCGCAGGGACCTGCTGTGGCACCCGCTGTAACGGGGTCAGGGCCGGAGCCATGGCCAACGCCAGAGTGGCATTGTTGCCAAGCCTGTCGAAACTCGCCGAGAGTGGCTTCTTGCCATAGCGTTCATGGAGCCAGCGCTCGCAGTCACGATAGGCATAGGGGTTGTCTATCTCCCGCGCCGGAATGGCGATCTGCTGCACCTCCCCCCGAAGCAAAGCAGTAAACCCTCGGGGAAAGGCGAGTGGCGCATCCATTCCCAAGGCGAAACGGGGGTGACTCAGCAACTCATCGCAACCTGCCTTGCTTTTGAGCAACGGCATCAGTAACGAAAAGATATCAGGTACCCCCCGTGAACTGAGCCGAAACAGCGGCGAGACCCCGAGCCAGTGCAGGCTGTCATCCTCCCGGCGCCATCCCGCCAGTGCCACCGCCTGGGCTTTGCCCTGCCAGCCACGAACATCCCAGCCAATGCCGATGGCATCCCAGTGATGCCAAGGAAGCATGTCTGGTGCCATATGAGAGTGATGCTCATCTCCGTGCGAGGCCACAGACTCCCCCTCGTTATCCATCATGTTTCGCTCTGTATTCGGGCTCATAGGCCAGGCTCCCTCATGGGTGATCTGAAGGGGCACAGGGTAAACAGGACGCCGCCATTCATAAAGGGATGACGGCGTGCTATCAGAAGGATTTCTTGAAATTGATCAGGGGCAAGATGGGGAAGATGCCATTCTCGGCGTAGTTGGCCAGGCCAATCTGCAGACCATCCAGGTGCTTGGTGGCATTGATGAAGCCTATCTGGAAGGTGGTTCGTTCGGCATAGTTGACGAAACCGACGTTGGCCAGGGCATTGCCACGGGCGATGTTGACCGCCCCCCAGTTGAGGCCTTGCACATTATTGGTCAGGTTGACAAAACCCAGGTTCACGCCCCTGTCCTGACCGTCATGCCAGTTGAGGGCGTTGATGGCAACACCGTTGAACTGATTGCGCACCCGGCCTGCGCCAAAGAAAACACCCAGCTGCAAACCGGTGAAGTTGTTGACATCCGACAAGGCAAACACCGGCAGGTCGAGGCCCTTCACAGAGGCGGTGCGACCATAGAGCAAGGAGGCGCGCGCCCCTTCTACCTGCTGGGAGGCGGGCAGGTTGATGCCGGGCAGGGAGATCTGAATGGGGGTGGCCGCCTCGGCCACCCCGGCGAGGGTCAGGGTGGAGCAGGCAATCAGTGTGGTCAGCTTGTTCATGGGCACTCCTTGGCGCAGGATCTGGGTTGCTAGCCTAGCAAGCTGGCATCCGGGACACGAGCCCACCCCGACTGCGCTGCGACCAGTCTGGTCGAACCCCGCACCACCAACCCTGCGACGCGCGACACTCGCCGCTATGGTGAACCGGGCCCCTCAGTTCCTCCCAATCATGGCATCGATGCGGCTAACCCTTTCCATGTGGAGGTTAACTGCCTAAAATGGCCGCCCTGCGCTTATGCATCATAAATAGAGGAAGTTCCCATGGAGACGTTTCTGCTGGAAGGCCACCCCTTCGTTGCCCTGTGCGATCTGATCAAACACCAGGGGTGGGCCGATTGCGGCGGCGCCGCCAAGGCACTGGTTGCCGAAGGCCTGGTCGAGGTGGATGGACAAGTAGAGACGCGCAAGCGCTGCAAGATAGTGGCCGAGCAGGTGGTGAACTTCAATGGCAGCAAGGTGGTGGTCAAGGCTGGCCTGAGCCCGGTGATAGCGTAATCCCCCAGCCTGCCGTCAGCGCCCGCTGGCGGCATCTGTCCGAGCTTTTCTTGATCTCCCTGGTGACGCCATCGGCCGAGTATCTTTCATTGCCTCGACACCCGATGGGCCCTCTTCGCGGCAACCCTGCTCGCTAACTGGCCTTGATTGACAAGGTCAGCACGAAGCGCGCCACTGGCTCATCACCGCTGAGTGAAGGACAACTGGCCACCACCTCGATAGGCCGGTTGATACGCTGGCCGCTGGCCAGGGAGGCGTCAATCATGGCGTCAATCGCTTCGCCGGCTGCGCAGTCAAACTGCACATCCCCCTCGGGACGCTTGAGGAAGTCTCCCTGCACATCCTTGAAGGCAAAATGTACCTTCTTGCCCCTTGCCCGCCCCTTCTCCATCACCAGCAGCCCACCCACCAGATCGGCGCCGGTTGCCAAGGCGCCAAAATACATGCTGCCCAGATGATTGCGGGTACGCCAGCCAAGGGGCATGCGAATGCGCAGGGCGCGTTCATCCATCTGTTCGATGACGGGGCCACAGAAGCCGATGAGAGGGATATAGCGCCAGGCGAAGAGGCGCAGGCCAAGGTTGGCCTTGAGGCGTTGCAGGTCCATTGCTAACTGATCCGATGAGTGGGTGTGAACGAGATGTTGCCTGTATGACAATTCAGATTCAAGGGCAGATATCCCCCTCATTGAGGTTATTTTCCCCTCAACCGACTTCTTACCCCTCGACATCGACCTGCTAACGCCCTGAAACCGCCCTCTTTTAACCTCATCCAGCCCCACTAGTTCAGCCCGACAGGGCCACAACTGACATATATAACAGTAACGTTCTGCTCTTTCCGCCACTAGGCTCTTCAGGCCCTGAGCTGGGCAGGTCAGCCAGGGTCAATCACAGGGTCCATTTTCTTTAAAAGGATATAGAGATGAGTAACGATAAACAGTTGTTCAATGGCGGTGAGAGCGCAGGTACCTTCTCTTTGGATTTCAACAACAATCGTGCCTACGAGCTCTTTGGCAAGGAGTACCTCAAGTGTTATGCAAACCTGTCTGTCAAGGGCCGGATGAGCAAGCCATTGCCCTCCGGCCCCCTGAGCTACTCGGTGGATTTCGCCATGGACTGCGGCTGCAACTCGGTGCTGATCGACTTCAATCATGCCTATAAGAAGACCTTCGGCAATCAGATCCAATTTACCCTGCGCGAGTCGGACTACAGTGCCGAGTTGGTGCTCTGCCGCCTGCTGCCCGAAGCCAGTGCCAACCGCCTCAATACCCGCGATCAGTTCGCCGAGGCCAATGTCTTCTTCGGTGACGCGCGTCTGGCCCAGAGCAAGTCGGTCGGCAACGATCCCTATGCCGACAAGGATGGCCTGGTCGAGTTCATCGTGGCCAACGAGCTGCTGACCGACCCCGCCGTCATGGCCAAGCTGGCCGAGCAGAAGGCGTATCTCATCGCCATCACCTCGGTGGTCACCTCTTACATCAACCGCTACGCAGAAGCCTATGGCGAGCAATACAAGACAGATGCCGACCTCTGGGCCCTGGCGCTCTCCAAGATACCTTTGATGGGGCCAAGCAAGATCGACCAGCAGAGCTACAGCCGCCATATCAAGGGGCTCAGCATCGCCACCGACTTCATCAACTTCATCATGGATGTGGTGGTGAGTCAGGGCACCAGCGCCCTGGCCAGCTTCAACAAGTTCCTGGAAAAACAGGGGGATGCCATCCGCTTCGGGGTGGAGAACAACAAGGACTTCTACAAGACCATCACCGTCGGGATCACGGTGGAAGTCTTCAAGGTAGGCACCGAGCTGGTCTATGTGCCGAAGATCAAGCAGTACCGCATCAACTTCGACAGGCAGAACAGCAAGTTCACCTCGGCCTGTGCCAGCGCCGAATTTGTCGATATCTACTTCAACTATCTCTACGCCGCCAACGTGTTCGACTACGAAGCGCTCAAGGATCCCGAGATCAAGAAGGATTTCGACGCCTTCATTCAGAAGCAGCGCAAGGCACAAATTGAAGAGGCCGACACCTTCTTCAACGATGACTTCCCGCCCCAGCAACCCAAGCTGGAGCAGCGCAGCAAGGCAAAAGTGTAATCCGTCGCAACACAGCACCTAAACAAAACACAGCACCTAAACAAACAGTCGGCCAAGGCCGACTGTTTTATTGCTGGCATGTTGCCTGAACCAAGATTCAGGCCCGCTTCTCTTCGAGCCAGGCCCCCTGGCTCTGCATCTCGAACAGCTGGGCATAGTGGCCTTGCTGGGCCATCAGCCTCTGGTGGCTGCCACGTTCACTCACCTGGCCGCGCGTGAGCAGCAGGATCTCGTCGGCATCCACTATGGTGGAGAGCCGGTGGGCAATCGCGATGGTGGTGCGCCCCCGACGCGCCGCCGCCAGCGCCTTGGAGAGGGCCAGCTCGGTCTGGGAGTCCACACTCGCCGTCGCCTCATCCAGGATGAGAATACGGGGATCCCCCACCAGGGCCCGGGCAAAGGAGAGCAGCTGACGCTGACCGGCGGAGAGGTTCTTGCCCCCCTCTTCCAGCTGGGTCTCTATTCCATCGGGCAATTGGGCCACGAACTCGGCCAGCTGTACCTCACCCAGGGCCTGCCAGAGCCTCGCCTCATCAATGCCATCGCGGCCCAGCCGCAAGTTCTCGGCCAGGGTGCCGACGAAGATGAAGGGATCTTGCTGCACCAGACCTATGCTGCGCCGCACCGCCGCCAGTGACAGCTTGGCCAGGGGGCTGTCATCAAAGCGGATCTCGCCGCGCCCTATGGGGTAAAACCCCATCAGCAGGCTGATGATGGTGGATTTGCCGCTGCCAGTGTGGCCCACCAGCGCCAGCATCTGGCCAGGGGAGACGGTGAAACCCACCCCCTGCAGCACGGGCTGCTGGCCATCGTAGGAGAAATCCACCTCCTGGAAGCTCACTCGGCCAGCCAGGGGAACAACCGCGCCCTCGGTACTCTCTCGTCCCTCATCGAGCAGGGCGAACACCCGTTCCCCCGCGACCATGGCTTGCTGCAACTGGTTGAGCTGGTTGGTCATCTCGATGAGCGGCTCTATCATGCGCCCCAGATAGCTGATGAAGGCATAGAGCACCCCCACCTGAATGGCCCCCCCCACACTGGCCCCTTCATGGGCAAAGAGCGCCAGCAGACCGATGAGCACCATCATGTAGAAGAGATCGATGAGAGGGCGCAGCAGTATGCCGTTGATCTTGAGGCTCTTGAGCCGCGCCGCCCAGTGGCGCTGGTTTACTTCGGCAAACTGGTTGGCAAAGCGCACCTCCTGCACCATGGCCTGGATGACGGGCATCCCCTGCAGGGATTCGTTGAGTCGGCTGTTGATGTCCGACAGCAGGCTGCGGGTCTCGCGCACCACGGGCACACTTAACCGCTGGTAGAGCCACATCACCGCCCCCACGGCCGGTAGCAACGCCGCACACACCAGCATCAGCCGCACGTCCAGCAACGCCATCGAAATGAGGATGCCGCACAGCAGCACCAGCTTCTGCACCAGCAGGCCTATCACCTGGACATAGAGGTTCATGATGGCCTCAGTGTCGTTGGTGATGCGCGAGATGAGCGACCCCGAGCGATGCGTATCAAAATAGCTGGCGGGCAGGCGGATGGCGGTGGCAAATACCTGTTCGCGCAGGCGCTGTACCACCCCTTGGGCGATGCGATTGAAGCGCAAGGATTGCAGATAGAAACCGGCGGCCGAGAGCAGTTGCAGCCCCAGATAGCTGGCCCCCAGGGTGGCAATCATCGGCCAATCAAGATTGCGCGGCGCCAGGTAATCATCGATAAACAGCTTGATGATGAGCGGGCCTGCCACTTCGGCCCCGGTGGCGAGCAGCAGGCAGATGCCCGCCTGGGTCAGCCAGGCCGGATATTGCGCACAATAACCCAGCAGTCGCTTAATGGTCGGATTCACAGGCTCTCCTCCACATCCTGTCCCAGAGGCTGGTAGCGCACCCTGTTGAGATGGCAATCCTGCGCATGGACAGCGTACATGGTGAGGCACTCTTTCATCATCGCGTTCACAGGCTCTCCTCCACATCCTGCCCCAGAGGCTGATAGCGCCCCCTGTTGAGATGGCAATCCTGCGCATGGACAGCGTACATGGCGAGGCACTCTTTCATCATCGCGTTCACAGGCTCTCCTCCAAGTCATGCTCCAGACGCTGGTAGCGCACCATGTCCGCATACCAGCCATCATGGGCCATCAAGGCCGCATGGCTGCCTCGCTCGCTGATGTGCCCCTTGTCGAGCACCAAAATCTCGTTGGCCTGCTCCACCGCCGTCATCCGGTGGCTGACCAGGATCAGGGTACGTCGGTGCGCTTTCAGGGCCATCAATATCTGCTGCTCGGTATGGGCATCCACCGCGGAGAGCGCGTCGTCGAGCACCAATATGGGCGCCGCCAGCAGCAGTGCGCGGGCGATGGCGAGCCGCTGTTTCTGGCCGCCAGAGAGGGTAACCCCCTTCTCGCCCACCTCGGTCTGATATCCCTTGGCAAAGCGCACTATGTCATCGTGCACGCAGGCGATGCGCGCCACCCGCTCAATCTCCTGCTGGCTCGCCTCGGGACAGCCCAGGGCGATGTTGGCGGCGATGGTAGTTGAAAAAAGGAAGGGCTCTTGCGGCACATAGGCATACTGGCTGCGCAGCACCTCCAGCGATAAGCCATCGATGGGACTTCCCCCCATGCTGATGGTGCCTGAGCTCGGATTGGCAAGGCGCATCAACAACTTGAGCAGGCTGCTCTTGCCGGCGCCGGTACGGCCAACGATACCCAGCATGCCGCCCTCGGTCAGGGTGAACTGGATATCGGCGAGCAAGGTGCGCTCCTTCAAGGCAAACTCCAGAGCCTGCGCCTGCAACGGAAAGGCATCGGTAAAGGGCACGGGAACCTCGGGTTCGTTGATCTCGCCCCGCTCCCCAAGCAGATGCTCGATACGCGAGTAGGCGGCGCTGCCCCGCTCTATGATGTTGAACAGCCAGGCAATGGCAAACATGGGCCAAATGAGCTGACCGAGATACATGGTAAAACTGGTCAGTTCCCCCAGGGTCATGTCGCCTTTGAGCACCAGGGCACTGCCACCAGCCACCGCCAGGAAATAGGAGCAACCGATGCAGAGATAGATGACGGGATCGAACTTGGCATCGATGCGCGCTACCGCCATGTTGCGCTCCCCCGCCTCCCGGGTCAGGGCGGCAAACCCCTCATCTTCGAGGGACTCCACCGCATAGGACTTGAGTACCCGCACTCCAGAGAGTGCCTCCTGGGTCTTGTTGTTGAGCCGGGAGAAGGCCCCCTGCGCCGACTTGAACGCCTTGTAGATCTGCTTGCCAAAGCGGTTCATGAAGTAAGCCATCACCGGCAGGGGCAATAACGAAAGCAGTGTCAGCTGCCAGGAGTACTGGCTGCACATGATGGTAAGCACCAGGGCCCCCACCATGATGGAGTCGACCAGGGTGAGCACCCCCTCGCCCGCCGTCATCTCCACCGCCTGGATGTCATTGGTGGCGTGGGCCATCAGATCCCCGGTGCGATGGCGCTGGTAGAAATCCGGGCTCATGCGGGTGAAATGGACGAAGAGCCGGTTTCGTAGCACGTAAGCGAGGCGGTAAGAGGCGCCAAACAGCATGACCCGCCAGACGTAACGCAGCAGATAGATGATGACGCCAAGGCCAAGCAAGCCCAGCAGATACTGGTTCAGTTTGGTCTGATCGAGTTGACCACTGCCGATGCCATCGACGACCCAGCCCACTATCTTGGGCGGGATCGCCGTCAGCAGTGCCACCACGGCCAGCAGCGAGATGGCGATCAGATAACGTCGCCACTGCTCCTTGAAAAACCAACCCAGACGAAGAAATACGCTCACACAGGATCCTTGATGATGAAGGCGGTGCCACAGGCAAGGGCCCGCATGGCGGGCGAAGATGATGCCCAAACGGGCATGGTCACAGCGCCAACATGATAGCGCGAAGTGGCGGCCGTGAGAATAATTGCCATTTGATGAGCCCCGCCTGCTCAACGCTGGCGCGGGGAGCAGTCAGCAACGAGGGGCCATCAGGCCCCTCGTTGCATGGCTGTCCAGCCGGGTTAAAAGCGTGGTAACCGCCCCTCGCCATGGGCGAGCATCTCCTTGCCATCCCCCGTCATCAAGTAGTGAGATACCCTATCCCGGGTCTGGCTGAAGATATGTTGCAAGCGATCCAGGTCCTGTTCACTGAGCTCCTCCTCCTGATGCAGCCGCCATTCGAGCTCGGCGGCGATCAGATTGAGTCGCCTGGCAGAGATATTGGCCGATACCCCCTTGAGGGTGTGCAACAGCCCCAGCGCTACCTTGGGTGCTGGCCGGCGCAGGGCTGAGCGGATCTCCCACAGGTCATCTTTATGCTCCGACATGAACAATTTGAACAGGATCTGCAGGGCCTCCCTGTCCTGATCGAGTCGATGCAGCGCATCGGGCAAATCCAGTAAATCCATGGTTTCGGGGGGCTTGACCACCACAGCCTGACCACTCGGTACCTGCTTGAGCCACTGGATCAGATTGTTGTAGAGATCCAGCTTGCTGACCGGTTTGGTGACATAGCCATTCATGCCGACCCCCAGGCAACGCTCCCGGTCGCCGGGCATGGCACTGGCGGTGAGGGCGATGATGGGCACATCGTGCTTGTCGACCATCTTGCGGATCTGGCGAGTCGCATCCAGCCCATCGAGCACCGGCATTTGCAAATCCATCAGGATGACATCGAACGGCTGCTCGGCGACCCGCTCCACCGCCTCGCGCCCGTTGCTGACCACAGTCACCTGCACATCGACCCGCTTGAGGTACTCGAGGATGAGCTGCTGATTGACCCTGTTGTCTTCCGCCAACAGCACCCGGGTGCCCTTGAGCAAGTCATGGAAATTCTGCTGATCCCCCTGGACCTCCGCCTGGCGCATCCGCCTGTCGAAGGAGCTGCCATTGAGCAATTCATCCACCTTGGCGAGCAAGGCGTTCTCCGTCATGGGTTTGGCGAGGAAATGGTTGAGGCCTATGCTCTCCATCCGTACCTGCAGCCCCTCCTTGGCCCAGGCGCTGGTCATCAGAATGGGGATGAGTCGCCACTGACTGTGCTGACTCATCTCCAGCGCCAGGTCCAGGCCATCTTCCTGGCCCATTCGCCAGTCAAAGATGGCCAGTTGCAGGTTATTACCCTCTTCACGCAGCACCATCCGGGCCCGCGAGACGCTGTTGGCCTGTATCACTCTGGCCCCGGAGCGCCCCAGCATGCCGCTGATGAGCTCAAGCACCAGCTCGTTGTCATCCATCACCAGAACGAGCGGCTCTTGCTCGAAGAAGACCCGCCGCCCCGAAACCCCATAGAGCGCCTTGTGCATCGGGATCTCGAACTGGAACAACGAGCCGGCCCCCGGCTTGCTCTGCACCGTGATCTTGCCGCCCATCAGCTCCACCAGCCGCTGGGAGATATTGAGGCCAAGACCCGAGCCCCCATATTTACGGGTATTGCCCGCCTCCAGCTGGGTAAAGGGCTGGAATAGCTGAACCTGCTTCTCCTCGGCGATGCCGATGCCGGTATCACGCACGCTAAAACGCACCCGCATGGGATCGACACTGGCAAGGGTAATGGCAACCTCCACCTCGCCACGTTCGGTGAATTTGATGGCGTTGTTGACCAGGTTGACCAATACCTGCCCCAGGCGCAGGGGATCGCCACGCAGAAAATCGGGCACCGCCACCGATTTGTTGATGATCACCTCGACCTGCTTGCGCTCCGCCAGGTCGGCGAACATGCCCGCCAGGGAATCTATCTGCTCGGCCAGGTCAAAATCGATCTCCTCCAGGCTCAGCTTGCCAGATTCCACCTTGGTCAAATCGAGAATGTCGTTGATGAGCAGCAGCAAGGTGTCTGAGGAGGACTTTATTTTGCCAAGGTAATCCCGCTGTTGCTGGCTGAGGGGGGTCTGCAGCGCCAGGGTGCTGAAGCCGATGATGGCATTCATGGGGGTGCGGATCTCGTGGCTCATGTTGGCCAGAAAATCACTCTTGGCCTGGGCCAGCAGTCCGGTCTCCCGGGAGAGTTCGCTCAGCCGCTGGTTGCGTCGCCACAGGGTCAGGGCCACCAGGGCAAAACTTATCAGGGCGCCGGCCAACACCAGCAGGAAGAAGCGGCTCTTGAGCTCAGATGCTTGCCGGATCTTGTTCTGCTTCCAGTCGACCAGCCCCTCGAGCTCGTGCATGTCGATCACCTGATTGCGCAGCTTATGGTAGGCGGCAACTTGCTCGGTCACATCCTGAGTGAGCGAGATCAGACTGCGCAGGGACGGCACCTTGTCGCTGTGCGTCTCCAACTGCTGCAGCAATTGGTTGATGGCTTTTTGATCGGCAGGATCCCAGTTGCGTTTCAGGTAATGAACCTGTTGCGCCAGGCTATGCAAGGCCAACTGCAGACTGGCATCGGCCTCCCTCAGCACTGTCTGCAACTGCTGCTGGAAGGGCCTTTCTATATACGACAGCCCCATCTCCATGGAGGAGAGGCGGGTCAAGTCGAGTAGATAGCGCTCAACATTTTGAAGCAGCGCCTGGGCATATGAGTTGCCAGCAGAATCCGGATCCTGCTGCACTTTGCGCACAAACCTGTCCAGATTGACCGAGAGTTGTTCGAGGCGTTGTTGCACCTGTTCATCATTGGCTTGCTCGTGCCCCAACAGATAGACGGTGTCGGTATTGACCCGATTGAGGATCATCTCGGCGGCCACACTCAAGTCGAAAGCCCGTTGCTGCTGAATGAGCAGGCGCCAGCAATAGCCGCTAAACAGCAGCAGGGTGGCGATGACCACACATAAGATCAGGCGGTTGGACCTTGTGTTACTATTCATCCCGTTTTCACTCTCATGTATGACGTGCTCCCGCCGGCAGAAGATATCGAGGCGCTGCCATGTTAGCGCCAGCGAGCCCTGAAAGTGAAATGGATGTGCTAAATCAACACATAACGACTAGGAGGAGCGCCCAATGACAACTATTACCACCTATTGTAGCCAGTGCCTGACCCGCAATCGGCTGCCTAGCACAAAATTGCAGAACGATGCCAAATGTGGCCGCTGCCAACAGCCCCTGTTTGCTCGTACCCCCGTCGAGGGGGACAGCAGCCACTTCGATCTGTTGATCCAGTCCGATCTGCCCGTCGTGGTCGATTGCTGGGCCAGCTGGTGTGGCCCCTGCCAGCAGTTCGCCCCCGTCTTTGCCGAGGTGGCCCGCGAACTCGAACCCAACATACGCTTCGTCAAACTCGATACCGAGCAGCAACCCCAGATAGCTGCCCGTTATGGCATTCGCACTATTCCCACCCTGCTGCTGTTTCATCGGGGTGCGCTGATCGCCAGGCAATCAGGCTCGCTCCCCAAGATGGTGTTCAAGCAGTGGCTTGCCGAGAAAACCACCACAGATTGATGCACCTTTGTTTCAGCTGTGTTTCATTTTTGTGAGGGATGCGAACAGCTCTGTGAGCCCCTCCAAAATTTGGGGATCTCCCCCTGTTTGAAACGCCCCAACAGTCGTAACCTCGGCAACACAACAACAACCATAAATTAACCGAGAGCATAACATGCAAACCTCTGCCGCCCCTTCCGCCCCATCACGCTGGCTGGACATCAAGGCCGGGATTGTCATCCTGGACGTCCTGCTGCTCTGTGCCATGCTCGCCTGGCTCCCGTTTGAACCCATGGTCAACAAGGGGATCGGCATCCTGATCTTCATCGCCATCCTCTGGCTGACCGAAGCGGTCAACATCACCATCACCGCGATCGCCATTCCGGTACTCGCCACCCTGCTTGGGGTGTTCGACATGAGCAAGTCGTTGACCGACTTTGCCAACCCTGTCCTGTTCCTCTTCTTCGGCGGTTTCGCACTGGCCGCCGCCCTGTCCAAGCAGGGGCTCGATACCCAGATAGCCGCCAAGGTGATGCAACTTGCCAAGGGCCACCTCGGCTGGGGCGCCCTCGTGCTGTTCACCATCACGGCCGCCCTCTCCATGTGGATCAGCAACACCGCCACCGCCGCCATGATGATGCCGCTCGCCCTCGGCATGCTCAAGGGCATCGATATCCAGAAAGAGCGCCGTACCCTGGTCTTCGTTCTGCTGGGGGTGGCCTACAGCGCCAGCATCGGCGGAATAGGCACCCTGGTCGGCAGCCCCCCCAATGCCATCGCCGCCGCCCAGATGGGCCTCGGCTTCACCGACTGGCTCAAGTTCGGCATCCCCGTGGTGCTGATCTTCATGCCGGTGGGCATTGGTCTGCTCTATCTGGTGGTGCGCCCCAACCTCGCCCACCAGGTCAGTGCCGAGAAGGTCACCATCGAGTGGACTGGCCAGCGCAAGACCACCCTGTTCATCTTCCTGGCCACCGTGCTGCTGTGGATAGGATCGCAACCCATCGCCAAGGCGCTGGGGGGCATTCCCCAATTTGATACCCTGATCGCCATGGGCGCCATCCTGGCCATCGCCGTCAGCCGGGTCGCCAGCTGGGACGACATCAACCAGAACACCGACTGGGGTGTGCTGCTGTTGTTCGGTGGTGGCCTGACCCTGAGTGCGATCCTCAAGCAAACCGGTGCCAACGCCTTCCTGGCCGAGCACCTGTCCAGCGCCCTCGCCACCATGCCTATCTTTATCATCCTGCTCTGTCTGGCCACCTTCGTGATCTTCCTGACCGAGCTGGTCTCCAACACCGCCACCGCCGCCCTGCTGGTGCCGCTGTTCGCCGGCGTGGCCGAGGCGCTGGGTGTCTCCCCCATCGTCATGTCGGTACTGATTGCCGTCGGAGCCTCCTGCGCCTTCATGCTGCCGGTCGCCACCCCGCCCAATGCCATCGTCTTCGCCAGCGGTCATATCCAGCAGCGGGAGATGATGCGGGCCGGCCTGGTGCTGAACCTGGTGTTCACCGTCATTCTGACCATGCTGGCGTACTTCATGGGTGACATACTGCACTGATCAGGCTCATGAGCCTGCCAGTACTGGCGGGTCGGGTAGCGTCCCTGAACCCTTGAACGAACAGCAAAGCCCCGCATCGTCGGGGCTTTGCTTATGGCATCCCCGACCCTGTCGATTGCTCCCCTTACCACGTCATGGCCGTATCAACCCCGATGACGGATCCCTGGCTACCTCCTTTCTACCCGTCTCCCATCGACCTTAATGCGACCTTAAGAAAGCGCCTTCATGATGCGGACAGCGGCACGCCAGGGATCTGGATGCATCACAACGAGAGGAGAATGTCATGGCGAACACGATGGGAAGCAGCAATGAGATCGCGGTATGGGATCCCCTGATCAGAGGTTTCCATTGGGCCACCGTCCTGCTCTGCCTGCTCAACCTGTTCATTCTGGAAGAGGGAGAGCGCAATCATCGCTATGTCGGGTACGCATTGGCTGGCTTGTTGCTGCTGCGCATCCTGTGGGGCCTTGTCGGCGCTGACTACGCTCGATTTGCCCAGTGGTTTCCCACCCCGGCCCGCATCACCCGTTACCTGCAGGCGACCTTGCAGGGGAAACACCCCTATTATCTCGGCCACAATCCGCTCGGTGCCTTGATGATACTGCTGCTGTTGGGCTGCCTGGTGGGAACCGCCGTCACCGGGATCATGACGGGGTACGAACAGCTGTTTGGTGACGATCTCATCGAAGAACTCCACGAGATCTTCGCCAAGGCGCTGCAGATTGCCATCTTCATCCATGGGCTGGCGGTCATTGCCCTCGATCGCCTGACCCGGAGTGATCTGATCAGGGCAATGGTCACGGGTAAGAAGCGCGTGCCGACAGAGACCGAGATTGCCGACAAGCGTTGAAGCACGCTGCCTGGCCAATGGCATAAAAAAAACCCCGCAATGCGGGGTTCTTCAGATCTGATGGGGATTAGCCGATCTTGCAGGCACTCAGGTTCCAGATCCGATCCACGTAGTCCTGGATGGAGCGGTCGGAGTTGAACTTGCCCATGGTGGCCGAGTTGATGATCGCCTTCTTGGCCCACAGCGCCGGATCCCGATACCAGGTATCGATCAGCTTGTGCGCGTCCGAGTAGGCGGCAAAATCGGCCAGGGTCAGGTAAGGATCCCCCCCTTCCAGCAAGGAGCGCTTGATGGAGGAGAGCTCCCCCGGCTTGCCCGGCGTGAAGTAGTCGGTATCGAACCAGTCCAGCACGGCCTTGAGCTCGGAGTTGGCATAGTAGAAGTCGTAGGGGTTGTAACCCCGCGCCTTCAACGCCTTCACCTCATCCACGTTCAGACCGAAGATGGCGCAATGCTCGGCCCCCGCCTCCTCCACTATCTCTATGTTGGCGCCATCCAGGGTGCCGATGGTGATGGCACCGTTCAATGCCAGCTTCATGTTGCCGGTGCCCGACGCCTCGTAGCCAGCGGTAGAGATCTGCTCGGAGACGTCGGCGGCCGGGATCATCTTCTCCGCCAGGCTGACCCGGTAGTTCGGCATGAACACCACCTTCAGCTTGCCCTGGATGCGGGTATCGTTATTGACCCGCTCCGCCAGCTTGTTGATGGCATAGATGATGTCTTTGGCCAGCTTGTAGCCGGGCGCGGCCTTGGAGCCGAAGATGAACACCCTCGGGTGCATGTCATAGTCGGGGTTGGCCAGCAGGCGACGATAGAGCGCCATGATGTGGATGAGGTTCAACTGCTGACGCTTGTACTCATGCAGGCGCTTGATCTGGATATCGAAGATGGCATTGGCATCCACCTCGATCCCGGTCTCGGCCTTGATCACCTTGACCAGCTTCTCCTTGTTATGACGCTTGATGGTCATGAACTGCTGCTGGAACGCCTTGTCGTCGGCAAACTTGACCACGCCGCGCAGCTTGTCCAGCTGCAGCGGCCACTCCTTGCCCACCACCTCGTCATAGAGGGCGGCGAGCTCGGGGTTGCAGGCCAGCAACCAGCGACGGGGGGTGACCCCGTTGGTGACGTTGCACATCTTGTCGGGCCAGAGCGCGGCAAATTCGGGGAAGAGATCTTCTTTCACCAGCTTGGAGTGGATCTCGGCCACGCCATTCACCTTGGAGGAGCCGATCACGCACAGGTTGCCCATGCGCACCTTGCGTACCTCCCCCTCTTCGATGATGGAGAGCTTGGCCTTGATGGCATCATCCCCCGGCCACTTGACCTCGACCAGATCCCCAAGGAAGCGGGCATTGATCTCGTAGACTATCTCGAGATGACGGGGCAACACCTTCTCGAACAGGCTGACGCTCCACTTCTCCAGGGCCTCTGGCAGCAGGGTGTGGTTGGTGTAGGAGAAGACCTGGTAGCAGATGGCCCAGGCCGCATCCCAATGCAGATCCTCTTCGTCCACCAGCACCCGCATCAGTTCGGGGATAGCCACTGTCGGGTGGGTATCGTTGAGCTGGATGGCAATCTGGGCGGCAAAGTTGGTGAAGTCGCTGCCATGCACCCGCTTGTAGCGGCGCATGATGTCCTTGATGGAGCAGGCACAGAAGAAGTACTGCTGGATCAGGCGCAGCTCTTTGCCTGCATCTGTCTCGTCGTTCGGGTAGAGCACCTTGGAGATGGTCTCGGCCTGGGCCTTCTCCGCCTGGGAGTCGACATAGCCCCCGGCGTTGAACACATCCCAATCGAAGAACTCGGAGGCGCGGGACTCCCACAACCGCAATATGTTGACGGTGTGACCGCCAAAACCGACCACGGGGATATCCCAAGGCACCCCTTTGATCTTGCGACCGGCATGCCACACCTTCTTCAGGCCACCGTTGTCGCCAAAGACCGTCTCGACGTAGCCATACAGGGGGATCTCCTGCACCGACTCGGGACGGCAGATCTCCCAGGGGTTGCCATATTCACGCCAGGAGTCCGGGCGCTCAATTTGGCGACCATCCTGGATCTCCTGACGAAACAGGCCGTGCTCATAATGCAGACCATAACCTACCGCCGGGTAGTTCAGGGTGGCGAGTGAATCGATGAAGCAGGCGGCGAGCCGACCCAGACCACCGTTGCCGAGGGCCATGTCAGGCTCCTGCTCGCACAGATCGGTCAGCTCCAGGCCCAGCTCGCGCAACGCCTCTTCACAGATACTGTAGAGGGAGAGGTTATGCAGGTTGTTGGAGGTCAGTCGCCCCATCAGGAATTCGGCCGAGAAGTAGTGGATCGCTCGGGTATCTTTGTTGAAATGAGTCTGCTGGGTGCGGGTCAGCCGTTCGTACACCTGTTCATTGACGGCGGCGGCGGTCGCCTTCCACCAGGCTTGAGGTGAGGCTTTCTGTTCGCTAGTGCCCAGCGTAGCGCGCAGATGGCGCACTATGCTCGCCTTGAGCTGATCCTTGTTCAGTTGCAGATCCAGCTCTGTCTTCTTCTTGGTAGCCATAACGCTGTTTCCTTCGTTACTTAAATAATTTGATTGCCCGCCAGGGACCGGGGTTATTGTTATCTGAGAATATGTTCCGGCGTGGGCATACTAGCTAATGACGTTGCCAGAAAAGTTAACGCAAGTCACAGTTTAACGTATATAAATGACAGTTTTACCATGAAAACCCTTTCCTGCACCCCTTTCGAAAACAACAACAAAATACTTATAATTCATGCTGTTATGAATTAAATTCAAAATAAAAACTATGAATAGGTTTTCAGCACTTGCATGGATTTCAAATAGCTTGAAAATATCTGAAAATAGTTAACACCTTGAAATCGTTTTCAATTCAACCTTCCTCAATGATCCCGTCACCGATTGTAAAACAGCCGCCAGATAGGCGGCTGTTTTATCCTGGCGAGTTGACCGAGCTTAAATCGGACTCACAAAAGCCTGGATTTAAACTGGTTGCTGACCCCGTCATATTGATAACCAATTTGCTGCAGACGGGTGGCAAGCTGATCCTCGCTCATGTCGTAGTAAGCAAGCAGCTCGTCGAGATTGTCGCATTCGAGCCTTAGCTTCTCATTGACGATGCCCAGCAAGATATTGGCATCCAGGCGCTGCAAAGTACTGGCATCCATGGTACGGCTCCTCTGTTAAACCCTGTATAACCATGGTCCCTTATCGCAGGGTTGTCCATTTCTCACACAAGGCACACGCCCTGAATAAAAATTTAAATCGTATATATCAATAAGATATGAGCATGGCATGCAACCAATGTCACATTTTTGAGCATAAACGGCTTGTCTGATGGAGGAGATACAACTACTGTATACACATACAGCATGGTAATTCATACAGGAAACGCAGATGAACCAGCCAATGAGCCGCCCTCTTGCCCCCCTTATCGCCGGACTGACCCAACCCTGGCCGACCCGCTATCTGAGTCGCCGGCCAAGTTCCCCCGCCGCGGGGGCCGAATTCAGTGGCTCGCAACTGCTGGGTGCCCTGAGCCAGGCGAGCCAGGCGGCAAAAGGCTGGATCCTGCTGATCGCCCCCCCGGGTCTGCCCATTGCGGCCCAACTGCAAGCCAATGGCATCAATCCAGCCCATGTGCTGGTCGTCCATGGCCACAAGATCAAGAACTGGCAGCGCACCCTGGAACAAGCCCTCAGCCAGAGTCGCTGCGCCGCCGTACTGACCTGGCTGCCAGAGACCATCAGTCTGGACACCGGCCGCCTCCATCACTTGAGCCAGCACCATGGGGTGCTGACCCACTACTTCCATGCTCAGGCCGCCACCGACAAGGCCGTGCACTATGCAGGGCAAGATATCTACCTCAACCACTGACCCCCCTCGCGGTGAGACAACCGTATAGAGGCCATCAGTGCTAGCGATTGAGGTTCATGACGGCTTGGCCGATTTCAGAGTGCAGCGTGCAGGCCACCCATGTGGCAGCCATCGCTCTGTGGCGCATCGGTTGACGATCGTTTCGATGGGGTTGGGGAGGCTTGGCGGTATAACGCCTCGTCAGCCCGGTCAGGGGCCGATGTTTCATTCTCAGGGAGAGAGGAGCAACAGATGGGTGATGGGGAGGAGTCCCGGGAGCATCTTGCCAAAACAACACGGCGGCCCTGGGGCCGCCGTGTGAGCTGACGCCGTGCCAGATCATGTCTGGATCTGGGTTGGCGCTTTTGATGACTCAGGAAGAGAGCTTGCCGTCGAGCTCGGCAATCTTGGCTGACCAGATGGCCGGACCTGTCTCGTGGACATTATTGCCACTGGAGTCCACGGCCACGGTGACCGGCATATTCTCCACCTCGAACTCATAGATGGCTTCCATGCCAAGGTCGGCAAAGGCGACGACCCGCGCCTTCTTGATGGCCTTGGCCACCAGATAGGCGGCGCCACCGACAGCCATCAGATAAACCGCTTTGTGCTGGCGAATGCTCTCGACCGTTGCCGGGCCACGCTCCGATTTGCCTATCATGCCGATGAGCCCCGTGTCGCCGAGCATCATCTCGGTGAACTTGTCCATCCGGGTCGAGGTGGTGGGGCCAGCCGGGCCGACCACTTCGTCTCGTACCGCATCCACCGGGCCGACGTAATAGATGAAGCGGTTGGTGAAGTCGACCCCCTCTGGCAGACCTTCGCCATTTTTCAACATGTCGGCGATGCGCTTGTGGGCGGCGTCCCGTCCGGTCAGGATCTTGCCAGAGAGCAGCACGGTTTCGCCGCTCTGCCAGGTCGCTATCTCATCGCGCGTCACCGTATCCACATTGACCCGGCGCACATTGTCACCCACTTCCCAGGTGATCTCGGGCCAGTCGGCCAGCGAGGGGGCGGCCAGTTCGGCAGGGCCTGAGCCGTCAAGTTCGAAGTGAACATGGCGGGTAGCGGCGCAGTTGGGGATCATCACCACGGGTTTGGAGGCCGCATGGGTCGGCGCCGACTTTATCTTCACATCCAGCACTGTGGTGAGGCCGCCCAGCCCCTGAGCCCCGATACCGAGCTTGTTGACCTTGTCATGGAGCTCGAGACGCAGCTTCTCTTCCGTGGTCTGGGCACCGCGCGCCTTGAGCTCCTGAATGTCGATGTGCTCCATCAGCGACTCTTTGGCCAGCACCGCTGCCTTCTCTGCGGTGCCGCCAATGCCAATACCCAGCATACCAGGCGGGCACCAGCCCGCGCCCATGGTGGGCACGGTTTTCAGCACCCACTCGACGATATCGTCCGAGGGGTTGAGCATTGCCATCTTGGATTTGTTCTCTGAGCCACCGCCCTTGGCCGCGACGCTCACCTCAACCTTGTCCCCTGGCACCATGTCGATGTGCACCACGGCCGGGGTGTTGTCTTTGGTGTTCTTGCGGCTACCGGCCGGGTCGGCCACTATGCTGGCCCGCAGCGGGTTATCGGGATTGGTGTAAGCGCGGCGCACCCCTTCGTCCACCATCTGTTGCACCGTGAGATCCGACTCCCACTGCACCTGCATGCCGATTTTGACGAAGCAGGTAACGATACCCGTATCCTGGCAGAGCGGACGGCGTCCCTCAGCGGCCATGCGGGAGTTGATCAGGATCTGGGCCAGGGCATCTTTGGCAGCCGGGTTGGCTTCCTTGTCATAGGCCTCTTTCATGGCGTTGACAAAATCGAGGGGGTGGTAGTAGGAGATGTACTGCAGGGCGCCTTCGACGGAATCGATAAAATCCTGTTTTTTTATGATGCTCATATCATCCTCACTGGTCCTTGTCTTCACGAACGGCAGCAAAGCAAGGGCTTCCATATTGGCCGCGCCAGGGAGAGACATTCAACTCCCTTCCCATGTCGAGGCGCGGCGTGTCTGTTCTAACATTCGCGGCCACTATGATACGCTTAGCCCCCCATACCGGCTAGGGACCAGCGCGCAAACTGTTGCCTGTGTAACAAAAAATGAAACCAGCACTGCACATTCACCCCCTCCCTGACACAACTGACGGGGCAACCCTGTTTGCCCGGCTGCAACATCAGCCCTGGGCCATGCTGCTTGAGTCCATGGGAGCCATGGGCCCGGACAACCGCTTCGACATCATCACCGCCGATCCCCGGGCGACCCTGACGACCCGGGACGCGCTGACTCAGCGGTGGCAAGATGGTGCCTCACAGACCTTGACGGAAGACCCGCTCAGCCTGCTGGCCCGCACCCAAGAAGCGCTGCTCGGGGAGTGCGAGCCCTCTGGTTGCAGCCTCCCCTTTATCGGCGGCGCCCTGGGGCTGTTTGGTTACGATCTGGGTCGACACTTCGAGCGGCTGCCCGTGCAGGCCGAGGCCGATTTGACCATCCCCGACATGGCGGTCGGCATCTATGATTGGGCCCTCATTCATGACAAGGCCCATCAGCAGTGGCAGCTGGTACATTGGGGGGATGCCGCCGGGCTGGCCCGCCGTCTCGCCTGGTGGCATGCGCAACGAGCGCCTGAGCCCTCAGCCTTTCAGCTGCGTGGCCCCTGGCAGAGCAATATGAGTCGCAGTGAATATGGCGCCAAATTCGCCCGCATTCAGGATTACCTGGCCGCGGGGGATTGCTACCAGATCAATCTCACCCAGCGCTTCAAGGCCCCCTATCAGGGTGACGAGTGGCTCGCCTACCTGCGGCTGCGCGCCGCCAATGCCGCCCCCTTCTCCGCCTTCCTGCGTCTGCCGGGTAGCGCCGTACTGAGCCTCTCCCCCGAGCGTTTCTTGCTGCTCGATGGCCGTCATATAGAGACCAAGCCCATCAAGGGCACCCGCCCCCGCCAATCCGATCCCCTGGCCGATGCCGCCAGCGCCCGGGAACTGGCGAGCGCCGAGAAGGACAGATCCGAGAATCTGATGATCGTCGATCTGCTGCGCAACGACATAGGCCGGGTCAGTCGACCGGGCACCGTCTGCGTGCCACAGCTATTTGCCGTCGAATCCTTCCCGGCGGTACATCACCTGGTGTCAACCATCCATGGGGAGCTGGATAGCCCCTGGCAAGGGGTGGATCTGCTGCGTGCCTGCTTCCCTGGCGGCTCCATCACGGGGGCCCCCAAGATCCGCGCCATGGGGATCATCGAGGAGCTCGAACCCCACAGACGCAACGGCTACTGCGGCAGCATTGGCTATCTGAGCCAGCATGGCCGCATGGACACCAGCATCTGCATTCGTACCCTGCTCGCCACCGAAGGGCACCTTTACTGCTGGGCGGGGGGCGGCATCATCGCCGACTCCGAGGTCGACAGCGAATACCAGGAGACCTTTGATAAATTGGCGCGGATCCTGCCTTTGCTCGAGCAGCCATCGTCATGACCCACGCCGAGCTGCTGACCCGCTTCCTGCTGCAACGCCTGCCGCTCGCCCCCCTGCGCGCCCCTGCCCCGGCACTGAGTCCGGCGGCGGTGTTGATGCCCCTGGTCGAGCGGGCCGATGGCCTGCATCTCTTGCTTACAGAACGCAGCCGGCACCTTCGCCACCACGCCGGGGAGATCAGTTTTCCCGGCGGGCGCCAGGATCCCGGCGATGACACTCTCTACCAGACGGCGCTGCGGGAGACCCGGGAAGAGATAGGCATCGCCGCCGATCAGATCCAGCTGCTCGGCCATCTGCCCAGGCTGCCTACGGTATCGCGCTTCGAGGTGCTGCCCGTGGTTGGCCTGCTCGACGCCGACTACCGGTTGCAACTCAATGCCGATGAGGTCACCGCCGCCTTCGAGGTCCCCCTCGCCCATCTGCAAGACCTGGGCAACTATGTCAGCATGCCGGTACAACGCCGTGGCCAGCACTATGAGCTCCACTGGATCCCCTGGCAGCACAGATACATCTGGGGAGCCACCGCCAGCATGATCAGGCAACTCATCGCCCAGATAGCGCGATAACCTTTTCGTTACACAATGTCGAAGCAAATGCGGGATTTAACATTCAAATAACACCGCAAATGATAAACAAAAATTGAAATTATCTTCTTTTGATCACGTTTCCATAAAAAAGTACGGGTTTCGACGATGGAAAAGTGAATTTGATCAACATTTTTACCTGCAAAGCCAGTATCCTTGCGCCGGATTAATAAAAACTACACATCTGGGGTCAGACACATGTCAAATACCGTCTCTCACGCACAGGACGCTGCGGTCGCCAAGGAGCAAGGAACAAGCTCCGTTCAATCTCGTAGTTGGGGAAAACAGGATACCACCTGGGTCATCAGCCTGTTTGGTACCGCCGTCGGTGCCGGCATCCTGTTCTTGCCAATCAATGCGGGTATGGGTGGCTTCTGGCCGCTGGTCTGCATGGCGCTGCTGGTCGGTCCCATGACCTATCTGGCCCACCGTGGTCTGGCCCGTTTCGTGCTCTCTTCCAAGAAGCCGAACGCGGATATCACTGAAGTCGTGGAAGAGCATTTCGGCGTCGGCGCCGGCAAGCTCATCACCTTGCTCTACTTCTTTGCCATCTACCCCATCGTCCTCATCTACGGTGTGGGCATCACCAACACGGTCGACAGCTTCATCGTCAACCAGTTGCAGATGACGCCGCCCCCGCGCTGGATCCTCTCCATCGTGCTGATCATGGGCATGATGTCCGTGATGCTGGCCGGTGAGAAGCTGATGCTCAAGGTGACCCAGTTCCTGGTCTATCCCCTGATCGCCATACTGGCGGGCATCTCCCTTTACCTGATCCCCGAGTGGAGCGGTGCCGCTCTCTCCCAGGTTCCCTCCGGCAAGGATTTCGCCACCACCCTGTGGCTGACCATCCCGGTACTGGTGTTCTCCTTCAACCACAGCCCGGCCATCTCCAGCTTCGCCCTGGCGCAACGTCGCGAGCACGGCGACAATGCCGTGGCCAAGTCCGATGCCATCTTGAAGCGCACCGCCATGCTGCTGCTGGGCTTCGTGATGTTCTTCGTCTTCTCCTGCGTCATGAGCCTGAGCCCGGCCCAGCTGGCTGAAGCCAAGGCCCAGAACATCGCCGTTCTCTCCTACCTGGCCAACCAGCACGAGAGCCCGATCATCTCCTACTTCGGTCCTCTGGTGGCGTTCGTGGCCATCGTCTCCTCCTTCTTCGGTCACTATCTGGGTGCCCGTGAAGGTCTCAAAGGGCTGATCGTCCAGCAGCTGCGCAGCTCAGGTAAAGAGGCAAACCACAAGCTGATCGACATGATCATCATCGGCTTCTTCATCATCACCCTCTGGGTCGTTGCCGTGGTCAACCCCTCTATCCTGGGCATGATTGAATCCCTGGGTGGCCCCATCATCGCCACCATACTGTTCATCATGCCGATGTACGCCATCAAGCGCGTCCCTGCCATGGCCAAGTATCAGGGTCAGATCAGCAACCTGTTCGTGACCGCCATGGGCCTCATCGCCATCTCCGCCATCCTCTATCAGCTGTTCGGCTAAGCCGACGCGGATAACGGGATCAAAAGGGCTGCCTCGGCAGCCCTTTTTCATGCGGCCATCACATCCCTCAGTTCCCCCTCTTCCCATCGACTACAAAAAATTTACAATGTTTAGACAAAACCCATAATCGGAGTGATGTCATGATCAGTGTCTTCGACCTGTTTTCCATCGGAATAGGCCCCTCATCCTCCCACACCGTTGGTCCCATGCGGGCCGCCCATGCCTTCGTGACCCAGCTCAAGGCAGCTAAGCTGCTGGCTCGCACCGGCAGGGTCGAGACAGAATGCTACGGCTCCCTCGGCCAGACCGGCAAAGGCCATGGCACCGGCAAGGCCATCATTCTGGGACTGGCAGGCTTTGAACCGGACAGTGTCGACATCGAAGGGATCCCCGCCTTCCTGACCGGGGTCGAGCAGAGTCAGACCCTTATGCTGGCCGGCGAGCAGCCAAGCGCTTTCCCCCGCAATGGCGCCATCATCTTCAACCGCCGCAAAACCCTGCCCGCCCACTCCAACGGCATGACCTTGCGCGCCTATGACGGTCAGGAGCTGTTGCTGTCCCAGACTTACTACTCCATCGGTGGCGGCTTCATCATCGAAGAGAGCCACTTCGCCAACGCCCGCGAAGAGGCGGCTAAATTCGAGGCGGATCACCCCATTCCCTACCCGTTCGACAGCGGCGCCCAGCTGCTGGCCCACTGCCAGGAGAGCGGCCTCTCGGTGTCCGGGCTCATGCTGGCCAACGAGAAGGTGTTTCGCAGCGAACAAGAGATCATCGCTGGCCTGCGCAAGATCTGGCAGGCGATGAAAGGCTGCGTGACGCGGGGTTGTCAGCAGGAGGGAGTACTGCCCGGCGGACTCAAGGTGCGCAGACGTGCCCCGGCGCTGCTTCGTCAGCTCAGCGCCGAGACCAACTTCAATAAAGATCCGCTGATGGTGATGGAGTGGGTCGATCTCTTTGCCCTGGCCGTCAACGAAGAGAATGCCGCCGGTGGACGAGTGGTGACGGCCCCCACCAATGGCGCGGCCGGCATCATTCCCGCCGTGCTGCACTATTACGATCGCTTCGTGCGCACCGTGGATGACGATCTGCTGGTGCGCTACTTCCTCACCGCCGCCGCCATCGGCATCCTCTATAAGAAGAACGCCTCCTTGTCCGGTGCCGAGGTGGGTTGTCAGGGTGAAGTCGGGGTCGCCTGCTCCATGGCGGCAGGCGCCCTGGCCGAACTGCTCGGCGGCAGCCCGGCCATCGTAGAGAACGCCGCCGAGATAGGCATGGAGCACAATCTGGGCCTGACCTGCGATCCGGTCGGTGGCCTGGTACAGGTGCCCTGCATAGAGCGCAACGCCATGGGCGCGGTCAAGGCGATCAACGCCGCCCGCCTCGCCCTGCGTGGCACCGGTGAGCACAAGGTGTCCCTCGACAAGGTGATCAAGACCATGTGGGAAACTGGCAACGACATGAAGACCAAGTACAAGGAGACGGCCCGGGGTGGCCTGGCGGTGAACATCACCGAGTGTTAACAAAAGGCCATTCGAGCCTCATTTATCCTGCGATACCCGGCCTGGCCGGGTATTTTTTTGCAAAACGTTTGCGAAGCGCTTAACAAAATGGATAAGCATCAAAATAAATTTTATACTCGCGGCCTTTGATTCAACAAAAATAGATCTATTTCAACTTTTTTTAAGGCGAGTCGCGTTACACTGCCGTTATCAGGTCCAGGACCTTAGGGCGATGTCACGACGCAAGCGCCATGGATCACCCCCTTTTTGCAAGCTGGCAACACGTCGGCTTCTACCCAGAGGTAACTATTAGATGATCAGCGTTTTTGATATTTTCAAAATCGGTGTTGGCCCCTCCTCCTCCCACACTGTCGGCCCGATGAAAGCGGCCAAGCAGTTTGTGGATGAATTGCGTGCTGGCGGCAAGATCCGCGACATCACCCGGATCCAGGTTGACGTTTATGGTTCCCTCTCCTGGACCGGCAAGGGTCACCATACCGATACCGCTATCATCATGGGTCTGGCCGGCAACCTGCCAGAAAATGTCGATATCGACGGCATCCCCGAGTTCATCTCCCGGGTCGAGCAGACCGGCCGCCTGCCGATCGGCCTGCACTGCCATACCGTCAGCTTCCCCCGCGAAGCCATGGTGTTCCATGATGAGGCACTGCCTCTGCATGAGAACGGCATGAAGCTGACTGCCTTCATCGAAGACACCGCGCTCTACAGCAAGACTTACTACTCCATCGGTGGCGGCTTCATCGTCGATGAAGAGAACTTCGGCAAGGCCGACAGCGGTGACATGCCCGTCAGCTATCCGTTCAAGAGCGCCGCCGAACTTCTCGCCCACAGCAGCCAGACCGGTCTCTCCATCTCCGCCCTGATGATGGAAAACGAGAAGTGCTTCAACACCCCGGAAGAGATCTACAAGAAACTTGGCAAGATCTGGACCACCATGCGTGAAGGCATAGAGCGCGGCTGCCGTACCGAAGGGATACTGGCCGGCCCCCTGCGGGTACCGCGCCGCGCCGCGCCCCTCTATCGTCAGCTCACCACCAACGAGAGCCTGTCGAGCGATCCCATGAGCATCATCGACTGGGTCAACATGTTTGCCCTGGCAGTGAGTGAGGAGAACGCCGCCGGTGGTCGTGTGGTCACGGCCCCCACCAATGGCGCCGCCGGCATCATCCCCGCCGTGCTGGCCTATTACGACAAGTTCATCCAGCCGGTTGGCCGCGACGAATACACCCGTTTCTATCTGGCCGCCGCTGCGGTGGGCATGCTCTACAAGATGAACGCCTCCATCTCCGGCGCCGAAGTCGGCTGCCAGGGCGAAGTGGGTGTCTCCTGCTCCATGGCCGCCGCAGGTCTGACCGAACTGATGGGTGGCAGCCCGGAACAGGTGTGTGAAGCGGCCGAGATCGGCATGGAACACAACCTGGGGCTGACCTGCGATCCGGTCGGTGGCCAGGTACAGGTGCCCTGCATCGAGCGCAACGCCATCGCCTCCATGAAGGCGATCAACTCCTCGCGTATGGCCCTGCGTCGCACCTCCAAGCCGCGGGTCTCCCTGGACAAGGTGATCGAGACCATGTACATCACCGGCAAGGACATGGACTCCAAGTACCGGGAAACCTCCCGTGGCGGTCTGGCCATCAAGGTGATGCAAGTCGCCTGCGAATAAGTGCTTCGCACATCATGAAAAAGGCGGGATTTATCCCGCCTTTTTGCTGCCTGTCATGTGCCACGCCAAGAGGCAGGCGGCCCCCATCACCGCCTCACCACGGGGGGGGCCCAGTCCCCTTGCCGCCATCCCACCACTGGCATTGATCGGCCCTCGCTGCCGCCCCTCCCCTCAGATCTTGGCCAGTCGCCTGGCCTCCGGCTCACGGCAAGCCTGCCCCAAAAGAGGTGGCGTTGCCCACAAATGAGTCAAAGGAGAGCACTCAGACGAAGAAGGGGGACGATGAAAATAATGGTGGGGGAAAACAACTGTATATTTATACAAGTTGGTCGCTGTTTGAAAATATTATTTTCAAGGCTCATTCGAAGGCGAAAGACTTTATCATCCTCCACTCGCGCAGACATTATCGGCCGCCCTCAGGGGCCGCCAGCAATAATGCCAGGGTGGATCTGAGCCTAATAAACAAGGCGAGTTGTGATATGCGGGATTAAAACATCCCGCGCAAGGACGCAACAGTACCAAACGACAGGTTGCGTCCGGCAATATCAGGAGGTCTGTGGGGGCGTTTGCGCCAGCTTGTGCTGCTCGAGCAAATTCTCCACCGGCGGGGGGACCTGCAGGTAGAAGCCTTGCAGCTTCAGCGCCTCCATCACCCGGCTCACGCTGGCCATGCCAAGGGGCTTGCCTGGGGTGAGCTTGGTCATCAGCACCAGTTGCGGCGTGCCGAAGGTCTGCATCAGGGGGGCCGGAACCCGGGAAAAATCATCCCTTTTTTCAACAAAGAGATAGGTGTCTGCTTTTTTGCGACTTTTATAGACTGCACACAACATGGAAATTGATATAATCCATTGAGTTTATTGCCTCGGAAGTGGGCAAACTATAACATCAGACCATCAATAACAATAACGGATTACCGTCTCTGTCTCGGGGAAAGTCATGGTTGAGCGCGATAACGAATTGAAAGGGACTACCTTCACTATTTCTGTGTTGCATATCAACGATGCCGCGCCGGACAAGATACGCCAGTTATTGGCCACCAAGGTGGCATTGGCGCCCCAGTTTTTCAATTGCGCGCCCCTGGTGCTCAATGTGGAAAAACTCGAGCAACAACCGGATTTTGACGAACTCAAGGCGCTGGTCGAGTCGGAAGACTTTGTACTGGTTGGCATTACAGGGGCCAAGAGCGAGGCCATGAAGATAGCCGCCAAGGCCGCAGGCCTGGCCGTCATGGCCTCGGGCCGCAGTCGCAAGGGGGATCCCCTGCCTGAGGTTGTGACCAAACCCACCGCCAACGACCTGCCCGTCGTCGATCTGCCACTGCCCAGCACTGTGCCCGCCCCCCTGCTTGCCAGCAAGGTTCATGTGGGCCCGGTTCGGTCCGGCCAGCAGATCTATGCGGCGGGAACCTCGCTGGTGGTGCTCGGTTCAGTGAGTCCAGGCGCCGAAGTCCTGGCCGATGACAGCATTCATATCTACGGGGCCCTGCGGGGCCGGGCAATAGCCGGGGCGCGCGGTAATACCGATGCCCGTATCTATTGCCAACAATTACAGGCCGAGCTCATCTCCATCGCGGGCACCTTCCAGCTCAGCGATGCGTTGCCAGCAGGCCAGACTGAGCAGCCGGTGCATATCCGGCTGGATCAAGAACAACTCCGAATAGACCGAATCAAATAGAGTTACAAGGAAGCGAGAATGGCGCGAATCATAGTCGTTACGTCCGGCAAGGGTGGCGTTGGCAAGACCACCACCAGCGCGGCATTGAGTACAGGGCTGGCCCAGCGTGGCCACAAAACGGTGGTCATCGATTTCGATATCGGCCTGCGTAATCTCGACCTCATCATGGGTTGTGAGCGCCGTGTGGTCTATGACTTCGTCAACGTCATCAATGGCGAGGCGAACCTCAATCAGGCCCTGATCAAAGACAAGCGCAGCGAGAATCTCTTTATCCTGCCCGCCTCCCAGACCAGAGACAAAGATGCCCTCACCAAGGAAGGCGTGGAGAAGATACTGGATCAGCTGGGCGAGATGGGTTTTGAGTACATCGTCTGCGACTCCCCCGCCGGGATAGAGTCAGGTGCTCTGATGGCACTCTATTTTGCCGACGAGGCCATCGTCACCACCAACCCGGAAGTCTCCTCGGTACGCGACTCGGACCGGATCCTCGGGATCCTGGCCTCCAAGTCTCGCCGGGCCGAGCGCGGTGAAGATCCCATCAAGGAGCATCTGCTGCTCACCCGCTACTGCCCGACCCGGGTCAGCCGTGGTGACATGCTGAGTGTGCAAGATGTGCAGGAGATCCTTGCCATCCCGCTGCTCGGGGTCATCCCGGAATCCCAGGCGGTGCTGCGCGCCTCCAACTCGGGAGAACCCGTCATCCTGGACAAAGAGTCCGATGCGGGCAAGGCCTATGAAGATGCCGTTTCCCGTCTGATGGGAGACGCCACCGAATTCCGTTTCCTGCAAGAAGAAAAGAAGGGCTTCTTTAGCCGTCTGTTCGGGAGTTAAGCATGTCTATTTTTGATTATTTTCGTTCGACCAAGAAGCAGGCGACGGCCCAGACGGCCAAGGAGCGCCTGCAGATCATCGTTGCCCACGAGCGCTCTTCCAGAGGGGGGCCGGATTACCTGCCCCAGCTCAAGCAAGATATCCTCGACGTGATCCGCAAGTACGTGCAGATAGATCCTGAGAAGATCACGGTACAGCTGGATAAGAAGAGTGATGAGCTGTCGGTACTCGAGCTCAATATCACCTTCGCCGATGACAAGAAGGGATAAGCCAGGCGCCCTATGCGTGACCCCTTCCCTCAATGAGACCGGATCCCGACCCAGGATCCGGTTCTTTTTTATCGCTTAATCACCCTTTGCCGCTCGGCGAACCCCCGAGAAGTGTCCTGCACATGCAGGGGGCTCAGACCAGCTCGTGTGCCTGCTTGCCCTGCAGCATCAGAGGATCCAGCGTCACCTCCGCCTTGCCATTGCTCACCCACAGCTGACCATCTGAGATGGTGCAGGTGAGCTGCATGGTGCGCTCTATCATGGCCGCAAGGGGCAGGGTCTGACTGTCGCTGAGCTCTATGATGCTGAGGTTGTCATGCTGACTGAGTTTGCCCTGATTCTGCTTCCACCAGACGCTGGTACCCCGGCCGCCGTAGAGATAGAGCACCACTTGGCGCGAGCGGTTACAGGCCTTCTTGAGACGGCGCTCATCGGGCTGGCCAAGCTCAATCCAGAGTTCAATCTCATCGGAGTAACTCTTGCGCCACAGTTCGGGCTCATCGTCCGCCGACAGCCCCTTGGTGAATTCGAGCCGCTCGGCCGCATGCCAGGCAAAGGCCGCGAGACGGATCATCATGCGCTCGTCGGTTTCGGAGGGGTGACGAGCCAGGGTGAGGGAGAAATCCTGATAGAGCCCCCTGTCCATGTCAGAGAGGGAGAGCTGGGCCTTGAATACGGTTGCCTTGAGAGCCATGAGGGACCTTATGGGATGCAAAATACGAGACGCTATTACATTGGCCGCCAGTGTAATCAAATTTTCTCCCGGGTTCGACCTCCATGCTCATCGCCCCAGCCTCCAGCGCGCATCTCGAGCCCTGCATCCGGCCCCAGAGACAACAATGCCAATCAGAAGACTGGCATTGTGAACGCGCTATGGCGTGGGGAGGCATGGTAGCCATGCGCTTCACTTCTCGGCGGACTGCACCCCGAATGCGTTGAGCAGCACGCAACAGGTCACAGCCACCGCCACGAAGCCACTCAGGAAGATGAAGGGCATGACGCCATAGCCCAATATTGTCCAGATGGTTTGTTCAAGAAAGCTCATGATGTGTCCTTTGTCCTGTGACGCCCATCTCTGGCGCGAATGTCCATGGCGGCTTGGGCCGCACTCTGACTACTTTCGTTCCTATTTGAGCCTAATACGCCGCCCCCGCCTATGCCACCAAAGGAATATATAGGGGGTAAGATTGCGCTAGATCAATCTTTGGGGGCAAAAAGTGCAGGGATCTGCCGCTCCCCCCCGGATCAGCGGCCAGGTGATCGACTCCCCTCCCCTTGATCCCCTCCGGAACGGCATCAAACCGGCAACGCCTAGTCAACACGCCCATAAAAAGAGGCGACCCTGGGTCGCCTCTTTGTTCATCATGGGGTCACTGACCCCTGAGCCGGTGGATAGCTCCCGTTGATCTGGGGTTCCTCAATAGAAACTCTGCCCCTCGGCCGCCATCGCCTTGAGTCGGCTGCAGGGTGCGAAACGCTCCCCATGGCGCTGTTGGTAGTGTTCGAGGCGAGCCACCAGCTCGGCAATCCCCAGGCTATCCATGTAGCGGAAAGGGCCACCGAGGAAGGGAGGGAAGCCGATGCCAAAGATGGCGCCAATGTCACCATCCCGCGCCGAGGCTATCACGCCGCTATCCAGGGCCATGGCTGCCTCGTTGAGCATCAGCAGCACGCAGCGCTCCACCAGTTCGGTCTTGGCAAGCTTGGCCTGAGGTTTGACCCCGAGCAGCTCGTAGACGCTCTCATCGACCTGCTTCTTGCTCCCTTTGCCCGTGAGTCGACTCAGCAAGTCCGGTTTGCCATAGCGGTAGAAACCCTTGCCATTCTTGCGACCCTTGCGGTCATCCTTGAGCAGCTTGTCAAAGGCCGCTGGCGCCTGGAAGCGCTCGCCCCCCAGTTCCCGTTCGAGGATGGGGGAGATCTTGGCCCCCACATCGATGCCCACCTCGTCGAGCAGATTGATGGGGCCGACCGGGAAACCGAAATCGAGCAGGGCGCCATCAAGCACCTCCACAGGTTCCCCTTCCAGTACCAGGCGCGCCGCCTCGTTCATGTAGGGGGCCAGGATCCGGTTCACATAAAAGCCGGCCTCATCCTTGACCACGATGGGGGTCTTGCCCTGGGCCCGGGCAAAGGCGATGGTGGTGGCCACCGTCTCGGCGCTGGTGCCTGCATGGGGGATGATCTCGGCGAGCGGCATCTTGTCCACCGGGCTGAAGTAGTGCAGGCCCACTATCTGGCCCGGCCGCGCAGCCCCTTCGGCAATCTGGTGGATGGGCAGGGAGGAGGTGTTGGAGGCGAAGATGGTCTGCTCACCACACTCGCGTTCCACCTCCTGCACCATCTGGTGTTTGAGGGCCAAGTCCTCGAACACGGCCTCCACCACCATATCGACCCGCGAGAAGCCGGAGAAATCCAGGGAGCCGGACAGCAGGCTCATCTGCTTCTCCAGTTCGCTGCGCAATATATGGCGGCGCTTGAGCTTCTTGTTAAGCAGGTCATAGCTGTAGCGCATGGCGTTGCTGATCCCCACCTGCGCCACATCCTTGATCCGCACCGGCACCCCGGCCTTGGTGGCGGTGACGTAGGCAATGCCGCCCCCCATCAGCCCACCGCCCAGCACGGCGGCATGGCCTATCTTGCGTGGCGCGGCTCCCTGGTAGCTCACCTCCTTCTTCATCTGGGTCGTGGCGAAGAAGAGTGAGCGCAGGGCGGCGGATTCCGGGGTCATCACCAGTTCACCGAAATGGCGGGATTCGGCAGCCAGACCAGCCTGAATACCCTCCTCCATGCCGATACGCACCACTTCCAGGATGCGTTCCGGGGCCGGGTAGTTGCCACGGGTCTTGGCCCTGATCCCTTTGTGAGCCTGGCTGAACAGCACATTGCGGCCCAGCTTGCTGGTCTCGAGCAGTTTGCCTTGCACGTCTCGCCGCAAAACATGGCGCGGCTTGCCCTTGCGAGCCAAGGCAATGGCCGCCTCCATCAATATGGAGAGCGGAACCACCTCATCCACCAGCCCCATCTTGCCCGCCTGCTTGGCCCTGACTTGCTTGCCGGTAAGCATCAGGTCGAGGGCCTTGGCCACGCCGATGAGGCGCGGCAGACGCTGGGTACCGCCGGATCCCGGCAGCAGACCGAGTTGCACCTCGGGCACCCCGAGCACCGTCTTGCCATGATCGCTCGCGACCCGGCCGTGACAGGCCAGTGCCAGCTCCAGCCCGCCCCCCAGGCAGGGGCCATGGATGGCGGCGATCACCGGGATGTCGAGATTCTCGATCTCGGCGAAGATGATCTGCCCTTCTCGGGACAGTGTCTGGGCATCTGCGGCGCTGGTACAGGCATCCAGCATGCTGATGTCTGCCCCGGCGATGAAGGAGTCCTTCTTGCCGGAGGCGATCACCAGACCGATCAGATCCTTGTTGGCTCGCACGCCCTCCAGCACGGCGCGGATCTCCTCGACGAAGGCGGCCTTGAGGGTGTTCATGCTCTCCCCCGGCACGTCCATGGTGAGGATGCCGATGCCGTCTTTACGAATATTCAGGGAAAAAGTTTGCTCGCTCATCATTCCACCTCCAACACCATGGCCACACCCAGTCCACCCGCCGCGCAGGCGGTGTTGAGTCCCAATCCACCGCCGCGGCGGCGCAGCTCATGGAGCGTCTGGGTGATCATGCGTGCGCCGGTCGCGGCGAAGGGGTGGCCATAGGCCAATGAGCCCCCCAGCACGTTGAACTTGTCCATGTCGATCTCGCCAATGGCGCTGTCACGGCCCAGCTTGTCCCGGGCAAAATCCCGGCTGGCAAACATCTTGACGTTGGCCAGGGTCTGGGCGGCAAATGCCTCATGCATGTCGATCAGAGTGAGATCGCTGAGGGTGATGCCCGCCCTGTCCAGGGCGATGGGGGTCGCGTAGGAGGGCCCCATCAACATGTCCTGCCAGACATCGATGGCGGAGAAGGCGAAACTGCGAATAAAGCCAAGGGGTTCCAGGCCAAGCTCCTTGGCACGTCCTTCACGCATCAGCAGCACAGCGGCGGCGCCATCGGTGAGCGGGGTGGCATTGGCGGCGGTGACGGAGCCATGCACCCGGTCAAACACCGGCTTGAGCTTGGCGTAGCTTGCCAGGTCAGAGCTTTCGCGAATGTTGTTGTCGCGCTCAAGGGCCGCCTTGTAAGGCGCCACATGGGCGGCAAACACCTCCTGGGCCAGCTTGCCCTCGGCCCAGGCCTGGGCGGCCAGGCTGTGGGAGCGGTGCGCCAGGGCGTCTTGCGCCTCACGGCTGATGCCATGACTCTTGGCCATCTGCTCGGCGGTCTGCCCCATGGAGAGGCCGGTCGAGTATTCGGCCACCGCCGGGGGCACCGGCAGCAAGTCTTTTGGCCCGAGTCGGCGCAGGATGGCAAATTTTTGCGCGAAGGTGCGCGCCTTGTTGAGATCGACCAGGGCGCGAGCCAGCCGCTTGCTGACCCCGATGGGCAACACAGAAGAGGAGTCGGCGCCGCCGGCGATGGCGATGTCGACCGTGCCGGCCATGATGGATTCGGTGACATTGGCCACCGCCTGGAAGCTGGTGGCGCAGGCGCGCGACACGCTATAGGCGTCAGTGCTGACGCTCATGCCGGTGCCCAGCACTATCTCGCGGGCTATGTTGGGCGCTTCGGGCATCTGTACCACCTGGCCGAACACCAGTTGATCGATGAGGGCGGGGTCTAGATTGGTGCGGGCGAGCAGCTCGCTCACCACCAGCTTGCCCAGATCCACCGCCGGCACCCCATGAAAGGCGGTGGCCTGCTTGGCGAAGGGAGTACGCAGACCCGCCACGACGGCAATCCGTTCGCCCTGGCGAGTGGTCAGTTGTAAAGGCTGTTTCATCCTGGCTCCTTGGGTTAATCAGGTAGAGGTCAGACCTCATTGCGCCACATCTTAACAATCCGCTCACAAGTTTCATACGGCTGATTGAAACTAAATCTGCACCGGGAGGGACTCGGTTCTCGCACCCCGAGGGTATCTGGAGTATAAAAAGATCAACTTCTATTAAAACAATAGGTTTATCTCATGGCTCTGGCCGAATTTCGACAAGTACGCGACCATATTGCCAGCCAGATCCTGGGGCAGGGCGAACTCATCGACGGCCTGCTCATCGCCCTGTTATGTGAAGGCCATGTGTTGATAGAGGGGGCGCCGGGTCTGGCCAAGACCCGGGCGGTCAAGGTATTGGCGACCGCCATCGAGGGACGTTTCGCCCGCATTCAGTTCACCCCGGATCTGCTGCCAGCCGATCTCACCGGCAGCGAGGTGTTTCACCCTCAGGATGCCAGTTTCCAGTTCCAACCCGGCCCCCTGTTCAATCATCTGGTGTTGGCGGACGAGATCAACCGGGCGCCGGCCAAGGTGCAATCCGCCCTGCTCGAAGCCATGGCCGAGCGCCAGATCACCGTCGGCAAGAAGAGCTGGCGCCTGCCTGGCCTGTTCATGGTGGCGGCGACCCAGAACCCCATCGAGCAGGAGGGGACCTACCCCCTGCCCGAGGCCCAGCTCGATCGCTTCTTGCTCAAGCTCAATGTCGATTACCCCAGCCCGGCGCTGGAGCTCGCCATACTGCAGCTCAATGAGCGGGGCGAGACCTTGCCCCCCTCCCCCTGCCTCATCGGCCCCGATGCCTTGCAACGTGCGCGCGATGCCGTGCTGGATGTCATGATGCAGCCCAGGCTCGCCAACTATCTGGTGCAGCTGGTGTGCGCGACCCGCCCCGGCAGTGGCATAGCCCCCGAACTGGGCAATCTGATTGATTTTGGCGCCAGCCCCAGAGCCAGCCTGGGCCTGGCCCGCGCCGCCCGCGCCCGTGCCTGGCTGGCCGGGCGGGACTATGTGGTGCCAGAAGATATCCAGCAGTTGGCCCCGGCGGTGCTGCGCCATCGCCTGTTGCCAAGCTACCAGGCTCAGGCCGAAGGAATCGATGCCGAAGAGATAGTCCGCCGCCTGCTGGATTGGGTGCCATGTCCCTGAGCCACGGCGCCTCCCCCCTGGCAGATCCGCCCCTCGGCAGCTGGCCGCCCGAGTTGCAACTGCCCCTCGCAAGCCTGCTCGCCACCCGGTTGCTGGCCCAGACACAGCAGCCAATGAGGCGAAAGGGCCCTGCCCAACGCGGCGCCCAGCGTCGTCAACCCGGCCTGAACTTTCGTGAGCTGCGTCCCTACCAGGCCGGGGATGAGGTGCGCCACATCGACTGGCGGGTCACCGCCAGGCTAGGTCGCCCCGTCACCCGCCTCTATGAAGAGGAGCAGGAACAACACCATTGGTTGTTGCTCAACCTCTCCCCTGCCCTCTATTTCGGTTCGAGAGAGCGGCTCAAGGCCCAGCTGGCATGCGAGCTGGCCGCAGCGCTACTCTGGCGAGGGGAACATCATCCCCAGACATTGCATATCCACGGCGCAACTCCCCAGACCCTCGCCTGCAAGGGCTCCCCTCTGCCGCTGTTGCCAGCCATCTGCCTGCACTATCAGGCAGGGCTTGGGCGCCGCCCCTTGCCAATCACCCTGGCGCAGGCGCTGGAGCGGCTACGCCCCCGTCTGCCCCATGGGGCGCGTCTGACCATCATCAGTGACCACCTTCCCCCGCCCCCTGGGCAAGAACTGCAACTCCGACTCATCGCCCGGCGCCACGATATCCATTACTGGCAGATCCGCGATCCTCTGGAAGCCGAGCTGGGTGGCACTGAACGGCTGCCGGTGATGAGCCCCTTCGGCCCAGGCTGGCTCGATGGCAGCAATCCTCAGTTCGTGCGCCGCTATCGGCACCAGGCGCAGCAACAGCTGGCCCTGAGTCAGGCCCGGCTGCTGCCCCTGGTACAGCGGCTGACCCTGCTCGACAGCGGCCTGAGCCTGCAAGCCCAGTGGCCATCCCTATGACCATGGATGCCGCGCCCCCCTTCACAGCATCGATCACGCAACAGATAGCCCAGCAGATCAGGGACATTCATCCAGGCCCTCCCCTGGAGGCAGGCTGGCTGGACCCGCGCCTCGGCGCCCTGCTCCTGCTGACCCTGACCCTGTTGCTGATCGCCGCCCTCGCCTGGTTTGGACGCAGGCTATGGCGGTACTGGGGCTGGCGCCAGGCCCTCGCAGCGCCGCCAGCCAGCGATCGGCGTCTCTGGCTCGGCCAGTTGCACGACAGGTTGCGCCAGGAGGGGCTGCGCCGCTGGCCAGCAAGTCGCAGCTTGCAAGGGGCTGAGTGGCTCGCCTGGCTCGACAGCCAGGGACCGACCGATTTTCAACGCTGGCAGCACCATTGGGATGAGTGGCTCTATGGCCACCGCCAGCCGAGTCACGCCCAGTGTCAGGCGCTCCATGCCGACTATTTGCGTCTGGGTCGCCAGCTGCTGCTCGGCCGACTCGTGCACCCGAGGGGGACCCCATGATCCTGGCCTGGCCCTGGTTTGCCCTCGCCCTGGCGCTGCCCCTGCTGGTTCGCTCCCTGCCCCCCTTGCATCGCCCCCGGTTGCACCATGACGGCTTTGCGCTGCAAGGTCCCCAGGGCGGCTTGCCACGCTGGTATGGCGCCCTGCTGTGGGGGGCGCTGGTATTGGCCCTGTGCCGACCTCAACTGATGGGGGAGCCCATCGTCCAGTATCAGGGCAGTCGGGATCTGCTGCTGGCCGTGGATCTCTCCGACAGCATGCGCACCCCGGACATGTTTGATGGCAGTCAGCAGCAAGACAGACTGAGCGCGGTGCGCAAGCTGATAAGGCAGCTGATCCTGACCAGGCAGGGTGACAGGATCGCCCTCATCGTCTTTGCCGACCACGCCTACCTGCTCAGCCCCCTGACGGAGGAGACCCAAGCGCTGCTGACTCTGGCCAACGAGCTGGATTTTGATCTGGTCGGGCGCACCACGGCGCTCGGCGAGGCCATCGCCCTCGCCAACGCGCACAAGGAGCCTGATCGCGATGCGACGCTGTTGTTGATCACCGATGGCCGCAACACCGCGGGCAGTGCCGATCCCCTGGCCCAGGCGCGCCAGGCCGTCGCTGCCGGACTCAAGATCTATACCCTGGGGGTGGGGGCGGATCCCGACAGTCAGGCGCTGGCCCCGGCCCAGCCCGATCCCAGTACAGAGCTTGACGAGCCCCTGCTCACCGAGTTGGCCACCCTGGGGCAGGGCCGCTACTTCCGCGCGCGCACTCAGGACGATCTCATCGCCATGGATCTGAGCCTCGAGCAGCTGGAACCCGCAGCCAGGGCAAGTCACAGCTATCGCCCGCTGACCGAGCTCTATCCATGGCCACTGGCCCTGTTCACGCTGCTGCTTCTGCTGCCGATGTTGTGGTCAGGCGTGCAGGGGAGGTCAAGATGAAGGACAAGACGGTGCTCCGCAGGTCAGCCCCTTCGAGTGGGGGCCCTCGTTCATGGAACTAGTCCTGCTGCGCCCTTGGTGGTTGCTGGCCTTGATACCCTGGCTCTGGCTTGGCTGGCGCCTGCGCCGTCACTCTCCGCAGCTCAGCCCCCTGATGCGGCGCTATCTGTTGCCAGACTCCAAACCTGCCGTGCCCTGGCGCTGGTGGGCGATGCTGCCCGCCATCCTGGCCCTGGGCGGCCCGGCGCTGGAGCGGGGCCAGGCCGCCCAGGCCGCCCCCCCTCTGGACATCTGGCTGCTGAGCCTGTCGCGCTCCATGGAGGCCCAGGATCTGGCACCGGATCGCGCCACTCGGGTGCGCCTGCTGCTGCAAGATATGCTGGCCCAGCGCCAGGGGCAGCGTATCGCCCTGATCCTGTTTGCCGCCGATGCCTATCTCGCCATGCCGGCCACCCGGGATCACGAGGCCATCGCTCGCCTGTTGCCGGACTTGCGCCCCAGTATCATGCCGCTGCAAGGGGCCAATCCAGAGCGAGCCCTGGCCCTGGGGTTGGCGCAGATCCCCCCTGGTCAGAGCGCCCGCCTGCTGCTGGTAACCGATGCCCTGACCCAGGCCCAGGCCCGGCGGATTGCCGACCACTGGCCCTGCCAGAGTCGCTGGCAGTGCCTGCGTCAGGCGGGCGCCCCCCGGCTCGACATACTGCTCGCGGCGACGGCGCAGCCCGTCACACTCTCCCTCGAGCTGGCTCAAGCATTGGGCAAGGGCAGCCTGCCCGCCCCTGACAGCACGCTGATGGCTGATCTAGCCAGTCGCCTCGGCGGTCAGCTGTACCCCCTGGGCAGTCGCCCGCCTCAGTTCGCTCCCCTGCCCACCAGCCTGGCCCCAGATCCCGCACATCGGCAGGATCTGGGGCCCTGGCTGCTGTTGCCCCTGTTGCTACTCGCGCTGCTGGCCAGACGCGGCGCCCTCTGGCTGGCGCTGCTGCTCTGTTTGCCGCTCCAGCCACCCGTGCAGGCAGCCGACCCTCAACCTGATCAGGCCGAGGCACAGGCCGCATATCAGGCGGGGGATTACCGCACAGCGGCCATGGCGCTGCGCGACCCCATCTGGCGTGGCAATGCCTGGTATCGCCTTGGTGATTTCGAGCAGGCCCTGGCGGCCTATGGCGCACAACAGAGCCCTACCGCCCACTACAATCGCGGCAATGCCCTGGTGCAACTGGGTCGCTTGGAAGAGGCCAAACTCGCCTACCAGGCCTGCCTCTCCCTCGACTCGGGCCATCACGATGCCCGCTACAACCTGGCGCTGCTAGAGCGCAGTGCCCCACCGCCCCAAGCCAGTCCGAACAGGGCCCCTGACGAGTCAAAGAGCCAGCCGGACGCCCCCGCCGAACCGGCCCCCCCCGTGATCCTGCTCAAGGAGCGACTGCGCAAAGAGGCCCTGCGCCGAGGCCTGCAGACGTTGCCGGTGTCACAGTGGTGAACCCGTTGCGCAGGCTAATTGCGTCCAAGAGCAGGCTCTGTCGTGCCCTGCTCTCTCTTCCCTTCGTTCTGGCATCGGTGCAAGGGGCAACCGGGGCGGACGTGCAGTCGGCACCGCCCGCGGCCTCATCGACTGTGCCAGGCACACAGGGAGACAAGCTCGCCCCCTCTGCCGCGCCCAGGGTCGAACTGCTGCCTCAGGAGGGCGCCGAGGATTGGTTGTTGCTGATAGATGCGCCTGGACACTGGCCCCTCGATGCCCTGAACATCCAACCCTTGCTGCGCCAGCTCGCCGTGGGCCGGATCTCCCGGCAAGAGAGCATGAGCGAGTCCGGGCCGCAGACCCGCTGGCTGATCCCCTTGCACGGGAGCGCCGATAGCCTGCCCGCCCTCAAGCTGGGCCCCTGGCATCTTGCCCCCCTTGCCTTCCCGGGCAAGTCCCTCAACCAGACCAGTGCGGCTGACCCTGAGCCCAGGGTGGTGCTGCGTGCCAGCATTGATCATCAGGGCCCCCTCTACCCGGGGCAGCCCTTCATCTATGAGCTCAGGCTCTGGTTGCCGGATCAGATAGTGGATCCCAGCCTCAACGAACCCGAGCACCCGGATCTCACCATTCGACGTCTGGGAGATGATGAGTGGCACCCCGCTGCCCGGCCCGGCGAGAGCGGCGTGCTGACCCGCCGCTGGTTGTTGCAGGCCAGGAGCCCGGGCCAGTTCACCCTGATGGCGCCCAGGCTTCAGGCGAATTACCAGCTTGATGGCCATGCAGAACCCCTCTCCGGTCGCGCTGCCCCCGCCATCATACAAGTAGACAAGGCCCCCCTGCCGCTGGTGGCCAGGCGCCTCACCCTCAGCCAGCAATTTACACCGGCGCAGAGCGTCGCCCTCGGCGAGCCCATCATCCGTACTCTGCGTTTGCGCCTCGAAGATGGAGATGGCAACCGCGTGGCGATCCCCGCACCGCAGGTGGCGGGGCTCAAGGTACTGGGGGATGGGGGAGATCGCCATGAACGCTTTCTTGCCAACGGTCGCTTGCTCTTTGAACAGGAGTGGCGCCAGGCGCTGCGCGCCCAGACGCCTGGCGTCTACCTGCTGCCCGAGATCCAGCTGCCCTGGTTCAACACCCAGACCGGGCGGGAGGAGTGGCTGACGTTGGCGGCCACCCCCTTGAGTTTTACGCCATCTCCTGCCGACCAGCCGGATACTCAGCCACCCAGGCCCACCCGCCTTGGCCCCTTCTCTCTGCTCGGCTGGACGCTGCTCGCCTTGCTGCTGACTGGCAGTCTGCGCCGTCAGACTCGATGGCGCGCGTTTTATGCCCTGCAGCTCGCCTTTTGCCAAGCAGACTCTGACGCGAGTCGCCATGCTCTGTTGCATTGGGCGAAGCTGCGCTGGCCCCCTCCCAGGCACCCTGCTATCACCTGGTTGCGGGATATGCCGCTGGATCCTGCGCTGGCAGCACGGCTCTATACCCTGGAGGCTGCCTGTTTTGGTACACTCACTCACTTTGATGGCGCAGCGCTCGCCCTTGGCCTTTGTGCCTATGAGACGCCAGGGGTCGCCACTTTACTCAGGCGAGTCGCCTGGCTGAACGACACACATCACCACAAGGAGGCGCACTGATGGCGATATCGCTATTTCGCAAGAAAGTGGGAAAGGAACCGACGCCATCCCCGGTCAATGAGGGTATGGCGGATAAACAGACAAAATACGAAGCCCTGGTCAATGCCCTGCATGGGGATATCTACCGCTATGCCTATTGGCTGTGTCGGGACCCTCATGTCGCGGAAGATCTGGTGCAGGAGACCTATCTGCGCGCCTGGCGGGCGATCGACAGCCTGGTCGATGACAAGGCCGCCAAGGCGTGGCTCATCACCATTTTGAGGCGGGAGAATGCACGCCGCTTTGAGCGCAAACAGTTCGATCTCATCGATCTGGATGAGTTCCCCCAAAGCGATAATGGGGCACTGCACAGCGAACAGGAAATGGAGCACGAATGGCTCCGCCGCCACATTGCCCGCTTGCCTGAGGAGTATCAGGAGCCCTTGTTGCTGCAAGTGGTAGGCGGTTTTAGCGGCGAAGAGATTGCCCAGCAGCTGGGCCTGAACAAGAACACCGTCATGACCCGACTGTTTCGAGCACGCAATCAGATCCGAGAGGCCATGGAGTCATCCGCACAATCAAGAGGGCACAGCAATGGATGAGCTTGAGTTTCGTCGTCAGGCTGTCGTCGATCCTCACGACACCCGGGAAGAGTTTGCCGACATGGCCAATGCTTCTCCCGCCAATCGCAAATGGCTCGAGGAGATGAAGCAGTTCGACCGTCAACTCGGCAAGGCGATGGAGGTGGAGGTCCCCGCCGGTTTGGCAGAACGCCTGCTGCTCAGGCAAGCCATGCTGGCCGACCCCATCCCCGACGCGCCCGTTGTGACACTGCCACGGCGCAAGGCGTCGGGCTGGAAACCGCTGGCCATCGCCGCCTCCGTTGCCTTCCTGGTCGGGGTCAGTACCCGCTGGTTGCCTTGGCCCCTCACCCAGACGAGCGAGGCATCCTTGGCCCAGGTGGCCCTGGCCCACGTCTATGGTGAGGAACCCTTTATCCAGGGGGTCGATGAACAGGTGTCGCTGCAAACCATCAACGCCAAGATGGAGAAGTATGGGGCGACCCTGATGAACATGCAGGGCATGGCAAGGATCACCTATGTCAACCACTGCGCCTTCTATCAGGGCCCTGCCCTGCACATGGTGCTACAAGGCAAGATGGGACCTGTCACCCTCTTCCTGGTGCCCAAGCATGTGCCACTGCAGCTCGAGCACAACTTCGATGATGGCCAGCTCAAGGGCGAAATCATCAAACTCAAGGGCGCCAACCTGGTATTGATTGGCGAGATGGGCGAGTCGCTGGAACCCATATCCCGGCAGATTGAGTCCCGCCTGCACTGGTCCATTTAGAGGCTGGGTTCCCACCATTAACACACGCAGAGTACGATGTACTCTGCGTGTTTTTTCCATTTTCCCCCCTTGTTCCTCCCCTGTTCGGCACCATTGACCACCAAGATGCCAAAATATTTATCTGGCACCTCCACGCTTAATCGCCGTTTAAAACAACAATAAGGCCTTTATTTGCTCGTTTTGGCGCCAACAACAAACAAATCGTTAACACAATAGATACTTTTATGTATTCTGCTCTCACTGGTCTGATTTCTTACCTCCTACCAGATCCATAGAATCACACCAGCAACTATTGGGAAGATGCGAACATAACAACAGATCTTGTCAGCTTTTGCGGCGATTGCGCCGGGATTGCATGGCAAAAAATCTGCCAAAAAATAGAGAGAACTCCATGACTACTGCCTTTTTCAAGAAAAGCCTGATTGCCGCCGCCCTCACACTGGCCAGCACCCAAACCTTTGCAGCTGCCTTCCAGCTCAATGAACACTCAGCCTCCGGCCTGGGTCGTGCTTTTGCCGGTGAAGCCGCCATTGCCGACAACGCCGCCGTACTGGCCCGCAACCCGGCTGCGATGACCCGCTTTGACAAGATGGCGGTCTCTGTCGCTGGCACCTATATCCACCCGGATGTGGATGTCGACGGCAAAATTGCCGGTGCCATCGATTCCAGCGAGAGCAATATCGCCCCGGATGCGTTCGTGCCGGCCGCCTATTTCATCCAGCCCATCAATGAACAGTGGGCCTGGGGTCTGGCGATGTTCTCCAACTACGGCCTCTCTACCGAGTACTCGGATGACTTCACCGGTGGCGCAGTGGCGGGTAACACCGAGTTGATGACCATCAACATCAACCCCAACATCGCCTACCGCATCGACTCCAACTGGAGCGTTGGTGCCGGTTTGAATCTGGTCTATGCCGAAGCTGAATTGAACCGCCGTGCCGGTGCCCTGGCCCCCGTCGTCAGTCAACAGCTCGGCGGCGCTCCTGTCAGTCCCAGTACCAAACTCGCCCACATGAAGGGTGATGACTGGGGTTGGGGCTGGAACGTCGGCACCATGTATGAGTACAACGAGAACAACCGCTTCGCTCTGACCTACCGCTCCCAGGTCGACATCACCTTCGAAGGTGATTACGAAGGCACCTCCTCCGGTTTCCAGACCGTTGATGGAAAACTGGGGCTGGACATGCCTGCGCAGGCAGAATTTGCCGGTTACCACCGTCTGAACCAGCAATTTGCCGTGCACTACTCGGTCAACTGGACCGACTGGAGCTCCTTCGAAGAGCTGAACGCCACCAGCGACAGCTGTGTCAGCACCGACGGTGCCGGGGTCTGCCTCTACAAGCCAGAGAAGTTCAAGGACTCGGTACGTTATGCACTCGGCGGCACCTGGTATGTCAACCCGGCTTGGGAAGCGCGCATCGGTTTCGCCTACGACAACACCCCCATCGAGGCCGAATACCGCAGCCTGAGTATTCCTGACTCGGATCGTATCTGGTACAGCGCCGGCGCTACCTACCACATCGATACGGACATGAGCATCGACTTCGGCATGGCCTATATCGATGGCAAGTCCGTCGATGTCAACGAAGGTCTGACCGGCCATGACAGCCCCCTGCGCTGGCAGGGCACCTCCCACGGCAACGCCTTCCTGGCCTCTGCCCAGTTCAACATGATGTTCTGATAACCGAGCATCGAAAAGAGCGCCCTGGGGCGCTCTTTTTTTTTGCCACTCAGCCAGTTCGGCGTACATCTGTAGCAAACAGCTGTACGCTTTTCCTTTTTTATCAGCCTGTTATCCGTTCGTTCTCAGGATTTCCTCCTCTTTTTAGCGCGGCACCATACGCCGGATTGCAATAGTGGTCGTACCATATAAAATCCCGCCTCCATTTTATATACAATAAAAAATGCTGATATGAGCGTAAGAAACACTGTAGTTCGTCCATCCACTCCCAGTCTGCTCGCCCTGCTGCTTTGCCCCACCCTGGTGCAAGCCGCCGGTTTCCAGCTCGCCGAGCAATCTGCCACCGGCATGGGGCGCGCCTTCGCCGGTGAGGCCGCTATTGCAGACAATGCCAGCGTGCTGTCGCGCAATGCCGCGGCCATGACCCGCTTCGAGCAGATGGCCTTCTCGGGCGGCGTCGTCTATGTCCGTCCCGATGTGAACATAGAAGGAGAGACCCGGGTACCGACCGCCCACGGCCCGGTCACCCTGGATGCCAGCGCCCATGACATCGCCGATGCCGCCTGGGTGCCCAATCTGTCGCTCATCATTCCCCTCAATGAAGAGTGGCGGCTGGGTCTGTCTGCCAACGCCTACTTCGGCTTGGGGGTCGAGATGCCCGCCCCCTACAACGCCGGACACTTCGGCAATGTCTCCGACATTCGCACTGTGGATCTGGGGTTGGCCCTGGCTTATCGCCTCAATCAGCATTGGTCCCTTGGCGCTGGCCTCAATGCCATTCAGGGCGAAGGCGAAGTGGGGGGCACCTTCCCCGCCAATGAGATGATCGCCAAGCACCTCAAGGGGGATGGTTGGGCCCTGGGCTGGAACCTGGGCGCACTCTATGAGTATTCGCCACAGACCCGGGTCGGCCTCTCCTATCGCCATGATGTGACCCTCACCCTCGAGGGCGATGCCATGGGCATCGATGAACAGGGACGGCCCTTCGAGGACAAGGGCAAGCTGGATCTCGCCTTGCCAGCCAGTGCCGAGCTGGCGCTGTTCCATCAGCTCACCCCGGCGCTGGCCGTCCATTCAAGCATCAACTGGACCAACTGGAGCCGCTTTACCCAGCTCGAGGCCGAGCTGGATCATCACGGCACCATGCACATCAAGGATGAGCAGTGGCAGGATAGCTGGCGCTATGCCCTGGGCCTGACCTATCAGCTGACCCCGGACTGGCAGCTGAGATCCGGTCTCGCCTATGACAAGAGCCCGGTGCCCGCCGAACGTCGCACCATCTCAATCCCGGACTCGGATCGTGTCTGGTATAGCCTGGGCACAGGTTATCGCCTCAGCTCGGCGCTGAGCCTGGATCTGGGACTGACCTTTATCGATGGCAAGCAGGCGGCAGTCAGTGAGTCCATGGAGCTCAAACCGGGCATAGCCGCCACCACCTCCACCTTCGAGGGCAGCTCCGAAGGGGACGCCTGGCTGGCCGGCCTGCAGCTCAACTATCTGTTCTGATCGCCACGGCCGACGAGTGAATGATCATGACCCATGGCTCCCGGATGGGAGCCTCTTTCTCCTGGGACGACAGGACTAACATCACGCCACCACGCAGGATTGACGCCGCCCCCTCACCCCTCAAGAGATCGAGCCGAGCACGCCCTTGCCGGGCAATCGCCAGATACTGACCTGTCGCCGCGAGCCCCAGGCGTTATTACCCTTGCTTGTCCGCGGCAAGCTGGCATAGTCCGCCGCTTCGCCATACTATCAAGCCAACATTCATCACGGAGAGTTCCATGTATTCCTACGTGGCCAGGCAGCCGATCCTCGACAGCAAACTGCAGACCCATGCCTATGAGCTGCTGTTTCGCGATAGCCTGGACAACGTCTTCCCGCTCATCTCCTCCCAGCAAGCCACCTCGCGCCTGGTGGTCGAGCAATTTTTGCAGCAGAACATTGACCAGCTGCTCGGCGGGCGGCCCTGTTTTATCAATTTCTCCCACGACTCCTTGCTGGACGGACTGGCGGAGTGTCTGCCCCCCGAACAGGTGGTGATCGAGATCCTCGAAGATGCGATGCCCGATGATGCCCTGCTGGCCAAGGTCAAACAGCTCAACCAGCTCGGCTACCGGCTGGCCCTTGACGATTTCAGCATGTCCTCGGATTGGGAGCGTTTCCTGCCCTGGATCCAGATCATCAAGTTTGACCTGCGTCTGAGCAGCCTGTCCCAGATAGACGACTTTATCCGCCGCCATCAGCACCTGGCCCTCACCTACCTGGCCGAGAAGGTAGAGAGCAAGCAGGAGTTCGAACAGACCCAGGCCCTGGGCATCAGTCTGTTTCAGGGTTTCTTCTTCAGTCGCCCCGAAATGGTCAAGCGCGCCACCATGCAGCCGACCCAGATGGTGGTGATCCAGCTGCTCAACGAGGTCAATCAACCCGAGCCCAATCTCGACAAGATAGAGCAACTGCTTGGCCAGGATGTCTCCCTCTCCCTCAAGCTGCTGCGTTACGTCAACAACCTCAAGGGGCGCAGCAAGCCCATCGCCTCCTTCCGCCAGGCGGCCATCTATCTGGGTCATGCCCAGCTCAAGCGCTTCGTGACCCTGATAGCGGCCAGCAGTGCCGGTCAGGGCAAGAGTGCCGAGCTCTATCAGATGTCGCTCATCCGGGCCCGCTTCTGCGAGCTGCTGGCCCTGGCCCATGCCCCGGCCCCCCAAAGCCAGCAAGCCTTTATGGCGGGGCTCTTCTCCTTGCTGGATGTGTTGATGGAGCAATCCATGGGAACCCTGCTCGGCAGCGTGCCCATCACCGACGAGATCCGCCAGGCCCTGCTGACCCGCGAGGGCCAGCTCGGCTTCTATCTGGCGTTTTGTGAAGATTATGAGAATGCAAACTGGCCCAGGGTGCAGATGCGCACCGCACGCCTGGGCCTCAATGAAGAGAAGGTCAGCCAGCTCTATCTGAGCGCCACCGCCTGGGTGAACGAGCAGCTGAGCGCCATGAACAGAGACTAGACAAGCTCCAGTGCCAGGGCGGTGGCTTCGCCGCCGCCAATGCACAGGGATGCCATGCCCCGCTTCAGTCCCCGTGCTCGCAAGGCATGGATCAAGGTTACCAGCACCCGGGCGCCACTCGCCCCCAGGGGGTGACCCAGGGCGCAGGCGCCGCCATTGACGTTGAGTCGCTCTGCCTCAATACTGCATCCTTGCATCGCCAGCATGCTCACCATGGCAAAGGCCTCGTTCACCTCATAGAGATCCACTTCATCACTGCGCCAGCCAAGCTGAGCCAGCAAGCGATTGATGGCGCTCACCGGCGCCGAAACGAACTCGGCAGGTAGACCCGCATGACTCAAATAACCCCGGATCCGGGCCAGCGGCACCAAGCCTTGGGCCAGTGCCGTCTCTTCACGCATCAGCAGCAGCGCCGCGGCCCCATCCGAGATGGAGCTGCTGTTGGCCGCCGTGATGGTGCCATCTGGCTTGAACGCAGGCCGAAGGCTGGGGATCTTGTCCGGACGCGCCTTGCCGGGTTGCTCATCCTCGGCCAGCAGCAGTTTGCCTGCCTGATAGACCTCGGCCAGCTCGGCGGCAAAGTCTCCCTCCCGCTGGGCGCGCAAGGCCCGTTCCAGGGAGCCCATGGCAAAGGCATCCATATCGGCGCGGCTCATGGCGGCCCGATCTGCACTCGCCTGGGCATGGACCCCCATCAACTGGCCGTCGTAGGCATCCTGCAAACCGTCGAGGAAGAGGCTGTCCTGCACTTGTTGATGGCCCATGCGAAAACCGCTGCGCGCCTTGTCGAGCAGGTAAGGGGCACGGCTCATGCTCTCCATCCCCCCCGCCAATATCATCTCCCCCTGCCCCAGGCGCAGGCTGTCGGCAGCCAACATCACCGCCTTCATGCCCGAGCCACACACCTTGTTGACCGTGGTGCAAGGCACGCTCACCGGCAGACCCGCACCAAGGGCTGCCTGACGTGCCGGAGCCTGCCCCATGCCCGCCGCCAGCACATTGCCCATCAACACCTCGTCTATCCTACTTGGGTTGACGCCCGCCGCCTTCAGGGTGGCCGCCAGGGCGCAGGCACCGAGCTCGGCGGCACTCAAGGTGGAAAGGGCTCCCTGGAAGGCCCCCATGGGGGTGCGTTTGGCGGCAACTATGACGATATCCATCTCAATGACTCTCCTGATGACTTTTCACCAACTTGATGTTGAAGCGTGGCCCCTTGAAAGACACACACCCCATCTCGATGACTCAGCTCATTACATATCGGTAACATAAGGGGATGTCCCTTGAAGGACAAGCACTTGCGAGCAAGCAGCGCTTTGGGTAAGGTGCCAACCAAGATTGACAGCCAGGACGATACCAGGATGCCCCCCAAGGATGAGGCCCGCAGCTACAGCATCAGCGAGCTGGCCAAAGAGTTTGATGTCACCACCCGCAGCATCCGCTTTTATGAGGATCAGGGCCTGTTGACTCCGACCCGTCAGGGTCAGACCCGCATTTACAGCCGTCAGGACAAGGTGCGCCTCAAGCTGACCCTGCGTGGCAAACGCCTGGGTTTCAGCCTGGCCGACATTCGCGAGCTGTTCGATCTCTATGACGCCGACAAGAGCAGCCGCACCCAACTGCGCAGCATGCTCTCCCTGATCGAGGAGAAGCGCCAGACCCTGGGCCAGCAGCTGGAGGACATCAAGATGGTGCTGCTGGAACTGGACGCCGCCAAGCATCGCTGCCAACACGCCTTGCAGCAGCTTGGCTGCGAAGAGCCTGAAGGGGCCAACGGATAAGAAGGCAAGGAGTCGTGGCTCAGGGCGCGTCACAGCTGGCACCACCCCGCGCACCATTGGCTCGGACGGTATCGCCAGCCTCAGGACAGCAGAGATAAAAAAGAGGGGCCATGATGGCCCCTCTTGTTGTCAATGGCTCCCAAACAGGGGATCCGTCAGGTCAATCGCCCTGATCCTATTTCTGCCAGCGGGCAGCATCATAATCCGGACTGAATCTGTCCACTATGATGGCGCAAGCCGCATCGCCGGTGATGTTGAGGGCGGTACGGATCATGTCAAACAGACGATCCAGCGCAAACAGCAGCGGCAGACCCTCGATGGGGATGCCCGCTGCCAGCAGCACGGCCACCACCAGGAAGCTCGGACCCGGCACCCCTGCCTGACCGATGGCCCCCAGGGTGGAGGTCAGTATGATGGCAACCCAGGCTCCCAGAGAGAGATCGATGTTGAACACCTGAGCGAAGAAGATGGCGACCAGACCGTAATAGATGGCGTTGCCGCTCATGTTGATGGTCGCGCCCAGGGGCAGCACGAAGGCGGCCGTGCTGTTGCTCACCTTGAGCTCTTTCTCGCACACTTCCATGGTGACTGGCAGCGTCGCCATGGAGGACGCGGTAGAGAAGGCAACCACCTGGGCCTTCTTCATGGCCGACAGGTACTTGAGCACAGGGGTGTTGGAGAAGACGGCAATCAGCAGCGGGTAGATGATGAAACCGAACACCAGGATGGCGGCCACGTACACCACAAACAGGTTGAATACCAGCGAGAGGACGTCAAAGCCATAGGTGCCGATGGCATCGGCCATCAGACCGAATACCCCCAGTGGTGCTATCAGCATCACCTTGTTGATCATCCATACGAAGGCATCGACCAGGGTATTGAGGCCATCGATCAGCGGCTTGACCCGCGCCTGCGGCTGCTTGGCCAGCGCAATGCCGAGGAACATGCAGAACACCAGGATCTGCAGAATGTTCGCCTCGTTGAGGGACTGGAAGACGTTGGTCGGTATCATGCCAAGCAAGGTGGCAACCGCATCCGGCAGCTCACCCTTGTCGGCATAGTCGCCGGAGAAGAGTGATTTCATCGAGCTGAGATCGACCCCGGTCCCCGGTTGGAACACTTGTCCCATCATCAGCGCCAGGAAAACGGCCAGGGCAGAGGTACCGAGGAAGAATACCAGGGTCGTGCCCCCGATCTTGCCCGCCGCCGGGCTGGCGCCCAGATTGGCGGCCCCCGAGATGATGGCCACGGCCACCAGAGGGATCACCAGCATCTTGATGAGCTGGATAAAGAGGCTGCCAAGGGGGGCAAAGACGGAGGCTTGCTCGCCCATGAGCAATCCGACCAGCGTGCCCAGCAGCATGGCAACCACAACCTGGAAGCCAATATTCTTAATAAGTCCTTTAGTTAACACAACATGTTCCTTAAACGAATAAATGTCACACTTTCCTAGTGCAATTCACCAAACAGGGGAATGAACTGCTGCTCATTCCCCTGCCGGGCGGTTTTATCTCATATTTATCTGCTGTTTTAAATCGCTAATTTATGACGAAGATTTATTGATAAGTTTGCAACAAAGTTAAGATTCAAAAGGAACAAGTTAAAAAATCACGATTTTACTATGCCCACAGACTATTATCTGTGCTAGCTTGACTCGGTAACCGCATATACAGGGATAGAAAGATGCTGAAAGTAAACGAGTATTTTGACGGAAATGTAAAATCCATCGGCTTCGAGCAAAACGGTGAGCAATCCACAGTTGGTGTCATGGCAGCCGGCGATTACCTGTTCAATACCGCCGCCCCCGAGCGCATGACGGTGATCAAGGGGAGTCTGACCATACAGTTGGCCGGTGCCAGCGATTGGCAGACCTATGGCCAGGGGGAAGCTTTCGAGGTACCAGGCCACTCCTCCTTCTCCCTCAAGGTGAGCACACCGAGCGCTTATCTGTGTGAATTTTTAAGTTAAATCAATATATTGAAGATTAAGGGGCTGAGGCCCCTTTTTTCATGACGACATCACAGCCAGAGGGGGCCTTCTCTTTGTCCCCTCCCTTGGTTAAACTGTGAGGCCGTTATCAGGATTCAATCGACCGTCATGAGCATCCAGATCCGCCCCATCACACCCGAAGATTGGCCCCAGATCATGGCCATCCAGGCCGAGTGTTACCGCCAACTGGCTCCGGAGCCTCTCAGCGTCATGCGCAACAAGGCCGAACTCGCCCCCCAGTGTTGCTGGGTTGGCGAAATAAAGGGGGCCGTGCTCGGCTATCTGCTCTGCCACCCCTGGCACGCACATCAGCCGCCCTCTCTCTCGGTACCCATGGCGGCACTGACTGGCGATGAAGAGTTCTACCTGCACGATCTCGCCGTCTCGACCAGAGCGCGCGGTCTGGGACTGGGCCAGGCCTTGCTGGATCAGGCGTTGCGCCATGCCAGCCACTCGGGTTACGCCAGGCTCGGACTGGTGGCGGTGCAGGATGCCCCCGCTTTCTGGCTGCGCCAGGGCTTTGCCCCGGCTCAGTCTCGCAAGTCCCTGGCTGAATACGGTGATGGTGCTCTCTATATGGAGCGGCTGCTGGACCAGGCCTGCCAACCCACCCTGGCCTGATGCGACCATAAAGCCGGATAAGCAAAAACAAGAAGGGCGCCCTGAGGCGCCCTTCTGTTATTTATCCCGGCGGGATTCAGCCCTTGAACTTGCTGAATACCAGGGAAGCGTTGGTACCGCCAAAGCCGAAGCTGTTGGACATGACGGTATTGAGATCCGCCGTTTCGTACTCACGCACTATGGGCAGGCCCACGGCCTTCTCGTCCAGGGTCTCGATGTTGATGCTGGGGGCGATGAAGCCATGCTGCATCATCAACAGGGAGTAGACGGCTTCGTGCACACCGGCGGCGCCCAGGGCATGGCCCGTCATGGCCTTGGTGGCGGAGAGCTTGGGCGCAGTGCTGCCAAACAGGGTCTGGATGGCTTCCAGCTCCTTGGTATCACCGACCGGGGTGGAGGTGCCATGGGTGTTGATGTAGTCCACGGTGCCGACCTCCTGCATCGCCATCTTCATGCAACGCACCGCGCCTTCACCGCTCGGGGCGACCATGTCGTAGCCGTCGGAGGTGGCGCCGTAACCGGTGATCTCGGCGTAGATGTGGGCACCACGGGCCAGGGCGTGTTCCAGCTCCTCGACCACCAGGATGCCGCCACCACCGGAGATGACGAAACCATCGCGGTCCGCATCATAGGTACGGGATGCCTTTTCCGGGTTGTCATTGTACTTGGTGGAGAGGGCGCCCATGGCATCAAACTGGATGGTGGAGGACCAGTCCAGCTCCTCGCCGCCGCCGGCGAAGATGATGTCCTGCTTGCCAAGCTGGATCAGTTCCAGCGCGTGGCCGATGCAGTGAGCAGAGGTGGCACAGGCGGAGCTGATGGTGTAGTTGACACCCTTGATCTTGAAGGGGGTCGCCAGGCAGGCAGAGGTGGTGGAGGACATGGTGCGCGGCACCATATAGGGACCCACGCGCTTGACCCCTTTCTCCCGGGCAATGTCAGCAGACTCGGAGGTGTTCTTGCCGGAGGCGCCGCCGGAGCCGACCACGATACCGGTACGCTCGTTGGAGACCTGATCGTCCGGCAGACCGGCATCCGCGATGGCCTGCTGCATGGAGAGATAAGCATAGGCTGCGGCGTCACCCATGAAGCGCATGACCTTGCGGTCGATCAGCTCAGAGGGATCGAGTTTGATGTTACCCCAGACACGGCTGCGCAGGTTGTATTGTTCAAACTGCTCGGAATAGGTGATGCCGGATTTACCTGCTTTCAGGGAGGCCAGCACTTCTTCCTTGTTGTTGCCGATACTGGAGATGACGCCGATACCGGTGATCACTGCTCTTCTCATTAATTCATCTCGTCTGGAAAAACTGGCGCCAAGTCTACCCGCTTTCGGCTGCCAAACTGGTCTGCTTTCACGTAGAATGCCCGCGATCAAGTGACGCGAGCAGAGGAAAACGTGAGTCAAACATCCTTACATCATGCCCAATTAGACTGGAATGAAGCGGGAACTCCGATTTCCAGTGACTTCGGCGATGTCTACTTTTCCAATGATAACGGTCTAAGTGAAAGCCGCTACGTCTTTTTACTGCAAAATGGCCTGCCGGCACGATTCTGCCATCACGACAGTGACAGTTTTGTGGTGGGTGAAACAGGTTTTGGCACCGGTCTTAACTTCCTCGCCACAATGGCCGCCTTTCTGGAACATGGCCCCCAAGCCGGCAACGGCTCGCGTCTGCACTTTATCAGCGTCGAAAAATTCCCTTTGACCAGGAACGATCTGGCCCAGGCCCTCGCCGTCTGGCCCGAGCTGGCCACCTTCAGCGCCAACTTGGTCGCCCAGTGGCCGCTGGCGGTCGAGGGGTGCCATCGCCTGCTGTTTGCAGGGGGACGGGTGCGCCTCGATCTCTGGCTCGGCGACATCAAAGACGCCCTGCCCCAGTGGCCCTGCCCCGCCGATGGCCTCATCGATGCCTGGTATCTGGATGGCTTCTCGCCGGCCAAGAATCCCGAGATGTGGACCCAGGCGCTGTTTGACGATCTGGCCCGCCTCGCCCGACCCAGTGCCAGCGTCGCCACCTTTACCTGCGCCGGCTTCGTGCGCCGCGGTCTGATTGACGCCGGTTTTCACATCAACAAGGTCAGGGGCCATGGCAACAAGCGCACCATGCTGGCCGGTTATCGCCAGGGCAAACAAGATGCCCCGAGCCTGGCCCCGTGCTACGCCCGTCCCGCGGGGCGCCCCGGCGAGGTTCTCATCATCGGAGGGGGCATCGCCTCGGCCATGACGGCACTGTCGCTCGTGGAGCGGGGCCGACGCGTCACCTTGTTGTGTGAAGATGACAAGCCTGCGACCGGCGCCTCCGGCAACCGGCAGGGGGCCCTGTATCCGCTGCTGGGCGGCGAACACGATGCCCTGTCACGCTTCTATGCCCTCGCCTTCGGCTTTGCCCGCCAGCGACTGTTGCAGCTGGCCAAACGGCACCCCATCGCCTTCGAGCTGTGCGGCGTGGTGCAGCTGGGCTTTGATGAGAAGTCGGCGCAAAAACTGGACAAGATGGCGCTAGGTCCCTTCCCCCCCGAGCTGATGCGCCCCTTGACCGACGCCGAGGTGACGCAAGCCTGCGGCCTGCCCATGGGTCTTGGTGGCGTCAGCTATCCGTTGGGGGGCTGGCTCTGTCCGGCTGATTTGACCCGTGCCGCCCTCGATGAGGCACAGGCCAGCGGCCTGCTCCAGCTGGCATATGGCACCCCCATCACCACTGTCGACGAGCACAGCGATGGCTGGCGCGTGACCGCGGCCGATGGCCGCCAGTGGCAGGCCCCCAATCTGGTGGTGGCAGCCGGTCACCGCTTGCCCGCCCTGCTCCCCTTTGCGGAACTTCCCCTCTACCCGGTACGCGGTCAGGTGAGCCATGTGCCGACCAACCCGGTGTTGCAGCAGCTCAAGACGGTACTCTGCTATGACGGCTATCTCACCCCTGGCCATGCTGGTTATCACTGCATCGGTGCCAGCTATGGCCGTAACCAGAGCAGCCTGGCCTTCAGCGCCGCCGAGCAGGTTCACAACAAGGCCCGGCTGCACGCCTGCCTGCCGAGTCAGCAGTGGCCAGACGAGGTGGATGTCAGCGGCAATGAGGCCCGGGTCGGGGTGCGCAGCGCCAGCCGGGATCACTTGCCGGTGGTGGGCGCCGTTGCCCGGGTCCAGGCCCTGAGCGAGCTGGAGTCGCTGGCGCTCAAGGCGCGCCCCGAACACGCGCTACCGACCTACCCGGGCCTGTTTGTGCTGGGGGCGCTGGGGTCGCGAGGGCTCTGTTCGGCGCCGCTGTGTGGTGAACTGCTCGCCAGCGAGATCTGCGGCGATCCCCTGCCCTTGGCCACGGATCTGCTGGCCGCCCTGCATCCCGCACGCTACTGGGTGCGCAAATGGCTCAAGGGCAAGCCCGTGCGCTAAGCCCGGTCACAGGCTAAAAGAGAGATAAAACAAGACGCCGCCAGGGGATCACTCCACTGGCGGCGTCTGCTATCTGGCCTGGTCATCCTCTCATGAGGAAGCGGGGTTATCGTCACGCGCTCAGGGATTGAAGGGCCAGCTCAGCCCCAGCTTGCGACCATGATCGGTCTGCTCGGCGAGCCGGGCGAAGCGGGACTTGGCCTCGGCCAGCAGCGCCTGCCCCTGCAGATCCCCCTGATGGCGCAAGGCGGCGCAATCGTTGCTACGCGGCAACTGCGACAATTTGAAACCGATGGCACTGGCGGTTTCTTGCACTATGTCCTTGTGACGACTCTCGTAGTCGAGCATGGCGCCGACCATGATGTTCCAGTTTTGCTGCTCGCGCACACTGGCCCGGGACTTGTTGACCCACTCGGGCACCATCACCTTGATGCGCGTCCTCACCGTGACGCCGTTGAGGTTGCAGCGCCCGGCCAGGGGATAGGCCAGCATGGACCAGTCGAGCTGATAGCTGGCCATGCCGAGCCCTTGCTGGCCCACGCTACCCTTGGGGCCGATGCTGGACGCCTGCGCCAGGGCAGCCTGCATGGTGGCGCCCTTGACCTTGTAAAACTGGAAGTCGACCCGGATGTCCGGCTCTATCTTGACCCCGGTATAATGGGCCTGGGTGGCCCCCACCGCGGCGCTCCACAGCAGACTCAGTCCCCAAGCCAGGTTGCACAACTTGCCCATGGTGATCTACGCCGCCTCATCGTTGCCATCTGGTGTATGAATATGATGAATAATCAATATATTAATTAACTGGCGCCCTGCGCAAGTCTCATCATGATAGCTGTCGTTCATCTTCGCAACTTGCCGTCCTCTCGATCTCCATATTGCATCATAAAAAATATGTGCGGCATGACCCGCTTTCATCATTTCACGGGTAAAGAGCCGGTCTAGCACCATGATTTGCTGACCTTAATCAACATCACAGACAAGTTTGCTGGTTACATTAGCGTCCACCGAACGAATCCCCACCACCACAGTGCCGTGCCGCAGGCGTTCAGGGCCGCACTTAGCCTCCATTGACCAACAGGAACCTGGATATGGTTGAACTTATTATTGGCACCCTGGTGACCCTCCTCGTGGGTCGCTGCATCTTCAAGGGCTACTCGGCCACCGGCATACTGCTCAGTGGCGGCTTGCTGCTGCTGGCCATCACGGCCTTGCTCGGCAAACCTGTGCTGCCTGCCAGCGTGCCCAGCACAGGCAACGTGATCACCGACATCTTCGAATATGTCCGTTTCCTGCTCAATAGCCGGGGCGGTGGTCTGGGCATGCTGATCATGGTGCTGTGCGGCTTCGCCGGTTACATGAGCCACATAGGTGCCAACACCATGCTGGTCAAGATAGCGAGCAGACCACTGGGGGTCATCAAATCCCCTTATGTGCTGCTGGTCGCGGCTTATCTGGTCGCCTGCGCCATGTCCCTGGCGGTGAGTTCGGCTACGGGCCTCGGCGTATTGCTGATGGCGACCCTGTTCCCGCTCATGGTCAACATGGGCATCTCCCGGGGCGCCGCCGCCGCCGTGTGCGCCTCCCCCGCCGCCATCATTCTCTCCCCCACCTCGGGAGATGTGGTGATCGCCGCCCAGGCCGCCAACATGGAGCTGCTCGACTTTGCCTTCAAGCTGACCCTGCCCATTTCGCTGATCGCCATCGCCTGCATGGCGGTCGCCCACTTCTTCTGGCAGCGTTACCTGGATAAGCGATCCGGTGAGGTGAACGAGAAAGTGGCGGCCAGCGATCTCATCACCGACGCCCCCGCCTTCTACGCCATACTGCCGTTTGCCCCCATCATAGGGGTGCTGATCTTCGATGGTAAGCTGGGCCCCCAGCTCGACATCGTCACCATCATCGTCATGTGCCTGACCCTGGCCGCGCTGCTGGAGTTGGCTCGCCATCGGGATGGCAAGGGGCTGCTCGATGGCCTGCAGATCTGCTGGCGCCACATGGCCGATGCCTTTGCCGGCGTGGTCATGCTGCTGGTCGGCGCCGGGGTCTTTGCCCAGGGGCTGATGACCATCGGCTTCATCGATACTCTGCTGGCTCATGCCCAGGATCTCGGCACCGGCGGCACTGTCATGATGCTCTCCCTGGTGGTGATCACCACCCTGGCGGCCTTCACCACAGGCTCGGGCAACGCCCCCTTCTACGCCTTCGTGGAGCTGATCCCCAATCTGGCCACCAGTCTTGGCATCAACCCCGCCTATCTGGTCATCCCCATGCTGCAAGCCTCCAACCTGGGTCGCACCATATCCCCGGTGTCGGGGGTAGTGGTTGCCTGTGCGGGCATGGGCAATCTCTCGCCATTCGAGGTGGTCAAGCGCACCTCGGTGCCGGTCGCCGTCGGCCTGGCCGTGGTGCTGATTGCCACTCAGATCATGGTACCCGCCTAAACTTGTTCGCCCGGCCCATTCGAGGGCCGGGCTGGCATCCCCTCCCGCACCTAAGGTAGACTCTCCCCCTTCTTTTTCCCCAAAGGAGGACCGATATGAGTACGACGGTTCAACTTGCCCATTTCAGTGACTGTCACTCCCACTTCGATGGTGCCCAAGTACGTTTCAGCCCGCCGGGGCAGGCCCAGTGGCTATGCCAGAGCGGCGGCTATGCCCGTTTGCTGACCCGAGTCAACCTGCTGCGCCGCGAGGCGGCAGCCGCAGACACTCCCTGTCTGTTGCTCCATGGCGGTGATACCTTCCAGGGCTCACTCTATTTCAACCGCTTCAAGGGTCGCGCCAATGCTGACTTGCTGAGCCTGCTCGCCCCCGATGCCATGGTGCTTGGCAATCATGAGTTCGATCTCGGCAACGGCCCTCTGGTGGAGTTTCTCCGTCAGCTTGATTTCCCCGTGCTCGCCGCCAACCTCGATAGCAGTCAGGAGCCTGCCGACTGCCCGCTCCCACTGCGGGGCCTGCCGCATCTCCATGATGCCAGCCAGCCCTGGTTGGTACGCGAGCTGGCCGGCGTCCCCTTCGCCCTGCTCGGCATCACGCTTCCCCAGATGGCGGCCATCGCCAACCCGGACGAACATACCCGCTTTCATGGGGTGACTGAGACCTTGACCCGGCACCTTGGCGCGATCCGTGGTCAGGGCATACGCCACATCATCTTGCTCAGTCACCTGGGTCTGGAGCAGGACAAGCTGCTGGCGGCACGCTTCCCCGAGATAAGCCTCATCATTGGCGGTCACACCCACAGCTTGCTTGGGGATCTCGCGGCGCTGGGACTGCCGAGCGAGGGGGATTATCCGCTGATGGTCAATGGCGTGGCCCTGCTCCACGCCGGTCACAGTGCCCAGAGCCTGGGAGTCTGTGAACTCAGCTTCGACGGCCAGGGCCGGGTCATCGCCAGCAAGGGGCAGATAGAGTGGCTGCCCTGGCAACCCTGGCCTTATAGCAGCCCGGTGCCAGCCAATCTGCGCTTCTGCGCGCCAGACGCCCTCATCGAGGATCACATGGTGCGCCGCTACCGCCCCGCCCTCGAAGAGATGGCGGCCAAGGTGGTGACCCAGCTCAGCCAGCCGCTGCTCCATCAACGGATCCCCGATGCCAGACTGCCCCATGGCAGCCAGGTCGCACCGCTGGTTGCCGCCGCCATGCTGGCCGGGGCGCGCGAGCAGGTGGGTCAGGTCGATTTCGCACTCCACAACGGGGGCGGCGTGCGCTGCTCCCTCGAGCAGGGCCCGCTCACCGAGGCCGACATCGCCGGTCAACTGTTACCCTTCGCCATCCCGCTCACCCTCTATCGGGTGCATGGTCATGAATTGGCAGAAGCGCTGGAGGGCGCCATCGACAATGCCACCGATAATGGCGTGGTCGGCAATGGCAGCGGCAGCTTCCCCTACACCGCCGGGATCCGCTTCCACTATCTGGCTGCCCTGCCCAAGGGCGAGCGTATCCGCCAGCTGGAGTGGGAGGCCGCACCCGGCCACTGGCAACCGGTGGAGGCCAACCATGTCTATCGTGGCGTTTCAAGCGCCTATACGGCGTCCGGCAAGGAGGGCTATACGGCGCTCGCCCGCACCCTGACCCAGCACAACCAGGAGCTGGGCATCACCCTGGCCGATGCGTTTATTCGCTGGGCACGCCAGCACCCCGAGCTGCCCGCCCCGGCGCCGCTGATCCACTACCGGGCTGGCGCTGGGCCAGATTAAGCTGACCCACTCGCTCCTAGCCCAGAGAAACGGATGATTGGCGCGGAGCCAAACGCACACTAACCTGTGATAAGTGGCTGTTTTTAGTTCGAGAATCCCCAAGAGTCGCTCGGCAAGCGGGATTATTTTCTCCCCGACCCGCGCCCCCATTGCATCGGGGGCCCGGGCTCGGCAAGATAGGCCCGCTTTCGCATGCTCAGGCAAAGGATCAAGGCTTCATGAACCACACCATTCGTTTCTCTTCTTCTCGCAATAATCCGCCGCTGCGGCCCCTTGCCGTCTTGCTGACCGGGCTCATCGCCTGTCTGTTTTGCCTGCGCAATCCCCTCTTCTATGACATGGCCCCGGGTTTTGATGCCTCGCTCTTTGCCGTCATGGGCAAGATGTGGAGCGAAGGTGGGGTGCTCTATCGCGACATGATCGACATCAAGGGCCCCATGATCTTTGCCCTGGATGCCCTGGGTTACCGACTGGATGGCTTTCGCGGCATCTGGTTGCTGGAGCTGGTCCTGTGCTGGCTCGGCCTGCTGGCAAGCTGGCAAGCCTTCAATCAGCTCGGACTGTCATTTCAGGCCAGGCTCGGCGCCATGCTGGCGGTGTTGGCACTTTATGGCACCCGTTATTACTACGGCAACATGACCGAGGACTGGACATTCCACCTGGCGCTGATCGCCCAGTGGGCCTTCCTCACCCTGCTGCTGGACAAGGAGTTTCGCTGGTGGCCAGCCCTGGTGGCCGGGCTCACCTTCGCCATCGTCGCCTGGATGCGCGCCAACAACGGTGCCCTCTGGGGAGCCTGGTATCTGACCCTGTTCCTCTTCTGGTGCCTGCGTGAGCAGTGGCGTGATGCCCTGCTGTTGCTGATCTCCAGCCTACTTGGACTGGCGCTGGTAGGCGGGCCCCTCCATGGCTACTTCCAGCATCATCAACTGCTGGCCGAATTCAAATACTACGCCTTCGATATCTTCTTCGAGGGGAGCTATGGCAACGGCTTCTCCGTCTATGTGGGGGCGGTCGGCCTGCTGCGTACCGGTCTCATCATGCTGCTGCCCGCCTTCGTGCTGCTGATGATGAGCCGACGTCAGGAGTGGCATCTACCCGCCCTGTTCGCCACCCTGTTTGGCGTACTGTTCACCCTGATAGCCAACTCCGTCTCCGGCCATGTGTTTGATCACTATGATGTCCTCTACCTTCAGTTGGGACTGCTGCCGCTGGCCTGCCTGCTCGATCGCAGTGAGCGACAGAGCGATCTGATGGGTCTGTTCTGCATCTCGCTGGTGGTGCTCACCGCCAGCTGGCTGCTTGCCCAGCAACTGGTGTTTGGCTGGAGCAACAAGGAGTGGAGCCTGGACAGGGTCAGCGAAGTGCTCGGCACCAGCCTGCTGTGGGCCCTGCCCGTGTTGATCCTGCTCCCCCTGTGGCGGGCCTGGGATGTGCGATCCGCCACCCCCTGGCTCGCCAGCCTGGCCATGCTGGCCCTGATGATCAACAACGCCTGGGAGGGTAGCCAGAAGGGACGCCCCTTCAATGTCGCCGCGCAAGTCCGTGTCGATCGCATCCTGGCCGAGACCACCCCACGGGACAAGATCTGGGTCGATGCCATTCAGCCCCAGTATTACCTCTGGACAGATCGCCAGCCCGCCTCCGCCTATCTCTTCTTCAGCAACGTCAACCCACCCTATGATGTGCGTGAGCGTGTGCTCCAGGATCTGCAGCGCCAGCAACCCAAGTTCATCATTGCCAAGCCGGAAAAGCTGGCCGAGGGGCTCAAGCCTGCGTCCCCTCCCTCCACCCAGGCCTTCTATCGCTATCTGCAAGACAACTACAGCGAGGTGGATCCCGGCCTCTATCGCCGCCACTGAGTCGATGACAAGGCCCGCCATCCCCCCCGGTGAGGAGAGCCACAAGGGGCTGGTCAAGGTACTCCGGGTTGCGGCGCCGGTTGAGATTGGCCCAGGCCCGGATATAAAAAAGGACGCTCATTGGCTACAATGAGCGTCCTTTTTATCTGTCTCATTCACCCGACAGGAGTTTCATGACGGCACTGACCTATCTCGGCGGTTATCCAGAGCCCCTCAAGGCTCAGGTGTTGCAGTTGATCGAGGGCGGCAAGCTCGGCGCATTTCTCGCCAAGCGCTACCCGGACAGCCACAGCATCCAGAATGACAAGGCCCTGCTCGCCTATACCATGGATCTCAAGCACCGCTATCTCAGAAGTTCGGCGCCCCTGGCCAAGGTGATCTTCGATGGCAAGATCAACGTGATCAAGGATGCCCTGGGTCTGCACACCTATGTCAGCCGGGTGCAGGGCAACAAGCTCAAGGCCAAGAACGAGATCCGCATCGCCGCCCTGTTCAAAGCCGCCCCCCCTGCCTTTCTCAAGATGATCGTGGTGCATGAGCTGGCACACATTAAGGAGAAGGATCACAACAAGGCCTTCTACCAGCTCTGCCAGCACATGGAGCCCGACTATCACCAGCTGGAATTCGATCTGCGGCTCTGGCTCACCTGGCGAGACCTGGAGAAGGACGCCCAGTGAAATATCTGGGTGGCCTGCTGCTATTGCTTGCGCTGCACAGCGCCCAGGCCCTGGAGCGCTGGCAACAGGATGCCTATCTGGTGGCGAGCTTTCATCAGGTGGCACTCAAGCGGGAGTATCAGGACAGGGGGCAGGATCACTTCAACCGCTGGCGCGAGCCGGTGCGGATCCTGCTTGTCAATGAAGTTGGCGACAAACCGCTGCAAGCCGAGGTGGTGAACATCCAGGCGGCGCACCTGAGCCATATCACGGGTCACAGCGTGGCGCTGGTGCAGGATCCGGCCAAGGCCAATCTCACCCTGGTGATGACCCGTCGCTCGCAAGTGACCCTCTGGGCCAGGCAGTTGATGGGCCAAAACCCTGCGGTTCAGGCTGCCCTCGCCGATGGCCTGTGCCTCGCCAACTATGTCACCGACCGGGAAGGCGCCATCAGCCGGGCCAGCATCATCATCCCGGTCGATGCCAGTCGCGACAAGGGACGCTTTCTCGATTGCGTGGTGGAAGAGCTCACCCAGGTCATGGGACTGCCCAATGACTCGGACGCCGTCTTCCCTTCCGTGTTCAATGACCGCAGCACCGACAGCTTCCTGACCGGGCTCGACTATCTCCTGCTCAAGATGGCCTACCACCCGGCCTTGAGCCCCGGCATGACTCAAGCCGAGGTGGATGCCGCTCTGCCTGCCGTGCTCAAGAGCCTCAAAGCCCAAGGGGACATACAGCAGGCGAACCGCCGGGTACAGGAGCAAAGCCTCAAGCGGTGGGCCGGGCTCTAGGCTCTCCCTCCCCCAACGCACCCATCGACCAGATCCGGGGAAACAGCGTCCAGGCATCCTCATGCTGTCATCTGAGGCGTATCAGGCAGCGCTCGACTCCGGCAGCCAGCTCTCGGCGTTTTCCCACACTTCCTGCACCAGCTCCTCCACCAGCTCTTTATCTTCCTTGCTGGCCCGGGTGATGTTGAGCGCCATGTTGCTGCCCCCCGCCACCCGCACCTGGATATCGGGGAAGCGGCGGCCCAGCTGTTTGAGCAACTCTTGCTCCAGGGCGGCCATGGTATCGGGGGAGACCTGTTTTTTCCTGTCGATGATGATTTCCAGACGCATAAGCACCTCTCATGTTGATACTGTAATTTTATACAGTATATTTAGCGTCTGTAAAGAGCCGCTTCCCAAAAATCTCAGGGATGAAGATGACGGCCCTGCAGCCACCCATAGACCTCGCGCACCCCGGGCCGCTGGCTGTCGGGGCGAGCCAGCAGCGCATATTCATGATCCGTGCTGAGTATGGGGGCAAAGGGGGCCACCAGCGCCCCTGTCTCCAACTCCTCTGCCACTATGGTGGGATCCCCAAGGGAGAGACCAAAGCCCTGCAGTGCCGCATTCATCGCCAGATCCAGGGTATCAAACAGCTGCCCTCCCTGAGGCAACCAAGGCGTGTCGACAAAGGCGGCGAACCAGTTCCGCCAATCCCGTCTGTCCGCACTGGCATGCAGTAGCGGCAGGGCAAGCAGATCGGTGATGGGGCGTTCAAACAGCCGGTATTTGGCCGCAAAGGCAGGGGCGCAGATGGGGGTCAATCGCTCTCGAAACAGCGGCTGGCTGTGAAGCAGCCGGGCCTGAGTGGGTTGATAGACGATGGCGAGATCGAAGGGCTCGCGGGCAAAGTCGATGCCGTGACTGTGGCTGCCGCGTACCTCGACCGCCTCCCCCTCGAAATCTTGCAAGCGGCGCAGCAACCAGCGGCTGGCGCAGGAGGGCACCTTGATGCTGATCGCCTGTTGCCGTGGCAAGGTTTGCAGAGCGCCCAGCCCCTCCCCCATGCGGGCCAGCCCCTCGCTGACGAAGGGCAGCAGCCGTTCGGCGGCCGGCGTGAGACTCAGGCAGCGGGTACCACGCAGGAAGAGGAGATGACCAAGGCGCGCCTCCAGCTGGGCTATCTGCTTGCTCACGGCACCTTGACTCACGCACAGCTCATCGGCGGCCAGGGTGAAGCTCAGGTGACGGGCTGCGCACTCGAATACTTGCAAACCATACAGGGGCAACTGACTACGGGGCAGGGTCGTTAACATACAAGCCTCCATGCTTGAGAAAAACTCATGCGTACCATGCCGAATAATCCTTTGCCGGACAAGGGCCCAGAGGGCTAAAAGAGAGACATCTTTCACATATTCAGGTGACGGCATCATGTCTTCTCCCCGCATCATCAGCAAATTGCCCCAGGTGGGTACCACCATCTTCAGCGTGATTGGGGATCTGGCCGCCCGCCATCCCAGCATCAATCTCTCTCAAGGGGCGCCGAGCTTCCCCTGTGACCCCGACTTGATCCGAGTCACCCACGAGGCGATGCTGGCCGGTGAAAACCAATATGCGCCCATGACGGGACTGCCCGAGTTGCGCGAACAGCTGGCGACCAAGATAGCGACCAGCTATGGCCACACCTATGATGTCGGCGAGGAGATCACCATCACCGCCAGCGCCAGCGAGGCCCTGTTCTGCGCCATCACGGCCCTGGTCCACCCCGGTGATGAAGTGATCATGTTCGAGCCGGCGTTTGACAGCTATCGCCCCATGATCCAGTTGCAGGGCGCCACCCCCGTGGTCATCGCCCTCAAGGCACCGGACTTCACTATTCCCTGGGATGAGGTGGCGGCACGCATCAGCCCCCGCACCCGCATGATAGTGCTCAACACCCCCCATAACCCGACCGGCACCATCTGGCAGGCGGCGGATCAAGAGCGGCTCGCCCACCTGGTGCGCGGCACTGACATCATCATTCTCTCCGACGAGGTCTACGAGCATGTGGTATTCGATGGCGCCCTGCACCAGAGCGTGATCCGTTACCCCGAGCTGATTGAGCGCTCCGTCGCCGTCTTCTCCTTTGGCAAGACCTTCCATGTCACCGGCTGGCGAGTGGGTTACTGCGTGGCGCCCCGTCCGCTGATGGAGGAGATACGCAAGGTGCACCAATTCGCCATGTTCGCAGCAGACACCCCCATGCAGTACGGCTTCGCCCATCTGTTGCAGCAACCGGCTCACTATCAGGGGCTGGCGGCCTTCTACCAGCAAAAACGGGATCTGCTGGTCTCGGCCCTGGCCGAGTCACGCTTTACCCTCTTGCCCTCGGCGGGCAGCTTCTTCATGCTGGCCAGCTACGAGCGGATAAGCGACGAAGCCGACAGCCTGTTCGTACAGCGGCTGATCCGCGATCACGGGGTCGCCACCATTCCCGTCTCGGCCTTCTATCACGACGGCACGGATCAACGGGTCATTCGCCTCTCCTTCTCCAAGGATGACGACACCCTGCTGGCGGGCGCCGAGCGCCTGTGCGGCGTCTAGGAGGCACCATGGATTCAGTGCGCGTCGCCGTGTTGCAAATGGTGTCCGGGGATTGCCTCGCCACCAATCTGGTCCAGGCAGAGGCGCTGTTGCGCCAGGCCGCGGCCGAGGGGGCCGAGTTTGCCCAGCTGCCGGAATATTTCTATCTGATGCCTGCCGACGAGCGGGCCAGGGTTGCCCTTGCCGCCCCCGAGGAGAGCCACCCTCTGCTGGCCTGGGTGAAAGATCTGGCCCGGGAACTGCACATCTGGATCCTGGCAGGCACCCTGCCGCTGGCAAGCCAGGAACCTGGCAAGATGCACAACAGCAGCCTGCTCATCGACCCGCAAGGGGCGATCGCCACTCGTTATGACAAGCTGCACCTGTTTGGGTTTTCCACCGAGCAGGAACATTATGACGAAGCCACGACCATGAGCCCGGGCCAGACGGTGGTGAGCCACGCGCTGCCCTGGGGTCAGCTTCGCCTTGGGATCTGTTACGATTTGCGCTTCCCCGAGCTATTCCGGCTCGGGCCTGCGCCCGATTTCATCGCCCTGCCCGCCGCCTTCACCCACACCACGGGACAGGCGCACTGGGAGCTGTTGCTGCGGGCACGGGCGGTGGAAAACCTGGCCTTCGTGCTGGCATCGGCGCAGGGTGGAGATCACCCAGGCGGACGCCGTACCTTCGGCCACAGCATGATCATCGATCCCTGGGGCCGCATCCTGGCCCGGATCGAAGAGGGTCAGGGCATGGCCATCGCCACCCTGGATCTGGCTGCCCAGCGCACACTGCGTCGCCAGTTACCGGCCCTCCATCATCGCAAGATAAGCGTCGGCCCATGAAGCCGACCCCTGTTCACTACTCACGACTATGCGCATGACGCCACACTCAAGGGATTGACCATGAAACTCAACGCAATAATGATGCTGATGGCGCTGGCCGCCACAGGCCAGGCCGCCGCCAAACCCCTGGTGATCGCCACCGATGCCACCTATCCCCCTTTCGAAATGGTCGACAGCAGCGGCAAGGTTGGCGGCTTCGAAGTCGAATTGGCCCACGCCCTGTGCGCGGCCATGAAGGCCGAGTGCGAGGTGATCAACCAACCCTGGGATGCCCTGCTGCCGGGCCTGCAGGTACGTAAATACGACGCCATCATGTCCTCCATGAACATCACCGATGAGCGCCGTCAGAAGGTCGATTTCAGCAAGGTCTACTACATGATGCAAAACCGCTTCGTGGGCCGCAGCGACAAAGCTGCCGACTTCAGCGAGGATCCGGCCCACTTCAAGGGCAAGGTGATCGCCGTACAGGAAGGCACCCCGCAGGATAACTTCATCACCGCCCGCTATGGCGACGTGGCCAGCATCAAACGCTACGTCAATGCCCAGTCCCCCATGCTGGATCTGCAATCTGGCCGCGCCGACTACACCTTCGGCAACATGGTGCAACTCAAGGTCGGCTTCCTCGACAAGGAGATGGGCAAGCAGTTTGAATTCGTGGGTCCCCAGTTCAATGGCACTCAGGACAAGATCCTGGGTGAAGGGGTGGCGGTGGCGCTGCGCAAAAACAACGACAAGCTCAAGGGGGAATTTGATGCCGCCATCGATAGCGTCAAGGCCGATGGCACCTTCGACATGCTGCTCAAGAAGTATCAGCTCGAAAATCTGCTCTGATGGCAGACTCGCGGCTGCCCACGAAGAGACAAAAAGGGCGACCCTGGGTCGCCCTTCAGATTGAAGGCAGGCCAGCGGCCTCCCTTCATCCCTGCCGCGCCTTGAAGCGCGGATTGCTCTTGCAGATCACGAACAACTTGCCACGGCGGCGCACAACCTGACAGTCCGGGTGACGCGTCTTGGCCGATTTGAGGGATGCGAGAACCTTCATGCCGCCCCCTGCTTGCCGAGGAAAGCGCCAAAGCGCTGACCGAAGCGAGCAACTTGCCCCTCGGTGCCCACCTGCTTCTGCTTGCCGGTGTAGAACGGATGGGACGCGCTGGACACATCCAGCGTCAGATAAGGGTACGCCTGACCATCCTGCTCCCAGACCTGGGTGCGATCCGTCTTCAGGGTGGAGCCCACCAGGAAATAGGTGTTGGCCGTCACGTCGTGAAACAGCACCTTGCGGTACTCGGGATGCATATTGGGTTTCATAATCGCCTCAACTGTTATGTTATAACGAAACATAAGCTACCCCAATCAAGAACAGTTATCAATAGCCATCAAGCATTTTGCACCGGCAGACCATCGGGGAGCCGTCAAGCCGGACCGCCCCGAGCTATTTCGACAGATCATGCAGAATCCAGAAAGAGAAAAGAGAAAAGAGAAAAGAGAAAAGAGAAAAGAATAACGAACGCAGCATGCCCATCGGCCACGAGAACTGGCAAACCGCAGCGAAGAGGATGAAGGGATAGATTCCCGTGATGACAACGGGAGTGATACCGAGTCAGTCTGGAGCCGACACTGTCATCCTCGCCTATCAGTTGGCCACGCGCTGGCAGCCGAATGCAAAAAGGCCCGTCAGTGACGGGCCTTTTTATCTTGGACAGGGGAACAAAAACCCTGACCCAATCGATTCTATCGATCAATGATGGTGCGGAAGGAGAGACTCGAACTCTCACGCCTAGGGCGCCAGAACCTAAATCTGGTGCGTCTACCAATTTCGCCACTTCCGCAAAGCTGACTTTGTACTGCTCGCACCCTGCTAAACGCGGAAGATACCAACAGACAACAATAATGGGGTGGCTGATGGGGCTCGAACCCACGACAACCGGAATCACAATCCGGGACTCTACCAACTGAGCTACAGCCACCACTGAAACATCTGACCATGCTTGCCGCAGCAAGATGGTGCGCCCTGCAGGATTCGAACCTGCGACCCACGGCTTAGAAGGCCGTTGCTCTATCCGACTGAGCTAAGGGCGCATTTTGCTCAACGACCCTCTATGTGTCAGCACCATGGATTGGGCATACATAAAGCGTTGTCGATAAAAATGGTCGGTGATAAAGGATTCGAACCTTTGACCCTCTGGTCCCAAACCAGATGCGCTACCGGGCTGCGCTAATCACCGAGATACTTCACTTAACTTGCAGCCAACAGCTTATCTGCGATAAGGCTGATGGGCAACGGGCGGGCATCATACCCAAGCGCTCGAGCCAGCGTCAACGAATTTTTCCATCAATAAATTCAAGTGTCTACTTCTTGCCCGCCCGCATCGCGCCGCTAACATCCCGGATAAAAAAATGCGACAATGCGCACAGTTGAACCCATGGTGAGTGAAGAACGATGTCTGCCAAAATCATTGACGGAAAACAGGTTGCGCAAACGATTCGCAATCAGGTAGCAACCGAAGTCCAGCAGCGGCTCGCCGCCGGACAGCGTGCCCCCGGGCTCGCTGTGATACTGATAGGGGCCGATCCCGCCTCCCAGGTCTATGTCGGCAGCAAGCGCCGCGCCTGTGAGGAAGTAGGATTCATTTCCCGCTCCTACGATCTCAGTGCCGAGGCGAGTCAGGACGAGCTGCTAACCCTGATTGACCAGTTGAACCAGGACCCCGAGGTCGATGGCATCCTGGTACAGCTGCCGCTGCCCGCCCACTTCGACACCACCCAGGTGCTGGAGCGGATCCGTCCCGACAAAGACGTCGATGGTTTCCACCCCTATAACGTTGGCCGACTGGCACAGCGCATTCCCGCCCTGCGCCCCTGTACCCCCAAGGGCATCATGACGCTGATCGAAGCCACCGGCGTCAAGACCCATGGTCTGCACGCCGTGGTGGTAGGGGCATCCAATATCGTCGGTCGCCCCATGACCCTCGAGCTGCTGCTGGCCGGTTGCACCACCACGACCTGCCACCGTTTCACCCAGGATCTTGAGACCCAGGTTCGCCGCGCCGACCTGCTGGTCGTCGCCGTCGGCAAACCGAACTTCATCCCGGGTGAGTGGGTGAAGCCTGGCGCCCTGGTGATCGATGTGGGCATCAATCGCCTCGCCGACGGCAGCCTGGTGGGTGACGTCGAGTTCGCCACCGCCCGCAGCCATGCCGCCTTTATCACCCCGGTTCCGGGCGGCGTCGGCCCCATGACGGTGGCCAGCCTGATGGAGAACACTCTGATAGCCTGCCGTGACTACCACAGTTAAGAGCCCAGGCTCTGAATAACAGAAGGCAGGCCCAGGCCTGCCTTCTCTCTTTGCACATCCCTCGTCCGCCAACCGCTCAGCCTCACTGCGTCACTTTCTTCGATGCACCTCGGCGCTGCGTCCGAAATGATCCTGTAACGCCGCCAGCACCCGCCGCACCTTGTGAGACACCTCTCGTTCAGGCGTGATGGCATGCAACGCCATGGTCGCCATCCGGTGATCGGGAAGCACCTCCTGCAGGCGTCCTTGCGCCAGATCGTCAACCAGCTCGGTCTCGGGCAACAAGGCAATGCCCTGCCCCGCCAGGGCGAACTGGCGCAGGGGCAGCACGTTGTTGCACAGCACCCTGGGAGCGAGCCGCAGCGGCTGCGGCACCCCCTGTTCATCCGGCAGGGTCAAACCAGCCCCGGGCAGATCGGTCAATAGCCAGTCATGACTCGTCAACTCCGCGAGGCGAGTCGGCACCCCACGCCGGGCCAGGTAGGCCGGTGATGCACACAGCAGCATGCGCGTCTCGCCGAGGCGACGGGCCACCAGACTCGAATCGACCAAGGTGCCGACTCGCAGTGCCACATCGATGCGCTCTTTGAGCAGATCACGCTTCTCGTCATCGGCGATGATGATGAGGCGCAAACCGGGATGCGCCTGCAACAAGGGGGAGAGCGCCTGGGCCAGGGGCAGACCCGCCATGCCCACGGGGGCCGTTATCCTCACCTCCCCCATCAGGCTGTCGCGCACCTCCCCAAGCCGCAGTTCGGTCTGAGCCAGGGTCTGGCGCAGGGACTGACAACCTTGCCACACCACCTCTCCCGCCTCGGTCAAGTCGAGACGGCGCGTGGATCTGTGCAACAGGGTGAGGCCAAGCAGGGTCTCGAGCTGGCTGATATGCTGGCTGACCGCCGAGGGCGTCATGCCCAGGGCCTTGGCTGCCCCCGTCATGGTCCCCGCCTCCACCACGGCAGCGAAGATGGCATAGCGTTTAAGCTGCTCCATTATTAAGCCCTGCTTATGAGTGAGTGAATATTTTACCAGATTATTAAATCACACCGGGAGGCGTAGGCTAGACCTATCTTAATTGTGCAGGAGAATTTCCCATGAAGATTGCCCTGATAGGCGCCACTGGTTTTGTCGGCCATGCCATCCTCGAGCAAGCCATTGCCCGGGGTCACACCGTCACCGCCATCGTCCGTGACACCAGCAAGATTGCTCCCCATCCGCAGATCCAGGTGATGGGGGTGGATGCGCAGGATCCCCAGGCATTGGCGTTGGCGATCGCAGGCCACGATCGGGTGATCAGTGCCTATAACCCGGGCTGGGCCACCCCGGACATCTATGAACAATACCTCACAGGAGCGGCCGCCATCGTGCAGGCGACCAAGGCGGTAACAGGCTGGCTGCTGGTGGTCGGCGGTGCCGGCAGTCTGGAAGTGGCCCCCGGGGTCCAGCTGGTCGATACCCCCGAGTTTCCGGCCGAATGGCGCCAGGGGGCCCTGGCGGCTCGCGATGGGCTAGTCGCACTGCGCAGCGAGTCTGAGCTCGACTGGCGCTTCGTCTCCCCGGCCGTCATGCTGGTGCCGGGGGAGCGCACTGGTCAATATCGGTTGGGGGGCGATCAGGTGTTGTTCCTGGAGGATAAACCGGCCGAGATCTCTGTCGGCGATCTGGCCGATGCCATCCTCAATGAGGCCGAGCACCCAGTCCACCTGCGCCAGCGCTTCACCCTGGGCTACTGAACCCGCCCATGGAGCGCGATATGCGCTCAATAAAAGAGTAGGGAGGCCATGGCCTCCCTACTCTTTTTGCATCAGACAAGCTGGCTCATGTCGCCCGACACCAGCGGTTGCGTCCCGTCTGTTTGGCCCGATAGAGCGCCAGATCGGCGTCGGCCAGCAGCTCACTCAGGCTCTCCCCTGGAGAGGCCTGGCGCAAGCCGCCGCTGATGGTGACCCGCATTGCCTGCACCAAGGGACGATCTGCGACCCCCTGGATCAGGCGATCGGCCTGCTCCGCCAGCTCGCTCTCCCCTCCCGGCGGGAGCAAGACGGCAAACTCCTCGCCGCCCATGCGCCCGAGCAGGGCCCGGGGTGGCAGTAATCCCTCGAGTCGTTGGCAAAGCTGCACCAACACGGTATCCCCCGTGGGATGACCGTGTTCATCATTGATCTTCTTGAAGAAATCAACATCGAGCAGCAACAGGGCTCCACCTTCACGTTCCAGACGTTGCTCGGTCGCCTCGCTGAAGGCGCCGCGATTGAGCACCCCGGTCAGATGATCATGACTCGCCACTTGCTGCAGGCGGGCGAACAGCTGATCCCGCTCGGCCACGGCGCAGGCCGTGGTGATGGCACTCAGGGCCAGTATGGAGATACCGGTACGAAAGGAGTAGACGGTGGCCGCGTCCTTGCTCCACTGATGCAGCAGCTGGTCATCGAGCACGGTGAACATATAGAGGGAGGCGGCGCAGGTGGCCAGACAGGTAAAGAAGCGGTTGCCAGAGAGGGCCAGCCAGATGAGGGCGGGCACCGGCAACACCAGCAGACCGGGGCCCCCCAGATGCTTGTCGAGCAGCAGGATCAACAGCAAGAAGAGCAATGCCGGGACAAGATAGCGGCGGTCGCGCCACATCTCCTGGCGACATTGCCGCCAGGAGCCCGGCAGCGTCAACAGGCTGGGTAATAACACCGAGAAGTTAATCAGCTCGGCCAAATACCACATGATGGTGCTCTTCCAGCCGGTCGAACTGCCCAGCCAGACCACGGCGGCGCCGCCACACAGAGCCCCGGCCAGGATGGCGGGTTGGCAATGGAGCATCAGTCTGGGGATCGCCGTGGCGCTGATCAGGCCTTCGGGACCCCACCCCTGACGACGCAGGCTGAGCCAGGCGATGGCGACGGTGAGAATATTGGCGCCGTTGAGCAGCAGACTCTTGCGCAAGGGGGTGCCATAACAGGCATCGACCAGCAGGAGGCCAAGCAGCGCCACCAGTAGATGCACCAGCCCAGCCCTGGGATAGTAGCGCAGCAAGATGCCAACCAGAGCGGCATTGGCGGGCCAGAGCAGGGAGAAGCTGCTGCCACCTCGCGCGGCCACCCCGATCCAGGTGAGCAGGGCACTGATCAGCAGCAGGCACATCAGGGCAGCAAACTCGCGACCTAGTCGTGATCCAGACTGAAGTGAGGGGCTGGCCGGCCCGGGATCAATAGACAAGAGGATCTCCCTGTGTGGCAAATGAGCCTCGATACTAAGGGAGTGAGCGCCTGACGCCAAGCCAAGAGTGGTTTGGTGTTGCAATAGAACAGTATTAATACCGCAAACCGAACTCTATTTCGATTTTTGTCTATAACTAAGAATTATTTGTTGTTTTGCCATCTCAATCCGAAGAGATAGCATCCTTCCAACCCAAATGGCGCCGTGCTCTGCGACGCTGTCATCCCAGGATCCCAGTTGGAGGTGCTCATGGTATTGCTTTCCCCCCTGTGTGACTCACGTCATGCTTCCAACGCAGTGCTCTCCCCTGCGGCCCGGCCAGTCAGTGACTCATCCGCACCCATTGTGCCAACCAGCAGTCTGCCCACCCTGGATTACGGCCAGTTGTTGCCGGGATCCCCGCACCGGGACCAGGCCCTCATGGCGCTGCGCCGGGCGGCGCGCGACCCCGGCTTCTTCTATCTGGAGAACACTGGGCTGGATCTGGGCCAGCAGACCGAGCTACTGGCCCTGGCAGCCCGGCTCTTTGCCCTGAACGATGCCCAGAAGCAAGAGGTGCAGATGGTGCACTCCCCCCACTTTCGCGGCTACAACCGGGTGGGGGTCGAGCTGACCCGGGCCCGCCCGGACTGGCGTGAGCAGTTCGACATCATGGCCGAAGAGCCCTGCCTGCCCGATGCCCTGTTGCACCACCCCTGGCAAGGATTACAGGGCCCCAACCTGTGGCCCTCCGCCCTGCCCGAACTCAGGGGGGCCCTGCTGGGCTGGCAGGCGCAGTTGACCCTGATTGGATTGACCCTGATCCGCGCCTTCGCAGAAACCCTGGCGCAACCGGCCGATGCCTTCGATGAGAGCTTGAGCCCGCTCCCCTATCGCCATACCAAGCTCATCCACTACCCGGGACGGGACGAGGATGACGGTCAGGGGGTGGGTGCCCACAAGGATCCCGGCTACCTCACGCTCCTGCTGCAAGATAGTCACGGCGGACTCGAGGTCCTGACCGAACAGGGGTGGACACCGGCGCCCCCCCGAGCGGGAGCCTTGCTGGTCAATATCGGTGAACTGCTGGAACTCGCCTCGAACGGTTACCTCAAGGCCACCCTGCATCGGGTGGTCAGCCCGCCCCCGGGGGTGTCGCGCCTCTCCTGTGCCTTCTTCATGGCGGCCCGGCTCGATGCCACTGTGCCCTTGCTGACGCTGCCCCCCTCCCTCGCGGCCGAGGCGACGGGGCTCCAGAGCGATCCGGACAACCCGCTCTTTTATCAGGTGGGGGAGAACGTGCTCAAGGGACGACTGCGCTCCCACCCGGATGTGGCGGCCCGCCACTATGCCACCCCACCGGCCCGGGAGCCCCAGCGGCGAACGCCCGCATAACCTGCCACTCTTATCCCCTTATGGCGATCGGTCGCCACAAGGACACCCCATTCACCCTGCGCAGCCGCGCCCAGGGCTATAAGAGGCCAGCCCACTGGCCATGACGGAGAGATGATGAAATTCAAGACCATGAGCGTACACAGCGGCCAACGGCTCGATCCCCAGACCGGCGCCCTGACGACCCCGCTCTATCAGAGCAGCACCTTCAGCTATTTCACGGCCCAGGCTGGCAAGGAGCGGTTCGCCGGGCAAGCGCCAGGCTACATCTACAGCCGCTTCGCCAACCCCACCACCGCCGAGCTGGAGGTGAAACTCGCCGCCCTTGAGGGTGCTGACGAGGCATTGGTGGTCGCGAGCGGCATGGCGGCGGTGAGCGCCATTCTCTATGCCCTGGCCGACAGCGGGGACGAGGTGGCCTATGTCGGCCCCCTCTATGGTGGCACCGAGGCCTTCCTCAAGCAGACCTTCAGCCGCGCGGGTATCCGCATCACCGGCTATGACAGCGACCGGGATCTGCTGGCCAATATCCACCCGGGCACCAAGTTGGTACTGTTCGAAACCCTGACCAATCCCACCCTCAAGCTGGTGGATCCCCGCATTGTGGTCGACGCCGCGCGCAGGGTCGGTGCCCTCACCGTCTGCGACAACACCTTCCTCACCCCCTATCTGCTGCGCCCCCTTGAACTGGGTATCGACATCGTCATGCACAGCGGCACCAAGTATCTCGGCGGCCACGGCGACATCATCGCCGGGGTGGTGGCCGCCCGCCACGAACTGATGGCACGCATCCGCACCGTGGCACTCAAGCACCTGGGCTCCCCCATCGGCCCCCAGGAGGCTTACTTGCTGCAACGGGGGGTCAAGACCCTGCCCCTGCGCCTGGATGCGCACCTGCACAACGCCCAGCGGGTGGCCCAGTTCCTGGCCGCGCACCCTGGCGTCAAGAAGGTGATCTATCCGGGCCTCGCCGATCATCCCGGCCATGGGGTGCTGGGAGAGATCGCCACAGGTTACGGCGCCATGATCAGCATAGAGCTGGAGGGGGGCTTCCCCCGCTGTGCCCGCCTGCTCGATCAGTTGCAGCTCTTCGTGCAGGCGGTGAGTCTGGGGGATCTGGAGAGCCTGGCCTGTCACCCGGCCAGCACGACTCATGCCGCCATGGATGAGGCCAGCCGAGTGGCCGCCGGGGTCAACGATGACCTGATCCGGCTGAGCATTGGGGTCGAGGATGCCGATGACCTGATTGCCGACCTGGCCGCGGCCCTGGCCCACACGTGAGCTTGAGCTTGGCGTCATGATGGCCAGCCACAGAGAGCAGAAGGGAAGGCAGATGCCTTCCCTTCTTGTTTCGAGCACGCTAGCTCAACGGCTCTCGCGTTTCATCCAGAGAGCCGGTGGCTGCCATCCCTTAGCCACGGGCCAGCAGGATGCGCAACATGCGGCGCAGCGGCTCGGCAGCGCCCCACAGCAGCTGATCACCGACCGTGAAGGCGGCCAGGTATTCCGGGCCCATGTTGAGCTTGCGCAGGCGGCCAACCGGTATGTTGAGGGTGCCGGTCACCGCGGCCGGGGTCAGCTCGCGGGCGCTGATGTCGCGCTCGTTGGGGATGACCTTGACCCAGTCGTTGTGGCTGGCCAACAGGGCTTCAATCTCGGCCAGCGGCACATCTTTCTTGAGCTTGATGGTGAAGGCCTGGCTGTGGCAGCGCAGGGCGCCAATGCGCACGCACAGACCGTCGACAGGCACCGGGGCCGCCTCGATGCCGAGGATCTTGTTGGTCTCGGCCTGACCCTTCCACTCTTCCCGGCTCTGGCCGTTGTCGAGTCTGGTGTCTATCCAGGGGATCAGGCTGCCAGCCAGGGGCACACCGAAGTTGTCCACCGGCAAGTCGCCGGAGCGGGTCTTCTCGGTGACCTTGCGCTCGATATCCAGAATGGCGGAAGCGGGATCCGCCAGCTCGACCGCCACTTCATCACGCAACATCCCCATCTGGGTGATCAACTCACGCATGTGACGGGCGCCGCCACCCGAGGCCGCCTGGTAGGTCGCCACGCTCACCCACTCCACCAGATCGGCCTTGAACAGACCGCCCAGGGCCAGCAGCATCAGGCTGACGGTGCAGTTGCCACCGACGAAGGTCTTGGTGCCGGCATCCAGTGCCTGGGCTATCACATCGCCATTGACCGGATCCAGGATGATGACGGCCTCTTCTTCCATGCGCAAAGAGGACGCGGCATCAATCCAGTAACCCTGCCAGCCGGCGGCTTTCAGGCGCGGATAGACATCCTTGGTGTAGTCGCCGCCCTGGGCCGTGATGATGATCTCCTGCTCAGCCAGCGCCGCTATGTTGAAGGCATCCTGGAGCTGACCGGCATCGACGCCGAAGTTGGGGGCGGCCTCACCGGCCTGGGAGGTGGTGAAGAAGGTGGGTTGAATGTGCGCAAAATCCTGCTCTTCCTGCATCCGGCTCATCAGGACAGAGCCCACCATGCCACGCCAACCGACCAAACCTACTTTTTTCATAATGTCCTACCCTGGATAACGACTTGATAGTGCGGAGCCTCTATCGTTCCGACCCGGGAGGCATTCGCCTCCTGACACCACAGTGGCGCCATGTAGATCCTGAACAGATAAAATTCTGCTGCGAAAAATGTGTCTATCCACATTACGGATTGTGGCGAGGGACGCAAGTCGATTTGCGCAATATTCCCTGCCGTTTGCTGCAATATCAAGCGATGAGGCCCGGGGAGGCGCCTCTCCTTGGCAAGCGCGATCCGGCTCTGGCAATATGAGTCCCAACGGCCATCGCGCCCGGCGGGGACGACCCCGCTGCCTGACCGCTGGCAGGGACGACCCTGCCCCCTGATGGATACCCCTTTTATGCCCTGGATATTGCTGCTCATCGCCGGTCTGTTCGAGGTCGCCTGGGCCATTGGCCTCAAATACACCGACGGCTTCAGCCGCCCCCTTCCTACCTTGCTGACCCTCGCCGCCATGGGGGTGAGCGTCTTGTTGCTGGCCCTGGCGGTCAGGCACCTGCCCCTTGGCACCGCCTACGCCGTCTGGACCGGCATAGGCGCAGTCGGCACAGTGCTGATGGGGATCTGGCTGTTTGGCGAGCCCGCCACGGCGGTGCGACTGTTCTGCCTGGCGCTCATCATCGGCGGCATACTGGGTCTCAAGGCCATCGGCTAACTGGCCCTCTTCTCTGTCCCGGATTGGCAACCAATCAGCTCTTTCTCTATCCGGGCCCCTGGCATCATCTCCAGCAAGCCGGCGATCAGCCGATCGCCGGCCTCCTGCAAGGCAGCCAGCGGCATCTCCGGCAGACTCTCCAGAATGAACCACATCTGCTCAGACTCCACGCTGAGTCGGGTTCTGACACCCTGCCGCCAATTCCAGCGGCGACAGGTCACCCCCATGTCATCCCGCCAGACGACCTCTCCCGGCTCGGGCGTTTCCTGCGCAGGCAACCCCCCTTTCATGGTGTCAAACCGTTCGCTGCCATCGGCAATCACCAGGCGGGGCACCCCCTCATAGGCCACCAGATTTTCCCCTCCGACCGGAATGGCATACTCGATGCTAATGGCGTTGTAGAGATCGACGATAGGATCGATGCTCGGCAGTGCCCCCTCCCGCAGCACTCTCTTTCGCAGGGCTTCGGCCGAGCAAGGGGTGCGTTGTGGTTTGGCACCGAACCGCCTGAACACCTCGGCCCACGCCGACAGATGAGCGTGCGCCCAGGGCGCGCCTCCCGCCGCGACGGACTGGCAGGCCCGCTTTAATGCCTGGGCACCCACGCTCATATCGGTGATGGCGGCCGCATCGACCTGGATGCTGAGGGCTCTGAAGCCGGGCGCCAGTGTGGTGATGTCAGACTCCACTCGCGGTGTCATGGATGGCATAGGGACTCCCAATTCGTGATCAACGGCCGAGCCGATAGAGGAATAGTGAAGGCGAACAACTTGTCGCAGCAGCAATGGGCGCTATCACGCCGTGTTCACCCGGCAAAACGTGGCAGCATGATGCGCAACGGCCAGACATAATGAAATCTACTTTTCCTTAATATCATTAAGAATTTCTAATGATGGTCAGGTAGGCTAGCACTTGCCGCTCGCCACAACAGGCGCAACAGCCTTGTCCACTCCCCTTTCAGACACTGAAAAGAGCGCGGACGGCGCCATTGTCTAGGCCGCATCTCTTGCGACTCATGCTATTATCTGCGACCAAACATGAGCCAATAAAAATCAGGATATCGTGATGACAGACCACACTTTTATTCCCGGCAAGGACGCGGCGCTGGAAGACTCCATCGAGCGCTTCCAGACCAAATTGCAGGCCCTGGGGTTTGATATTGAAGAGGCCTCCTGGCTCAACCCCGTGCCCAATGTCTGGTCCGTGCACATCCGGGACAAGGAGTGCGCTCTTTGCTTTACCAACGGTAAAGGGGCCAGCAAGAAGGCGGCCCTGGCCTCGGCGCTTGGCGAGTACTTCGAGCGTCTCTCCACCAACTACTTCTTCGCCGACTTCTATCTGGGCCAGCAAATCGCCGATGGCGACTTCGTGCACTACCCCAACGAGAAGTGGTTCCCCATCGAGGGCGATCACTTCCCGGCGGGTCTGCTCGACGACTTCACCCGTCACTTCTACAACCCGGAAGGGGAAGTGACCGCCGACATGCTGGTGGACCTGCAATCCAACAACGAGGAGCGCGGCATCGTCGCCCTGCCCTTCGAGCGCCAATCCGATCATCAGACCGTTTACATTCCGATGAACATCATCGGCAACCTCTATGTCTCCAACGGCATGAGCGCCGGCAACACCAAGACCGAGGCCCGCACCCAGGGGCTGTCCGAGGTGTTCGAGCGTCACGTGAAAAACAAAATTATCGCCGAGGCCATCAGCCTGCCGGAGATCCCGGCGGAGGTGATCGCCCGTTACCCCGGCATTGCGGCCTCCATCGCCGCCCTTGAGGCCGAAGGCTACCCCATCTACAGCTTCGATGCCTCCCTGGGCGGTCGCTATCCGGTCATCTGCGTGGTGCTGCTCAACCCGCGTAACGGCACCAGCTTCGCCTCCTTCGGTGCCCACCCGCGCTTCGAAGTCGCGTTCGAGCGTACCGTCACCGAGCTGCTGCAAGGCCGTGGCCTGAAGGATCTGGATGTCTTCGTCGCTCCCTCCTTTGATAACGAGCAGGTGGCGGATCACCACAATCTGGAGACCCACTTCATCGACTCTTCCGGTCTCATCAACTGGGATCTGTTCAAAGAGGAGTCAGACTTCGAGTTCGCCGACTGGGATTTCCGGGGCACCTCCCAGCAGGAGTTCGATCACCTGATAGGCATCTTCCACGAGCTGGAGCAGCCGGTCTACATCGCCGACTACGAGCACCTGGACGTCTACGCCTGCCGCATCCTGGTACCCGGCATGTCCGACATCTACCCGGCCGAAGACTTGCTGCTGGCCAACAACAACATGGGCGCCAACCTGCGGGAAGTGATCCTGGCCCTGCCGTCCCTGGAGTGGGACGCCGAGCAGTACATGGCTTTCTACGATCAGCTGGAAGAGGAAGGTCACGACGAGCGTACCCGGGTGCGCGAGCTGCTTGGCATCGCTGCCGCCAAGGGCACCGCCCTGCACACCCTGCGCATCGGTGAACTCAAGGCCATGCTGGCCCTAGCCGCAGGCGAATTGGAGACGGCGCTGGATCTCATCAACTGGACCATGGAGTACAACCAGTCGGTGTTCAGCCCTGAACGTGCCAACTACTACCGCGCCCTCAAGAGCTGCGTCGAGCTGTTCCTGGACCAGGAACGCGAGCCCGAGCAGTACAGAGCCGTGTTCACCCGCATGTATGGCGAACAGGCATTGGCACAGGCGTGGGCCCATGCCAGCGGCGAGGCTCGCTTCCACGGGTTGGAGCCAGCCGATGAGTCTCTCAGCCAGTTCCCGCTGCACCAAAAACTGCTGGCAGCCTATGAGAAGCTGCAAAAAGCCAAGCGCAACGCCAACTGGCAGTGAGTGCTGCGCCGCAGTCATCAAAAACCGGGCCCACGTGGCCCGGTTTTTTTATGTCATGAAGGGTCAAGTCACCCAGGCCGCAGCGGCCCTATCCTCACCCCTTGCTGACTGCACCGCTCACCCCTTGCCCAGCCTGGCGCGCAGGGCGGCGATCACCATGGGCAGCAGGGAGATGCCAATGATGACGAAGATGAGCAGGGTGAAGTTCTCCTTGACCAGGGGCAGGTTGCCGAAGAAGTGGCCCACATAGACGAAAGAGAGCACCCAGCACAGGCCACCCACGGCGTTAAAGGCCATGAAACGTGGATAACTCATCTTGCCCATGCCTGCCACGAAGGGGGCGAAGGTACGCACTATGGGGGCAAAGCGGGCGATGATGATGGCCTTGCCACCATGGCGGTCGAAGAAGGCGTGGGTCTGGTGCAGATAATCCTGACGGAACAGTCGTGAGTCGGGGCGGCTGAACAGCCGCTCCCCAAACAGCCGACCCAGGGTGTAGTTGGTGAGATCGCCGAGTATGGCGGCCAGCACCAGCAGGGCACTGAGCAGATGCACATCCAGGGCACTGTCTACCGTGAGGGCGCCTGCGGCGAACAGCAGGGAGTCACCGGGCAGGAAGGGCATCACCACCAGCCCCGTCTCGCAGAAGATGATGAGAAACAAAATGGCATAGATCCAGACGCCGTAATCGGCAAACAGTGCCTTGAGGTGGATGTCTATGTGCAAGATGAAGTCGACGAGGAACAAGATAAGATCCATGGATCGGGCTCGGTATTAAGGGATGGATGATGACAGAGGGGCCGAGTCTACCCCTTCCCCTCCCTTACCACAATTTCGCCGCAAACCATGGCCAACATCTGGGGCAGCGCAGGCTGGCGCCTGGCTACTCATCCCCCTCCTGTTTCCCCTTTTTCTCCCCCGCTTTTTCGGCAATGGCCTGACGCACCTCGGCGGGCAAGCAGGACTCCCAGCCCCAGATCAGCCAGATGAAGAGCGTGAGATCATCCACCCAACCGAGCACGGGAATGACATCCGGCACCAGATCGAGAGGGCTGAGGCCATAGACGAACACCAGCAGTGCCAACCCCTTGGCCCAGAGCGGGGTGGCCGGGTGGCGAAAGCCCAGATAGAGGCGACGTAACTTGGGCCCAATCCCGAGCAGGGCGCGCAGCGGCCTCAACTTTCAATCAACTCGTGGCGCAGTCGCTGGATGCTGTCGCGCAGGGCGGCGGCCTGCTCGAACTCCAGATCCCGGGCATGCTGGAACATCTGCTCTTCCATGCGTTTGATCTCCTTGGTGATCTCGCTGGTGGTGCGGGCATGGTACTCCCCTTGCGGCTCGGCGGCCTTGCGACTCCCTTTGCCAGCCTTGCCCGAGATGCGGCTGCCCCCCATGTCCATCATGTCCCCCACCGCCTTGTTGAGGCCCTTGGGGGTGATGCCGTGCTCGAGGTTATGGGCATGCTGCAGGGCGCGGCGCCGCTCCGTCTCCTCGATGGCTACTTTCATGGAGTGGGTGATGCGATCCCCATAGAGGATGACCCTGCCGTTGAGGTTGCGAGCGGCCCGGCCAATGGTCTGGATCAGTGAACGGGTGGAGCGCAGGAAGCCCTCTTTATCGGCATCCAGTATGGCCACCAGGGAGACCTCCGGCATGTCGAGCCCTTCGCGCAGCAGGTTGATGCCCACCAGCACATCGAACTTGCCGAGCCGCAGATCGCGGATGATCTCGACCCGCTCGACCGTCTCGATGTCCGAATGCAAATAGCGCACCCGCACGTCGTGATCCGCCAGGTATTCGGTGAGATCCTCCGCCATCCGCTTGGTCAGGGTGGTGACTAGCACTCGCTCGTCCACCGCCACCCGCAGCCGGATCTCGGAGAGCAGGTCGTCCACCTGGGTGCCGACCGGACGCACTTCAATCACGGGATCGAGCAGGCCGGTGGGGCGCACCACCTGTTGCACCACATCACCACCGGATTTTTCCAGCTCATAGGGGCTGGGGGTGGCCGAGACAAACACCGTCTGTGGCATCAGGGCCTCAAATTCGTCGAACTTGAGCGGCCTGTTGTCCAGGGCAGAGGGCAAGCGGAAGCCGTACTCCACCAGGGTCTCCTTGCGGGATCTGTCCCCCTTGAACATGGCGCCTATCTGCGGCACGGTCACATGGGACTCATCGATGATGAGCAGACCATCCCCCGGCAGGTAGTCGAACAGGGTGGGCGGCGGCTCCCCCGGCGCGCGCCCCGACAGGTAGCGGCTGTAGTTCTCGATGCCCGAGCAGTAGCCCAGCTCCTGCATCATCTCGATGTCGAACTGGGTGCGCTGGCTGATGCGCTGCTCCTCCACCAGTTTGTTGAGGGAGATCAGCTGTTCGCGCCGCCCCTTGAGCTCCTCCTTGATGTGATCGATGGCACCGAGGATGGTTTCGCGGGGGGTGGCGTAGTGGGTCTTGGGATAGATGGTATGACGCACCACCGTCTGCTCGATGGCGCCGGTCAGGGGGTCAAACAGGGAGAGTCGCTCTATCTCTTCGTCAAACAGCTCGACCCGCAGCGCCAGCTTGTCCGATTCCGCCGGATAGATGTCGATCACCTCGCCACGCACCCGGAAGGTGCCGCGCTGGAAGGCCAGGTCGTTGCGGCTGTATTGCAGCTCGGCGAGGCGACGCAGTATGTCTCGCTGGTTGATGATGTCGCCGAGTTTGAGGTGCAGCATCATGCTCAGGTAAGCCTGGGGGTCCCCCAGGCCATAGATGGCTGACACCGAGGCGACGATGATCACGTCCCGCCGCTCCAGCAGTGCCTTGGTGGCCGACAGCCGCATCTGCTCGATGTGATCGTTGATGGAGGCATCCTTCTCGATGAAGGTGTCCGTGGTCGGCACATAGGCTTCCGGCTGGTAGTAGTCGTAGTAGGAGACGAAATACTCCACCGAGTTCTCGGGGAAGAACTCCTTCATCTCCCCATAGAGCTGGGCGGCCAGGGTCTTGTTGGGCGCCAGTATCATGGTGGGCCTGTTCAGGGTCGCTATCACGTTCGCCATGGTGAAGGTCTTGCCCGAGCCGGTCACCCCAAGCAGGGTCTGGTGGGCGAGTCCGGATTCTATCCCCTCAAGCAGTTGGCTGATGGCGGCAGGCTGATCCCCCGCAGGGGAGAACTGGCTGACGAGTTGAAACGACTTGCTCATGAAGACTCCGGACAAGAAACGGCAAAGGGCAAGTGTACCTCGACTTGTACCACTGCGGGTATAGCCTCCCCCCATGTACCCCGACCCATACCACTGGGGTATTACCCTCCTCCCCCATCATGTAGTGCCTCGACTTGTACCACTGGGGGTATAACCTCCCCCCATGTCCCCCGACCCATACCACTGTGGGGATCACCCTCCTCCCCCATCATGTAGTACCTCGACTTGCACCACACCGGGTATCGCTCTCCTCCCCCAGTCGGCGGTTGACCCCGTCCGGCGACCTCTGTATAGTGCTCCTCCTTGCCTGATGTTCCCTCGTAGTTCAGTCGGTAGAACGGCGGACTGTTAATCCGTATGTCACTGGTTCAAGTCCAGTCGAGGGAGCCAATTCCTCACCATCTCGGTGCAAGTTATCCACTTTAGTGCCCCTCGCTACCAAATTTAATGCACAAGCTGCCACGGCTTGACAGCACTCCCCTTTATTCGCCCTCACTCCCCCTTCAGCACTTTGTGCTGTTGCAGCTAACCATTTGATTTTTATGCAAACAATTATTTGCCGGTATTTTTTGAACAGGCCTTGCAACCCAGTATTGGCAAGGCCTGGCGGCCTGTTTTCAATTTTCACACACAGGGTTATCCACAGAATCTGTGGGTAAGTCGCGCCAGCCCAGACCCAGCCTGGGTTTGGCTCATTCAGCCCCCATTTATCTTGGCCCCCCAGGGCAAACCCGATTTTATGCTGTTTTGCCTCGTCTCCTTGAACCGGATTTTTTTGGCGTCTGAAGGATCTTTTTTAATACAGGATTCCCCACCCCAGATGCAGTGGGTCAGCGGTGCATTTGACACCAGTCCAGGATCCTGAGGTTGGGAAGCGCCGTGCCAAACCGGCAGCAGCTTGCTCTGTAATCACCCCCATTTTTTACGGGGCACAGGATTCTATAAATGCCGAGGGGCATCCGCTTGTCTGCTGGGACAGACAGCATGAATCACTAATTGACAGCGGTTCACGCAGACAGAAAAACCCATCCTTTCCCCCCAGCGCGATGGGTCGCCTGGGCGTGGCCGCCCAATATGCAGCTTTGTCCCAACCGGCGCTTCTTTATTGGCGGGGGATGCGGCACAATATCGGCCCCACTTTTTTCTCGGTTTGTCCGGGCATGACCATAGATTTCGTGACACTGCTACACCAAAGCGACTCCCTGCTGCTGTTCGTGGTACTGGCCTTCGGCCTGCTACTTGGCAAGGTGCGGGTCGGCAACTTCCAGATTGGCAACACCATAGGGGTGCTGTTCACCGCCCTGCTGTTCGGTCAGATGGGGTTTCAATTCTCCGCCACCACGGAAAACGTCGGCTTCATGCTGTTCATCTTCTGTGTCGGCATAGAGGCGGGACCGCATTTTTTCAGCGTCTTCCTGCGCGATGGCATCCACTACATCACCCTCACCCTGGTGATATTGCTCACGGCGCTGCTGTTGACGGTGGGCCTGGCCAAGTTCTTCAACCTGGGGCCCGGCATGGCGGCGGGCATACTGGCAGGCTCGCTCACCTCGACCCCGGCCCTGGTAGGTGCCCAGGATGCCCTGCGCAGCGGCCTGCTCAACCTGCCCCATGGCACCGACATGCAGCCCGTGCTCGACAACATGGGCATCGGCTATGCGCTCACCTACCTGGTGGGGCTGGTCGGCTTGATGCTGGTGGTGCGTTATCTGCCCGCCCTGGCCCGCCTCGATCTCAGCACAGAGGCCCAGAAGATAGCCCGCGAACGGGGCCTGTCTGACAATGAGAACCGCAAGACCTATCTGCCCATCATCCGCGCCTACCGGGTCGGCCCGGAGCTGGCCGCCTGGATAGGGGGCCGCACCCTGCGTGAGACCGGCATCTATCCCCACACCGGCTGCTATGTGGAACGGATCCGCCGCAACGGCATACTGGCAAGCCCCGATGGTGACGCCGTCATTCAGGAAGGGGACGAGATCGCCCTGGTCGGGTATCCCGAGAGCCACGAGAAGCTGGATGTCAACTATCGCAACGGCAAGGAGGTGTTCGACAGGAACCTGCTTGATCTGCAGATCGTCACCGAAGAGATAGTGGTCAAGAATGATTCCGTGGTGGGCCGTCATCTGGTGGAGCTCAATCTCACCGAAAAAGGCTGCTTCTTGAACCGGGTGGTGCGCTCCCAGATAGAGATGCCGTTCGATCGCAACATCATGCTGCAAAAGGGTGATGTGCTGCAGATCAGCGGCGAGAAGATCAGGGTCAAGCATCTTGCCAACAAGATTGGCTTCATCAGCATTCACAGTCAGACCACGGATCTGGTGGCCTTCACCACCTTCTTCGTGCTCGGCTTGCTGATAGGCTCCGTCTCCCTGGTATTCGGTCAGCTCGAATTTGGCCTTGGCAACGCCGTCGGTCTGCTGCTGGCGGGGATCCTGATGGGTTACCTGCGCGCCAACCACCCGACGGTCGGCTATGTGCCGCCGGGTGCCCTGCGTCTGGCCAAGGATCTGGGCCTGGCCGTCTTCATGGTGAGCACGGGCCTCAAGGCCGGTGGCGGCATTCTGGATCACCTGAGCCAGGTGGGCGCCGTGGTGCTCTTCTCCGGCATGCTGGTCACCACCTTGCCGGTGCTGGTGGGCTACCTGTTCGGGGTCTGGGTGCTCAAGATGAACCCGGCCCTGCTGCTCGGCGCCATCACCGGGGCCCGGACCTGCGCCCCCGCCATGGACGTGGTCAACGAGGCGGCCAACAGCTCGATCCCGGCGCTCGGCTATGCGGGCACCTACGCGGTGGCCAACGTCATGCTCACCCTGGCCGGATCCTTTATCATCGGCTTCTGGTTCTAAGCCGCGTTTGAACAGGGGGCATCATCTGCCCCCTGTTCAATCCCCTCGGCCAGGGTGCAGCCTCTGCCCCCACTTTCTGACTTGCCTTTCTTGCGCTCTTCTCCCCGCCCCTCTGTCCGGCCCCTCGGCGCTCTTTTCGGGATATTTCTCTCGTAGCTGAACCCAGGCTGTCTGATCCCGGCAACTGCCATTGACAGTCATACCCATCTCCACAAAGCTGGCCCGCGCTTTAATGTGACGCAATTCTCATTCTCTTTTTCTCAGCCGGAGGCCACCATGCTCCCTCACTCCTATTCTCGTCTCGCGATCGCCCTGACCCTCGGTATCCTGCTCGGCGGCTGTGGCCAAGCGGGGTCCGACGCCAAGACCATCGCCTCCCCCATATCAGTGCAGACCCTTACCCTGACTCCCCAGCCCCTGAGTCAGGATATCAGCCTGCCGGGACGCACCTCGGCCTCCCGGATCGCCGAGGTCCGCCCCCAGGTGTCCGGCATCATCCTCCACCGTCTGTTTGAAGAGGGGGCCAACGTCAAGGCGGGGGATCCCCTCTACCAGATAGATCCCGCCAGCTATCAAGCCGCCTTCAACAGTGCCAGTGCCCAGCTGGCCAAGAGCAAGGCCGATGCCGAGGTGGGCTACAAGACCTATGTTCGCTACCAGGCGCTCGTCAAGCGCGGCCTCATCAGCCGTGAACAGTTCGATCAGGCCGAAGCGACCTGGCAGCAGGCCAAGGCGCAGACAGGTATCGACCAGGCCAGCCTGGAACAGGCGAAGATCCAACTCGGCTATACCCAGGTACGAGCCCCCATCTCGGGGCGGATCGGCATCTCTCAAGTCACCGAGGGGGCGCTGGTCACCACCAATCAGACCAACAGCCTGGCCACCATACAGCAGCTGGATCCCATCTATCTGGACATGACCCAGGCGGTGAACACCCTGGGAGACGTGAGCGACAGCTTGCGCCCGGGGGCGGCGCCGAAAAAAGTCAGCCTGCAGACCCAGACCGGGAAATCCTATCCCCAGAGCGGCAGCCTCGCGTTTGCCGATGTGAGCGTCAATGAGTCCACCGGCAGCCTGACCCTGCGCGCCATCATCCCCAATCCCCAGCAGAGCCTGCTGCCGGGCATGTTCCTGCGTGCCACCATTGCCGATGACAAGCCCGGCACCGGATTGCTGCTGCCCCAGACCAGCGTGACCCAGTTGCCTGGTGGCAAGGGCGCCGTGCTGCTGGTCAATGCCAACAACCAGGTAGAGCCGCGCCAGGTCAGTCTGGGCGCGAGTCGGGGGGATCAGTGGGTGATAGCAGATGGCCTCAAGGCGGGAGAGAGGGTCATCGTCTCCGGCCAGGTCAAACTGCGTCCGGGCATGGCGGTCAAGGCCACGGCCGCCATGCCAGTTTCCACTCAGGCGGCGGGGTAAGTCATGTCACGTTTCTTCATCGATAGACCCGTCTTCGCCTGGGTGCTCGCCATCCTCGTCATGTTGGGCGGGGTACTTGCCATCATGGGCCTGCCCATCGCCCAATACCCGACCATAGCCCCCCCCGCCATCCAGGTGAACGCCGTCTACCCCGGGGCCTCGGCCTCGACCGTGGAAAACAGCGTGACCCAGATCCTCGAACAGAACATGAAGGGGCTCGACCACCTGCTCTATATGTCCGCCACCAGCGACTCTGCCGGCAACGTCTCCGTCACCCTCACCTTCCAGGCGGGTACGGATCCGGATATCGCCCAGGTCCAGGTGCAAAACCGCTTGCAGCAGGCCAATAGCCAGTTGCCCGCCGAGGTGCAGCAGCAGGGGATCAGCGTGCGCAAGAGCTCCTCGAGCTTTATGAGCCTCATCGCCTTCAAGTCCGACGATGGCAGCATGAACTCCCAGGACATCGCCGACTATGTCGGCTCCCATCTGCTCGATCCCATCAGCCGCCTGGAAGGGGTCGGTGACGTCACCCAGTTCGGTACCCAATACGCCATGCGCGTCTGGCTCGATCCCAGCAAGCTGACCAGTTACCAGCTCACCCCCCTGGACATCTCCAACGCCATCAAGGCCCAGAACAGCGAAGTGACCGTGGGTCAGATTGGCGGCACCCCGGCCATCCAGGGCCAGATGATCAATGCCACCATCACCGCCCGCAACCGCCTCGAAAGCCTGGCGCAGTTTCGCAACATCTTGCTCAAGGTCAACCAGGATGGCTCCCAGGTTCGCTTGAGCGATGTGGCGCGCCTCGAACTTGGCGGTGAAAGCTATGACAAGATCGCCCGTCTCGATGGGGACAACGCCTCGGCCATGGGCATCAAGCTGGCCACCGGCGCCAATGCCCTGGATACCCAGAAGGCGGTCGATGCCAAGCTGGCCACGCTCTCGCAAAGCTTCCCGCCTGGCCTCAAGATGGTGAAGGCGATGGAGACGGTGCCTTTCATCAAGATCTCCATCGAGGAGGTGATCAAGACCCTGCTCGAGGCCATAGTGCTGGTCTTCCTGGTGATGTACCTCTTCTTGCAGAACCTGCGGGCGACCCTGATCCCCACCATCGCCGTGCCCGTGGTACTGCTGGGTACCTTCGGCATCATGTCGGCCCTGGGGTTCACCATCAATACCCTGACCATGTTCGGCCTGGTGCTCGCCATCGGTCTGCTGGTCGATGACGCCATCGTGGTGGTGGAGAACGTCGAACGCATCATGCAAGAGGAGGGGCTGAGCCCCCTGGAGGCGACGCGCAAGTCCATGACCCAGATCAGCGGCGCCCTGATTGGCGTCGCCCTGGTGCTCTCGGCGGTGTTCGTGCCCATGGCCTTCATGCAAGGGTCAACCGGCGCCATTTATCGCCAGTTCTCCCTGACCATCGTCTCGGCCATGGCGCTCTCTGTGCTGACCGCGATGATTCTGACCCCGGCCCTGTGCGCCACCCTGCTCAAGGGGGATCACCAGCCTCACCAGCACGGCTTCTTCGCCTGGTTCAACCGCCGCTTCGAGTGGCTCGCCCATCGCTATGAAGGGGGCGTCAGCCGGATATTGCAGCGCTCGGGCCGCAGCCTGATCCTCTATGTGGCACTGCTGATCACCCTGGGCTGGATGTTCCATCTGCTCCCCTCCTCCTTCCTGCCGGAAGAGGATCAGGGCAACTTCATGGTGATGGTGCAGCTCCCCGCCGGCGCCAGTCAGCAGCGTACCGAGGCGGCGGTGGCCAAGGTGCAGCACTATTTCGCCACCCATGAGCAAGCGACGGTGCAAACGGTGCTCGGCATCACCGGCTTTAGCTATTCGGGCAACGCCCAGAATGCGGGCATGGCTTTTGTCTCTCTCAAACCCTGGGATCAACGCCAACAACCGGGGCAGGATGTCAACGCCATCATAGGCCGCGCCATGAAGACCTTCAGCAAGATTGACGATGCCATGGTGTTCGCCGTCAACCCGCCCTCCATCCGTGAACTGGGCCACGCCACCGGCTTTGATTTCTATCTCGAAGACAATGGCGGTCTGGGGCATGAGCGGCTGATCGCCGCCCGCAACCAGCTGCTCAAGGCCGCGAGTCAGGATCCTGCTCTGCAGAAGGTGCGACCCAGCGGCCTCAATGACAACGCCCAGTTCTTCATCGACATCGACTACGAGAAAGCGATGGCCCTGGGGCTGAACGTCGATGAGATCAACCGCACCCTCTCCATCGCCTGGGGCTCCTCCTACGTCAACCAGTTCGTCGACCATGGTCGCACCAAGAAGGTCTATCTGCAGGCGGATGCCCCCGATCGGATGTCAGCCCAGGATCTCGACAAGTGGTTCGTGCGCAACACCAAGGGGGACATGGTGCCTTTCAACGCCTTCAGCAGCACCCATTGGGGTTATGGGGCGCCGCAGCTGGCGCGCTATAACGGCAACCCTGCCGTTGAGATAGTCGGTGAAGCGGCCCCGGGGCACAGCACGGGGGAAGCCATGGCCGCCATCGAGCGGATGGCCAGCACCCTGCCCCACGGGGTCAGCATCAGCTGGACCGGCATGTCCTACCAGGAGCGCCAGGCTGGCAACCAGGCGCCCATGCTCTATGGCATCTCCATCCTGATCGTCTTCCTCTGCCTGGCGGCGCTCTATGAGAGCTGGAGCGTGCCGCTCTCGGTGATCCTGGCCGTGCCGCTCGGGGTGCTGGGCGCCGTGCTGGCCACCAGTCTGCGGGGCCTGGAGAACGACGTCTACTTCCAGGTGGGCCTGCTCACCACCATGGGGCTCACCGCCAAGAATGCCATCCTCATCGTCGAGTTCGCCAAGGAGCTGCACGAACGAGGCATGGACTTGCTCGAGGCGACCATGACCGCCTGCCGCCAGCGGCTCAGGCCCATCATCATGACCTCCCTCGCCTTCATGCTCGGGGTCTTGCCCCTGGTGCTCAGCAGTGGCGCCGGGGCCAATGCCCGTCACGCCATCGGCACCTCGGTGCTGGGCGGCATGCTCAGCGCCACCCTGCTGGCGATCTTCTTCATTCCGCTGTTCTTCTTGCTGGTGTTCAAGCTCAGCCATCGCAAGTCAACACTCTGACGCCGGGACAGCCATCACCACAAGGGGGAGCCTCAGCTCCCCCTTGTTCTCTTCATGATGTGAACGGCCAATCACCGACTGGCCTCAACGCTCGCGCACTATGTTGCGATCCTTGGGCCATTGATCCCCGAGCTCGGCATATTTTTGCTCGAGCAGATGACGACGGATCTTCATGGTCGGGGTCAGCACGCCGTTCTCGATATTCCAGGGGGCCTTGACCACCAAGATGCCCCGCAGCCTGGCATGGGATTCGAGCTTGTCGTTGACCCGCTGACGGGCGGCCTCCAGCTCGGCATCTATCTGGGCACTGTTCCCCTTCATGGCCTGCTCCGAGAGCTGCACCAGGGCGATGGGCTGCGGCATGCCATAACCGATCACGCACAGCTGCTCGATGATGGACTCCTGGCCGAGCAACCCCTCGATGGGCACAGGGGCCACATACTTGCCCTTGGCCGTCTTGAACACATCCTTCATCCGCCCCGTGATGGTGAGGTAGCCTTCGCTGTCGAGCTTGCCCATGTCTCCGGTGCGCAGCCAGCCTTCGGTATCGATGGCTTCGCTGCTGTGTTCCGGATCCTTGTAGTAGCCCAGCATCATGCCCTCGCAGCGGCAGAGGATCTCCCCCTCCGGCGAGATCTGGATGCGCACCCCGGGCCCCGCCTTGCCGACCGTGCCTATCTTGTCGGCCCGGAAGGGGTAGTTGAGGGTGGCGTAGGCATGGTTCTCCGTCATGCCCCAGGCCTCGGTGATATTGAGGCCGATGCTGTGATACCAGGCGAGCAGCGCCGGAGCCACCGGAGCCGAGCCGCAGCCCAGCACCCGTGCCTGATCCAGCCCCAGACCCTGTTGCAGCTTGCGTTTGATAAGCGTGCTGACAAAGGGGATCTTGAGCAGCAGGGCCAGCTTCTTCTGGGGCAGTTTTTCGTGGATCTTGATGCGGAACATGGCCCAGAGCCGGGGCACAGAGATAAATACGGTAGGACGGCAGCGTTTGACGTCCTCGATAAAGGTATCCAGGGATTCGGGGAAGCTTATCTCGGCGCCGCTAAACAGGCTGCCACCATAGATGTAGACCCGCTCGGTGATGTGGGCGAGCGGCAGGTAGGAGAAGCCGCGATCGGCCTCCCGCAGCCCCACGGCCTCGACCAGCTTCTCGCAAGACCAGGCGTAACGCTCGACGCTGAGCATGGCTCCCTTCGGCTTGCCGGTGCTGCCGGAGGTGTAGACCAGGCTGAGCAGATCCTCGCCCCGTTGCGGGGCCAGATCCCGGGCCGGTTCGTGGCTGGCCAGCAGGGCATCCCACTGGTGCTGGGCCGGCATGGTGTCATAGGGCATGGCGATGCGGGGAAGCTCCGCGGGCAGACCCGCTTCCTGGCTATGCCAGTCATCGAGTTTGCCGACGAATACCGCCTTGGCCTCGCTGTGGCGCAGCACATACTCAATGGTGTCTATGTTGGCGGTGGGATAGATGGGGACGCTCACATATTGCCCCATCTGCAGCGCCAGATCGGCGATGAACCACTGGGCGCAGTTCTTGGAGAGCAGGGCTATCTTGTCCCCGGGCTCGAACCCCAGGGCGCGCAGGGCTGTCACCAGACGGCGCGCCTCGTCGGCGACCCTGGCCCAGCTGAAATCTTGATACTGACGGTTGATGGTCTGACGAAGATAGACTCGATCCGGGCACTGTTGTTCCCACTGATAGAGCATCTCAAGCGGCAGCCGTTGGGCTATGGTAGAGGCGCTGGTCATGGTGCTTTCCCTGAAACAAATGAGGTAGTTTATTATTAACCTTTTGTTAACCTTCGGGAAAGCACAACCTTAAACTTGTGTTTGAAATGTGTCTGGGATCAAGCTTCTGCCTGCAGTTGCAGTCGCTTCCACATGGCCTGTACCAGGGTCTCATCCTGCTCCGACAACTCCCCCTGCAAGATGGCGTCGTTGAGGCTGCGCAGCACGTAGCTCTTCACATCCCGGATCAGCGTCTTGCCCTCCAGCTCGGCCCTGGCCACCGCCAGGGAGATATGGCCCCGCAGATAACCCCCGGCAAACAGCTCATCTTCGGTCGCCGTGGTCACCATGCTGTCTATCAGTGCCAACAATTTGTGTTCAAATTCATGAATCGTCATTTAACGCAGCCTCATTCGCCGGGATTGCCGGCAAGATAACTTGGGGTTGGAACCCTGATCCGGTTGATCGGGCTCCACAGGGCATGCCGCATCCTTGCAGTGCTATTGTGGGTTGGCCACCGGATAGATGACCTGATCCCTATATCCTGTCGTGATCCTTTGATAACCGCACAGCGCGCGATCCAGCGCCTCGTCACCGGTATCCACCAGCAGAGGGCGCCCTTCCAACGCCGCCAGTTTGCGCTTGCTCGCCACCACCAGGATGTTGTCCAGACCGACCGCCCGGATCACCTCCGGGCTGAGCTGCTGGTTGCCGCGACCAAACAGGTGCCCCTGTCCGCCTATCAGGGTAATGATCAGTCGGCAGTGGCGGCCACGAGTCCGGGTCAGGATCTCGTGAGCGCCCAGATCCTGCCCGATCAGCTGACCATTTTCCACCAGATCCACACCGAGCAGACTATTTTCCAGACCCAGCCGGTCCATGCAGGCCGCAACGGTCCCCCCCGATCCCATCAGGTAGAGGGTATCGGGCTCCATCTGCTCCATCACTTCGGCCGCTATCTCGTCGAGCACCAGCTCTTCACTCTCCCGGCCCCCCTGCTTGACCGACTGCACGTAGCGCAGATCGTTCGGAACCTTGAGCTGACCATAATGGCGGGCTCGCACCCGCCCCTCGCGAAAGGCGACCTCGTCGATGTCCATCACCTCCCCCTCCATCAGGCTGAGCAGCTCACCTGCGATCATCCGGGCCACAACCCGGCCGCTCGCCTGAGGGGTCACGCCATAGACCCCAGAGTGAATTTTGCAGCCAGCCGGGATACCGAGCACGTGCAGCTGCTCTCCCACCTCGGCGCAGATATCCCGGGCCGTGCCATCACCGCCAGCAAACAGCAGCAGATCGACGCCAGCGTGCATCATCAAACGTGCCGCGGCTCTGGTGTCTTCCGGTGTCGTCTGGAGCGAAACGGGGTCATAGATCACCCTATGGGGCAGGCCAAGCTCATCCGCCAGGCGCCCTCCCATCTCACCGGCCACCGTCACTATCTCAAAAGAGTGAGCCAACCCAATCAACGGTTGCAGCGCCTGGCGGGTACGCTCATTGGCCCTGGGCACGGCACCCCGGGCCAGTGCCTCGCCCAGCATGCCGTCACTGCCCTTGAGGGCGACCTGACCACCTATGCCGGCCACGGGATTCACTATCAGACCTAACCGAAACATGTTCTTCCTCTCAGGGCCAAGGGTTGGGATCACGCGATGGCACCATGGTACAACGTGATAAGCACTGTTAGAATGCACCGCTTTTTTATTCACTCACAAGGCTAGTTACATCATGTTTGAATGGATGCTTGACCCCACCGCCTGGGTTGCCCTTGCGACCCTGACACTGCTCGAGATCGTACTGGGCATAGATAACATCATTTTCATCTCTATCCTGGTCGGACGTCTGCCTGAAGCGCAGCGTCAGCGCGCCCGAGTGATTGGCCTTGGCCTCGCCATGGGTACCCGCATCCTGCTGCTGCTCTCTCTCGCCTGGGTGATGCGCCTGACCGATCCGATGTTCAGCATCTTGGACGAGGCGATCTCCGGCCGTGATCTGATCCTGCTCATTGGTGGCCTCTTCCTCATTGCCAAGAGCGTGCATGAGATCCATGTCTCCCTGGAGGGGGCGGCCGAAGCAAGTACCGCCCAGACAGTGGGGGCCAGCTTCGTCAGCATACTGATACAGATCGCTATCCTGGACATCGTCTTCAGTCTGGATTCTGTCATTACCGCCGTCGGCATGGCCGACCATGTTCCCGTCATGGTCTTGGCCATCATGATCGCAGTCGGGGTCATGATGTTTGCAGCAAAATCCATCGGTGACTTCGTCGATGAGCATCCAACCATCAAGATGCTGGCCCTTGCCTTCCTGATCCTGGTCGGGGTCGCCCTGATGGCAGAAGGTCTGGATCTGCATATTCCCAAGGGTTATATCTACTTTGCCATGGCCTTCTCCCTCGTCGTGGAGATGATCAATATCCGTCTGCGCAGGCACAACTCCAGGCCGGATTGAGAGCCATTCATCCAACAAATGAGGGCGCTGTGGCGCCCTTCTTATTGTCTGCCAAAACGTCCTGTTATTGGTTGGGCACTATGATGGATACCCGACGATTCTGGGCCCTGCCTTCACGGGTCTTGTTGTCGGCGATGGGTTCAACCTCGCCTCGCCCCTGAATGATCAGGTTGGCCGGGACCATGCCGGCCAAGACCATGACATCGGCCACCGACTGGGCACGGGTCAGAGAGAGCCGCTGGTTATAATCGGCCGGGCCGTTGGTGTCGGTATGACCTTCGATCCGCACCCGGTTCAAACCGACCAGTCGCAAATTGTCGGCCAATGTACGCACAGCCCCTTGCGTCTGCTCGCTGAGTCGGCCCACATCGTTGGCAAACAATACCCGATTGGAGAGGTCCAGGGTCCAGCCCTCTTCGGTCAATCGAAACCCCTGCTCCTTGAGCATGGCGAGCTGTTCGGCGCTCAGGCCCGTCTGGGTGGCGCAGCCACCAAGCAGCGTCAGCAGCAGCCCGGTCAGGGCGACGCGAATAACCATCTTCATTACCTACTTTCCTCTTTGGGTGTGTGAACCTCTGACTCCCTGGCCCGCTGCGCCTTGCCTTGCCGCTTGGCAAGATACATGGCGTGATCGGCGTGCTGCAACAGGGCCTCGGCGCTGTCGCCATCGGTGGGGAAATGGGCAGCCCCTATGCTGAGGGTGCAATCGAGCCGACTGTCATCGGCCAGGGCAATGGGTTCGGCCATGGCCTTGCCGATGCGATTGATGATATCGACCACATCCCGATCGGCCGAGATGGGGCTGAGCAGTACCACGAACTCATCGCCCCCCAGGCGCGCCACCAAGTCCTGTGGCCTGAGCTGATGCTGGACACGCCGAGCGATGGCCACCAGCACCTCATCCCCAGTGCCATGGCCCAGGTTGTCGTTGATCTGCTTGAAGTTGTCACAATCGAGGTAGAGCAGGGAGAAGCGCTCGGCGCGGGCCCGGCCATTGTTCACCGCCTGTTGCAGGCGAGCTTCAAACAGCGCCCGATTGGGCAATTCGGTGAGGTTGTCGTGGGTGGCCAGGTGCAGCAGGCTGGCATTTTCGCGCTCTTGATGGGCCTGCCAGGCCTCGAGTTCATCGAGCAGCGAATTGAAATCCTGGCCCAGGGTATCTAGTTCGGTGATGCTCGCTTCGGGCACCCGCAGTTTCAGGGAACGCTCGCGGCTGACCCCATGGGCCACCTGTGCCAGGGATCTCAGCGGTGTGGTGATGGAGCGTTGCATCAGGCGGGCAATATAGAGCGCCCCCAGGGTACTGAGCAGCATGCAGACCAGCATGGCCGCCAGCACCTGTACCAGGAAGCTGAGCAGATACTGGCCATGACCAACCAGCTTGATACGGGCAACCTCGTGGCCATTGTGGATCATGGGCAGTTCGATGGGCCCGGGCAGCACCAATTCGGCCAACTGCCGCTCCAGGGCGAACCAGGGCAAGGAGGCGGGTCTGGACCAATAGGCCAGCAACTTCCCCGAGGCGAGCACTATGCTCACCTCGGCCACATCCTCATGGGAGGCAATATTTTGCAGCGCCTCCCGGGCCGCCTCCCCATCCTGAAACACCACAGCGGCCTCCGTGGTATAGCCGATGGCGCGCGCCACCAGGTCAAGATTGTGATCCGTGTAAAAACGCAGAGAGAGCATGGCCATGGCGGTGAGCAAGCCCCCCACCAGACAGACCGCCGTCAGGGAGACCATCAGATGGGTGCGATCCAGGCTCTGCCGCAGGGTCAGCCGTTTTTTGCCAAGGCGGATGAAGGAGATCATGGTCGCGCCTCGTCAGCCCGGCCCAGCTTGAGCACGGCGGGATGCACCTTGACCCCGCTCAGGGCCAGGGCATCGAGATTGACGTTGAAGCGCACCCGCTCATCCCCCACCTGCAGGCAGAAGACACTGCTGGTGCTGCAGGGGCCATCCTTCTCACTGATGCTGAGTACGGCATGGCCTTGCAAATGGGCAAACAGCGCCAGCCGTTCTGCCTCGGTGACATCCCCCAGATAGATCACATCGCAATGCCCCGGGATCAGGGGATCGCCAACACTGTAGCGGCTGACCGTGACCCGGCGGCCATTGGCTTGCTGGCGGAGATGAAAGAGGCTATCGGCATACTCGGTCGGCCCCAGCACACAGAGTCGCAATGCCGGGGGTTCCACAGGCCAGCGGGTATAACTGAGAATATCGAGCACCGTCTGGCGCACGTGTTCCACGCGCAACTCGGCCTGGGTGCCAGAACGGCCAGGGGTCTGGATATCGGCCAGAGCCAGGGAGCTTGCCAGCAGGAAGAGACCGGCAAACAGATGAAGCAGATACGATAAGTGCATAGGTTTGATCATAGAGATAGCCGAACAGATCCTAACATGTCCCTGAACCACAGGGTTAGCCCGACAGTGCAGTGCCACGGCGCTTCCTGTCAACCGCCAGCGCCAGCATAACGCCGTTATCCACAGCGCTGGCCTCCAAGGCCATGATAGATCAAGACAGGTTATGGCCTTTTTCCATAGAAAAAGAGGCCAAACGGCCCCTTTGCATCGGCTGAAGAGCGGGTCTGTTACTTCTTGCCGATGCCATATTCCCGCAGCTTGTTGGCGATGGCGGTGTGAGAGACCCCGAGGCGCTTGGCGAGCTGGCGGGTCGAGGGGAAGGCCGGGTAGAGACGCGCCAGCAAGCGGCTCTCGAAGCGCTTGACCGCCTCGTCCAGTGCCCCTTCGAACCACTCGTCGATGAGCGGCATGGCATCGGGGGCGACCGGCAGGTCTATCTGTTCGGGGCCAATCTCGTCCCCTTCCAGCAGCGTCATGGCGCGGTAGAGGCAGTTGCGCAGCTGACGCACGTTGCCCGGCCAGCGGTAGGCGGTCAGGTATTCGGCCATGTTACGGGTGAAGCGTGGGCGCGGGCGCTGCAACTCGCTGGCGAAACGGGCGACGAACTGCTGGGCCAGGGCCATGATATCCGCCTTGCGCTCGCGCAGGGGGGGCAGCGCCAGACTCAGCACGTTGAGACGGTAGTAGAGATCTTCGCGAAACTTGCCCTCGGCCACCAGATCCAGCAACTGCTTCTGGGTGGTGCAGATGAAGCGCACATTGACCTTCACCTCCTGCTCGTCGCCGACCCGGCGAAACACCCCGTCTTGCAGCACGCGCAGGAACTTGGTCTGCAGGTGCGCGGACATGTCCCCTATCTCATCGAGCATCAGGGTGCCGCCGCTGGCAAGCTCGAGTACACCGCGCTTGCCCTCGGTGTTATTGCCAAAGGCGCCGGGGGCATAGCCAAACAGCTCGCTCTCGGCCACGTTGTCGGGCATGGCGGCGCAGTTGAGGGCCATAAAGGGGTGGCTGGAGCGCAGGCTGGCCCCATGACAGGCGCGGGCCAGCAGCTCCTTGCCGGTGCCGGTTTCGCCGACGATGAGCAAGGGAGCATCCTGCATCGCCAACTTGCTGGCCTCGGTCAGAACCTGTCTCATCTTGGGGCTCTCTGCCTGCAGATGCTCGAAACCACCCACCTCGATGGCATGCAGGGCGCTGAAATGCAGACCGACCCGGCGGGCAGACTTGAGCACCACCACGGCGCCCGCCAGGGCTTGCTTGCCCTTCTCTTCGGCCACGAACAGCGGCATCAGATCCGCCAGGTACTCCTCACCGCCCAGGCTCAGCTTGCAGGTCTGCGGCTTGATGTCGCTCGACTCGAGCCAACGGGTGAAGGCGAAGCCCTTGATCAGGGAGCCAAGGGCTACCCCCTTGACCTCCTCCTGTGGCAGGTTGAGGGTGGTCAGGGCCGACTGGTTGACCTGGGTGATGCGACCGCGACTGTCGAGGGAGAACACCAGATCCGGCAGCGCCTTGAGCAGGGCGCGGATCTCGTGATGCTCCCGCTCGGAGGGCAGGTAGGGGATGGTCTTGACGTCATGTACCCCGGGGATGCGGCGGATCTCGGGCATCAGGTGCTGGAAGTCGCGAAACTCCAGCTCGGGGAAATTGAGGTAGATGATGCCTGTGGTATCGATTTCGATGCCGCGCAGATCGATATTGTGCTCCACCAGACGATCGAGCAATTCCCGGGTCAGACCCAGGCGGTCTTCACAGCTGACTTCAAGACGCATTCGAGGCAGGCTTCCTGGCTAACTTCATGATGGGCGTGATAATAACGTCTCCCCCCCGCCAGTGCGAGACTTGCCCGGTAAAAATGAGGGCCCGCCCCGGTTTGCACCGGGCAGGCCCACGACGCCGTCACTGCCGTCCCCCTAGAGAGGGCTGGCGTGCACTATTTGAACAAGCTGTCGGTGCGCGCCGCCATGATGAAGTCATTGCGGTGCAGGCCGTGGATCTTGTGGGTCCACCAGGTCACCGTCACCTTGCCCCACTCGGTCAGGATCCCCGGGTGATGAAACTCCGCCTCGGCCAGTTCGCCGAGCCGGTTGGTGAAGGCGAGCGCCTCCTTGAAGTTGCGAAAGGTGAATTCACGGCGCAGTTGCAGTGCGCCCTGTTCACTCACCGGCTGCCAGTCGGGAAGGGCGCGCATCAGCTCGGCCAATTCATGCTCGCTCACCCTGGGGGCATCGGCCCGGCAGGCCTCACAACGCTGGGTTGCCAGTTCAGACATGTTTTTCTCCTTCTCTAACGACAGCGGGATGTCAGGCACCATGCCTGGATGATCGGGTTCAACGTGCGGCCTGGATCTGCCTGGGGGGATAGAGGGGCTCGAACAGCCCCAGCTCCTTGGCCCTGGTCAATTGCGCCAGTATCTCCTCCCGGGTCAGGGTATAGAGGCTGTCCAGGCTCGGCAGTACATAATAGAGGGGCTGCATGATGTCGATGCGATAGGGGGTGCGCAGCACATCTTGCAGCGCGAAAGGGGCGCGGCGCGGCGTGTCGGACAGGGCATAGGCGGTCTCGCCGATGGAGGAGAGGATGCCGCCGCCATAGATACGCAACCCCTGCTCGGTTTGCAGCAAACCAAACTCCACGGTGAACCAGTAGAGCCGGGCCAGGAAGACCCTCTCCTCCTTGCTGGCACTGAGCCCCAGCTGGCCATAGGTGTGGGTGAAATCGGCGAAGGCCGGATTGGTCAACATGGCGCAGTGGCCGAAGATCTCGTGGAAGATGTCCGGCTCTTGCAGATAATCGAGCTCATCACGGCGGCGGATGAAGGTGGCCACCGGGAACTGGCGATGGGCGAGCAATTCGAAGAAACGGTCGAAGGAGATGAGCGCCGGCACCGCCACCACCGACCAGCCGGTGCAGGGCGCGAGCACGGCATTGATCTCCCCCAGCTGAGGAATGCGATCCCGGGGCAGCTCGAGCAGATCCAGCCCGGCCTGATACTCGGCGCAGGCCCGCCCGGCCAGACAAGGCAACTGACGCTCGATCAATATCTGCCAGGTAGCATGTTCATCGTCGCTGTAGTCGATGAATCCCTGGCTATCGGCTTGGCGGGCACTGTAGTGATTTCCCATGCTGGCATCCTGCGACATCGGTGGCGATAGCGAGTCGGTCGCCATGTCCGTGAGCCACTCCCATTGGCTCAGAAGAGGTTATCTTGCCCCACCACTGACAGCAGGGCCTGATGGGATCACTGTAACGATTTCTCCCCTAAAAAAGCAGCCGACCCAGGGTCGGCTGCTCATTGATGAATGTAAAGAAAATGTGACAAGCGGGCTCATCCCCCGACTACCCCTTGCTCAGGTAGCCCGCTATCTTGCGCACCAGCCCCTTGCGCATCTCGGAGAGTCTGGGCTTCTCGTCCGCGCACCAGGGCAGCGGGCGGCACGCCTCTATGGTGCGCAGGCCAAGCCGGGCAGTGAGCAGACCGGCCCCCACCCCTTGCGCCGCCCGGGCCGAGAGCTTGGCGGTCAATTCCGCCCCCAGCAGATCCATGCCCACCTCGGTCACCAGCTCGGTCGCGCCGGCATAGAGCATGTTGCGAAATACCTGACGGATCAGGTGAATGCGGCTCCAGTAGCCGAGCTCGATGGCATAGACATCGGCGATATCTTCAATCATGCGCAGGTTGCGCCACAGCATCAGCATCATGTCGACGGCGGCGAGGGGGCTCAATGCCACCAGCACGGCCGCCTCCCCCGACCACTTGGCCACCCGGGCCTGGGCTAGCTTGTCGCGCTCGGTCAGCACCAGCTGGCTGTAGAGGGTCAGCACCTCGCGATCGCTGTGGCTCTCGTCGAGCTGGGCGAGCCAGTGCTGATAGCCCTCCCGCCCCTTGTCGCCACTTTTTACCGCCAGCCCTTCGCAAAAGGCTTGCCCCTGCCCCACCCCCTGATGGGCCAGCAGATCCTCGGCCTTGGAGCGTACATCCTGGCGCCGCTTGAGTTTGCGCAGCCGCAGCCACTCGCGCCCGACCACGGTCGCGGTGCCGACCAGCACCAGGCCGGAGGCGACAAGCCAGGCTCCGCCCCAGAATGGCGAGGCGAGGAAGCTCTCATAGAGAAAGCCGACAAACTGCCCCAGGGAGAGCAGACCGACCGCCCCCAGGCCCCAGGCCAGCAATCGGTGCCGGCGTCGGGGGCGCACCGTCAAGGCGGGTTCAACCTCGGTCAGTTCATCCAGGGCTTCCAGGCGCTCGAAGCTCTCATCCTCCAGCACCTGAGCCTTGGCAAGGGGGGCGGGCTCCGGGGGAGTGAGCGGCTCTTCCAGCACGACTCTGCCCTGCAACCTGGGCTCCTGTTTTAGCTCATTCATGCCGCTCTCCTCTCTCCCAACCTCTGAGCTGGGAGCTATTCAATGGATCCCTAGACCCGGGATCACAGCACTGTGTGTCCCGAGCCGGGCCAATTTATTCCAACCGCTCCCCAGCAGACATGCCGGGGAGCATAGAGACATATCATGCAAGGCCATGGCGTTCTGCCCTGATGGACCCCAATGGCCGCTATTCCAGCTTGTCGCCCAGCAAGAACTCCAGGGCGGCATCGAGGCGAATATGGGGCATCGCCTGATGGGGGCTCATGGGCAGAGGACGGAAGGCCTGGAAGTCGAATTGCTGACCCTGCCACCAGGCGGCAGACGGGATCTGGGCCGGCACTTCCCCCGGGAATATCAGCAGTGGCTCACCGGCGAGACTGGTGCCCTTGATGGCAGGAAACTCGCGCCCGCCCGCCATGCCCTTGCCCGCGTCGGTCGCCTTGATGGAGGCCAGCGCCAGACACTCGGTCGCGATGCCTTCGAAGCGCGCCTGACCCCGTCCGCTCTGCACCAGATGCTGCAGCAAGGAGACCAGGGGAGCATGTTGATCCGGGGTGACGTGATCGGCCTTGCTCGCCACAAACAGCAGCTTGTCGATGCGCGGCGCAAACAAGCGGCGCCACCAGCTGCTCTTGCCATAGGCAAAGCTCTCCATGATGCGGGCGATGGATTGCTGCATGTCGCCGAAGCTCTCGGCCCCGGCGTTGAGGGGTTGCAGACAATCCACCAGCACTATCTGACGATCGAAACCGGCGAAATGTTGCTCGTAGAAGCCTTGCACCAGATGCTGCTTGTACTGCTCGAAGCGCCGCTTGAGGGTGAGATACAGGCTCTCTTCCCCCAGGGTTCCCGCGGGGCTCTCCCAGACCCAGGGCACGAACTGCAACATGGGGGCCCCCTGATATTCCCCCGGCAGCACGAAACGACCGGGCTGAATGAGGTGCAGCCCCAGCTCGCGCTTGCAGGCATGCAGATAGTCGGTGTAACGCTCGGCGAGACGCGCCACCTCCCCCTCATCAAATGTTTGCTCCGCTCGCCAAGGCTGACCCTGCTCGGTCAGCTGCCAGGACGCGGCCAGGGCTTGCAAGGCGGGGCGTTTGAGCTGCTCGCGCACCTGCTCGCTCCACTGCTCGTAGCTCAGCTCAAGCAGCGGCAGGTCCAGCAACCACTCCCCCGGGTAATCCACCAAGTCCAGATAGAGGGTCGATACCTCCCCCAAGTGGCGACGCAGAGGGTGGCGGGTGCGATAACGCAGCTCGAGGCGAACCTCGGCCACGCCACGGGTCGCCTCAGGCCAGGCGGGGGGATGGGCGAAGAGGCTGCCCAGCCCCCGCTCATAGGGAAAGGTGGGAATGTGCAGATTCTGCTGAGGCACGCGGCGCGCGCCCAGCAGACGCCCCTGACGGGCGGCATCCCAGAGGGGCAGGCGGCCATCGATGGCAGCATGCTCGAGCTGATGGACCAGGGCGGTGATGAAGGCGGTCTTGCCGCTGCGCGACAAGCCGGTCACCGCCAGACGCAGGTGCCTGTCACGCACCCGATTCACCGCGTCCTCGGCCTTGTGCTGCAAGGCCGAGAGCTTTCTCTCTAGAGTGCGTATCAAAGTTTGTTGAATTCTCGCTGCAGGGTGAACTCCTTGGAGGTCACCAGTTTCTCGATCTGCTGCACCCTGGGCTCCAGGGCGGCCAGCTCGCGGCTCACCTTGTCCAGGGCCTGCAGCGGCGTCATGCCCGCCTGCCAGCTATGGGCCTTCATCCGGCTCTCCGCAGGAGTCGGCGAGTCGGGCGTCAGCAACACCGGCTTCTTGTCGAGCAGGAACCAGGCCGCGATATAGGCGGTGAAGGTGATGAAACCGGCGAAGATGAGGCCACTGATGGCCAGCAATCGCACTATCCAGGTCTCGACCCCAAAGTACTCGGCGAGACCGGCACAGATACCGGCGATACGCCCCTTCTGGGGATCGCGGTAGAGATTGCGGCGGCTCTCTTGTCCAAAGGATTCACTCATACCTTGTTCCTCCAGCCAGGTACCTCGGCGTCCTGCCTGGATACCGAGACCCCGAATATACCCATACGGGACTCATCATTCAGCATAGAGAAGCTCATACCTTGTTCCTCCAGCCAGGTACCTCGGCGTCCAGAATGGACTCGAGGGCCCCGACCCGCTCCTGCATCTTGTCGGCTTTTTGCAAGAGGCCCTGCAACTGATCCCGTTCGTTATCGGCCAGTCCGACCCCGATCCGCCCCTTGGCCCTGTAGTGCAGCACCAGCCAGATGGGGGCGACCACCACCATGAAGACCATGATGGGTGCCACGAATATGCCAAGAATGTCTTCCATGCATTACTCTCCCTGTTTGCCGTCGCTGGCCTGACCCATCTTCTGGCGCAGGGCATCCAGCTCGCGGCTGATCTGATCGTCGACTTCCAGCTCGGCAAACTGGCTCGCCAGGGTCTTGTCGGACTGCCCAAGATCGGCGCGGGCCTCCATCTCGTCAATACGGCGCTCCATGCGTTCAAACTTGTCGACCACCCCTTGGCTGCCGCCACGGGCGACCTGGCTCTGCACATTCAAGCGGCTGCTGGCCGCCTCGGTGCGGATGACCATGGCCTTCTGACGGGCGCGAGCATCTTCGAGCTTGGCTTCGAGCTGGCGGATCTCGTCACCCAGCTTGTCGATGCCTGCGTCCACGGCCTGGCGCTCACGCGCCAGGTTATCGCCAAGCTCAGCCTGCTTCTTCTTCTCGATGAGGGCGGCGCGCGCCAAATCTTCACGCCCCTTGGAGAGGGCCAGCTCGGCCTTGCTCTGCCACTCGTCGACCCGCTCCTGATGGCGGGCGACCTGGCGGCCAATCTCTTTCTGATCGGCCAGGAAGCGAGCCAGGTTGGAGCGCTCCTTGACCAACTCATCTTCCATCTCCTGAATGATCAGGCGCACCATTTTTTGCGGATCTTCCGCCTTGTCCAGCAACGCCGTCAGGTTGGAGTTGATGATGTCGGCTAACCGGGAAAAAATGCTCATGATGAGACTCCTTTGATTGCATGAGTGATTTACCATTCGAGTATTGCAACCACCATGCCAAATATTTAAATATCGCTAACCCAATGATTTATCTAGGAACACCATGCCACATGACTCGAATGAAGAACAGTAGGGTGATAAAAATAACCAACTCTTGGTAAGATTGACCAGCTTTTACCAACCACAGGGAACATCATGGCCACGGAAAGCCTGCTTGGCGTGTCGAACGCCTTCCTCGAGATAGTTGAACAGACCTCACGGCTGGCGCCACTGCGCAAACCCGTGCTCATCATCGGCGAGCGGGGCACCGGCAAGGAGCTGATCGCCCATCGCCTACATTATCTCTCGCCGCGTTGGGATCAAAGCTTTGTCACCATCAACTGCGCCACCTTGAGTGAGAGCCTGCTGGAAACCGAGCTGTTCGGCCACGAGGCGGGATCCTTCACCGGCGCCGCCAAGCGCCATCAGGGCCGTTTCGAGCGCGCCGATGGGGGCACCCTCTTCCTCGACGAGTTGGCCACCACCAGCGCCCGGGTTCAGGAGAAGCTGCTGCGGGTCATCGAATACGGTGAGTTCGAACGGGTTGGCGGTGCCAAGGCGCTCAGCGTGGATGTGCGGCTGGTGTGCGCCACCAATGAAGACTTGCCTGCCCTGGCCGAACGTGGCGGCTTTCGCCATGACCTGCTCGACAGGCTGGCCTTCGATGTCATCACCCTGCCCCCCCTGCGTGAGCGGCGCGACGACATCCTGTTGCTGGCGGAGCATTTTGCCCACGGCATGACCCGAGAGCTGGGTTACGATCTGTTTGCCGGTTTCTCCCGGGAGGCGAAGGCGCGGTTGCACGACTACGACTGGCCCGGTAATGTGCGCGAACTCAAGAACGTGATTGAACGCAGCATCTATCGTCAGGCCAATCCCAGGCTGGCCCTCGGCGAACTGGTGATAAACCCCTTCGACTCTCCCTGGCGTCCCGGGGCGCGGCGCACCGCGTCCACCACCGGCATCGAGCCGGTCCGAGGATCCACGGGGCAAGAGGCGGATACAGCTGATACAAATGAGGCTTTTTCATTCTCTTTGCCGACCCTGCCTTGCGATCTGAAAACCCAGGTGGCGAGCGTCGAGATAGATTTACTCAAGCAAGCGATGCGACAATCCCAGTATAATCAGCGCAAAGCCGCCCAACTGCTGACCCTGAGTTACCACCAGTTTCGCGGGATGTTACGCAAATATCAGCTGCTGGACGGGGACAATGACCCCGTCTGAAAAGGTGGAGCGTCCTGTGACAGGTCGCCGCCGTGGGGGCCATCGGCTTCGCCAACTTGCTAACGACATGGTTTCATAATGAGAATGCTCACACCACTGCTGCTCGCCAGTCTCGTACTGCTTGGCGGCTGTCAGAAACAGACGGAAGCCTCCACAACGGGGCTCATCTACTGCAGCGAAGGGGCGCCCCAGACCTTCAATCCCCAGTTGGCCAATTCGGGGGCAACCCTGGATGCCAGCGCCCGCCCCCTCTACGATCGCCTGCTGGAATCGGATCCCTATACCCTGGCGCTGCACGGCAGTCTGGCCCGCGACTGGCAGGTGAGCGAGGATGGGCTCATCTACACCCTGAACCTGCGTCAGGATGTGTTGTTCCATCACACCGCCTGGTTCTCCCCCAGTCGCCCCCTCAACGCCGACGATGTGCTGTTCACCTGGCAGCGGCTGCTCGACAGCGCGAACCCCTATCACCATGTTTCTGGCGGCCACTACCCCTATTTCACCAGCCTGGGGCTGGATAATCTGCTGCACAGTGTGCGCAAGACGGGCCCCTATCAGGTGGTATTCGAGCTCAATCGCCCCGATGCCTCCTTCCTCGCCACCCTGGCGAGTGACTATGCGGTGGTGCTCTCTGCCGAGTATGGCCAGGCCATGCTGGCCGCCGGTACCCCCGCCCTGCTCGACAGCCGCCCCATAGGGACTGGCCCTTTTCGCTTCAAGGAGTATCGCCACAACGAGTTCATCCGCTTCGAGCGCCATCCCGGTTACTGGCGCGGCCCGGCCCCCCTCGAACAGCTGGTCTATGACATCACCCCCAAATCCTCCAAGCGGCTCGCCAAGCTGCTCACCGGTGAATGTGACGTGATGAGCTACCCCTCCGCCAGTCAGCTGTCGGTGATCCAGCAGCATGATGATCTCACCCTGGCGGTGCAGCCCGGCATGAACGTGGCCTTCCTCGCCCTCAATACCCGCAAGGCGCCCTTCAACAAGGTGCAGGTACGCCAGGCCATCGCCAGTGCCATCAATGTGCCCAATCTGTTGCAAGCGGTCTATTTCGGGACAGGCCAGAGTGCCAACAGCCTGCTGCCGCCGCGCTCCTGGGGTTATGATCCCAGCTCGCCGAGTCGCAAGCAGGATCTCGACCGGGCGCGGGCGCAGCTCAAGGAGGCAGGACTGCCACAGGGCTTCGAGATGCAGGTGCTGGTGCCGCCGGGTTCGCACCCCTACAACCCGGACGCCTTGAAGACGGCTCAGCTCATCCGCAACGATCTCGCCGAGGTGGGCATACGGCTGCGCATCGTGCAGCAGGAGGCTCCCGTCATAGAGCAGCGTCTGAGCAAGGGGAATTACGACAGCCTGTTATCGGGCTGGATGGCCGACAACGCCGATCCGGACAACTTCTTCCGCCAACTGCTGAGCTGCAACGCCGTGGCCCAGGGCAACAACGACAGCCGCTGGTGCAACCCGGCCTTCGATCAGTTGCTCGACGATGCGGTGGGCAGCGGCAAGCTCTCGTTCCGGCTGCGCAACTACTATTATGCCCAGCGCATGCTCAACGAGCAGCTGCCCCTGATCCCCCTGGCGCATGCCCTGCGTATCCAGGCCAGTCGCAAGGACGTGCTGGGGCTGGAGTTGATGCCCTTCGGTGGCACCTCCTTCAATCAGGTCCACCGCAAATGAGCATGCCAATCCGGACATCATCCCTGCCATGGCTAGCCTCCGACCAGCCTGCTGACAGCGCTGGCCTGCTCATTCGTCCCCAGGGGGACGCCCTCTTCATCCCGTCGCAGAGGCACTAGCATGCTGTTTTACATATTGCGTCGTATCAATCTGCTGCTCATCACCCTGCTGGCATTGACGGTGGTCGCTTATCTGCTCGATTACCGTCTGCTCGGCCAGCAACCGAGCTTCTGGAGCGGCTACCCCGATTTCCTGCGCCATATCTTCGAGGGAGACCTGGGGGTCTCCAGCGTCTCGGGGCGCCCCGTGCTCGATGAGATCCGCCACTACTTCCCGGCCACCTTGAGCCTGTGCGTCGCCGCCTTTGCCATCTCCTTGTGTATCGGCATTCCGCTGGGCACCCTGGCCGCCCTCTATCAGGGTCGTGGCCTGGATATGGGCATCATGACCGCCGGCCTCATCGGCTACGCGGTGCCCGTGTTCTGGCTGGCGCTGCTGGTGGTGATGTTCTTCTCCCTGGATCTCGGCTGGCTGCCCGCCTCCGGCCAGCTCAGTCTGCTCTATGACGTGCCATCGATCACCGGGGTCGCCCTGGTCGATGTGCTGCTGAGCGAGGAGCCCTGGCGTGATGCCGCGCTGCACGATGCCCTGCGCCACATGATACTGCCCTCTCTGGTCCTGGCCGTGGTGCCCACCACAGAGGTGATCCGCCATGTGCGCAGTTCCCTCATCGACGTGATGAAGCAGAACTACATCAAGGCTGCCGCCAGTCGCGGCCTCTCCCGCCGCCAGATTGTCTGGCGCCATGGCCTGAAGAATGCCCTGCCCCCGGTGCTGCCCCTGCTCGGCCTGCAGCTCGGCAGTGTACTCACCTCCGCCATGATCACCGAAGTGGTGTTCGAGTGGCATGGCATAGGACGCTGGCTCATCAACAGCATCGCCCTGCAGGACTATGCCGCCATCCGTGGCGCCACCCTGGTGGTCGCCGGTTTCGTCATCTTCATCAGTGTCAGTACCGACCTGCTGACCACGCTCATCTATCCGGCGCGGCGCAAGGAGTTGTATGCAAGACAAGGATAATCTCTACCCCGAGCTGCGGATCCTCTCCCCCCTGGAGCAGACCTGGGCGGCCTACCGGCGTAATCCACTGGCCATGGCCGGGCTCTGGTGCTTTGTCGCCCTGCTGCTGCTGACCCTGATTGGCCCGTTGCTGGTCCCTTATGGCATAGATGAGCAGCACAGCGAGCATCTGCTGCTGGCTCCCTCCTGGGCCAACAGCGGCAATATCGACTACTTCCTCGGCACCGATGATCTGGGCCGCGACATGCTGTCGCGACTGGTGGTCGGCGCCCGGCTCACCTTCGGCTATGCCCTGGGGGTGGTGACGATCGCCATGGTGATCGGCACCCTGATCGGCATGCTGGCCGGCATGAGCCGAGGGCTGAAGTCGAGCGTACTGCACCATCTGCTCGATACCCTGCTCTCCATTCCGTCCTTGTTGATGGTCATCATCATGGTCGCCATCCTGGGCCCCGGTCTTGGCAATACCCTGATCGCCATCACCCTCGCGCTGATCCCGCCCTTCATCCGCGCCACCTATAACGCCGTCCATACCGAGATGCAGAAGGAGTACATCATCGCCAGCCGCCTCGACGGTTCGCCCCCCTGGCGCATCATGCGGCTGGCCGTGCTGCCCAACATCGTCGAGACCCTGGTGGCCCAGACCACCCGCACCCTGTCGGCTGCCATACTGGATATATCGGCGGTGGGCTTCCTCGGCCTCGGTGCCCAGTCCCCCCAACCTGAGTGGGGAACCATGCTGGCCGACTCGAGCGACCTCATCTATCTGGCGCCCTGGACAGTCACTCTGCCAGGGATGGCCATCCTGTTTAGCGTGCTGGTCACCAACCTGGTCGGTGAAGGAATAAGAGAAGCACTCAAAGAGGGAAATGACTGATGCGGGTGAACCATGATATTCGCAGCCCGGGCATCTCCACCCCTCTCACAGGAGGGATCGCCTGATGCCACTGCTTGATATACGCAACCTCACCATCGAAATCGACACGCCCCAGGGCAAGGTCAAGGCCGTCGACAAGGTGAGCCTGACCCTGAGCGAGGGGGAGATCCGCGGTCTGGTGGGGGAATCCGGCTCGGGCAAGAGTCTGGTGGCCAAGGTGATTGTCGGTATCCAGAAGGATAACTGGACGGTGCGGGCCGATCGGATGCGCTTCAATGACATGGACTTGCTCACCATGGAGCCCAGGGAGCGACGCCGCATCATGGGTCGCGAGATAGCCATGATCTTCCAGGATCCCACCAGCTGCCTGGATCCCTCGGAGGTGATAGGCACCCAGCTGGAGGCTGCCATCCCCACCACCGCCTTCAAGGGCAAGCTCTGGCAGAGTTTCCAATGGCGCAAGAAGCAGGCCATCGCCCTGCTGCACAGAGTCGGCGTGAAAGATCACCGCAAGGTGATGCGGGCCTATCCCCATGAGCTGTCGGACGGCATGTGTCAGAAGGTGATGATCGCCATGGCCATTGCCAACCAGCCGCGATTGCTGGTGGCGGACGAGCCCACTAGCGCCATGGAGTCCACCACCCACTCCCAGATATTGCGTCTGCTCGACAAGATGAACAAGCTGGGCAACACCACCATCCTCATCATCAGCAACGACATCGCCGCCATCGCCAACCTGACCGACAACATCAATGTCATGTACTGCGGCCAGATGGTGGAAGTGGGCACACGGGAGCAGATCCTGGGATCGCCCCATCACCCCTATACCCATGCCCTGCTCCAGTCGATCCCGGATTTTGACAAGCTGGTGCGTCACAAGTCCAGACTCGAGACCCTGCCCGGGGTGATCCCCCCCCTGCAGCACTTGCCGATCGGCTGTCGACTCGGGCCCCGTTGCCCCCACGCCCAGAAGCTCTGCGTGCAGACCCCCTTGATGAGCAAGATCAAGGGCCATCAGTTCAGCTGTCACTTCCCCCTGAACATGGAGGAGCCCAAGAAATGATGGCCAGCCTCCCGTTGCGTACCGCAATGCCTGAGCGCATTCACCCCAGGACGCGGATCCATGTTCCCGTCGTTATGCTGATCCCGGAGTCATACCTGTGTTGAACGAGCCCACTTTTTCCCCCTCTCTGCTCCAGGTCCGGTCGCTCAGCAAGACCTATCAGAACCGTACTGGCCTGTTTCGATCCCGCGCCGTACAGGCCGTCAAGCCGCTCTCCTTCGATCTCGAGGTGGGCCAGACCCTGGCCATCGTCGGTGAGGCGGGTTCCGGCAAGAGCACCCTCGCGCGGATCCTGGCGGGCATGATTGAACCGTCCAGCGGCGAGATCCACATCGAGGGGCAGTTGATGCGCCATGGGGATTATCAGGCCCGCTGCAAGCTGCTGCGAATGATATTCCAGGACCCCAACTCCTCCCTCAATCGCAAGATCCGGGTGGGCCAGATCCTGGAGACGCCACTGCGCCTCAATACCGAGCTGAGTGAAGAGGAGCGGGAGGAGAAGGTGATGCAGACTCTGCGCATGGTGGGCATGCTGGCGGATCACGCCTTCTTCTACCCCCAGATGCTGTCGGCAGGCCAGCAACAGCGGGTTGCCCTGGCCCGGGCACTGATCCTCAATCCCAAGATAGTGGTCGCCGACGAGGCCCTGTCGACCCTGGATATCTCGGTACGCTCCCAGATCATCAACCTGCTGCTGGAGATGCAGGAGACCATGGGGCTCAGCTACGTGCTGGTGGCCAACGATCTGGGGGTGGTGAGCCACATCAGCGACGAGGTGCTGGTGATGCATGATGGCCAGGTGGTCGAGCGTGGCAAGACCCTCAAGGTCTTTGCCGATCCCCAGCATGGGGTGACCAAGAAACTTATCCAGAACTACAACAACGAATATCGCCGCTAAGCTTGCCGCCGCCAGCCGCCCGTCTCGGCTGGCGGCATAGCCGCTCTTCCCTCCCCCTTATTTTCCCCATAAAAAAACCCGGCACTGTGGCCGGGAATTGCGCTCAAACATGACACTTGCGTCGCTTGTGTTCAGGAACCCTTGCAAGGATAGGTGCCCCTACTGGGTGCAGCCACTGTCAGATCTGACAGGGGGACCGCTGTGGAAGCGGAACTGTTCATCGGGCGTGAGGATGAGACTCGCCTCCAGGGCGCCGAAGAAGGCGACACGCTCGCTGATATCCTCACCGGCATACTGCTCGGCCAGCGCCAGATAATCCTGATAGTGACGGGCCTCGGAGCGCAGCAAAGAGGTATAGAAACGACTCAGCTCCTCATCCAGATGCGGTGCCAACTTGGCGAAGCGCTCACAGGAGCGCGCCTCGATATAAGCGCCGATGATCATCTTGTCGACGACGGCGGCAGGCTCATAGGTGCGCACATGTTGCAGCAGGCTGCGCGCGTAGCGGGAAGCGTTCACGGCGCCGTAATGAATGCCGCGCGCCGCCATCAGTTCAAGTACCTGTTCGAAATGGTGCAACTCCTCCTGGATGAGACGCACCATCTTTACCAGCAGTTCGTTGCGCTCCAGCTCGTCAAAGACCGTCCTGGCCTCCTCCCCCATGGTGCGTTTGCCCAGGATCTGCGCCTTCTCAGGCAAGGCATCCAGCTCCCGGTAAAAATCGAGCTTGGGCAATAGGTGGCGCTTGCCCTTGGGCAGACAGTAACGACGCACCAGACTGTGAGCGGTGAGCGCGGCCTTGTTCTCGCAGTTGGCATGGTCGATGAGCAGTGTGGGCAGATTGGCAGGATCCCGCGCAACCTCAATCCATTCATCCGGGGTGTCACAGTGCAGAAATTGGCGAACTGGCGCGAGCAAGGCGTCCATCGAATGACCTCGATACGGGATGGGGGCGCCATGTTACCGGATCTTGGCGGGGAACTCGAGTCCAGCCCCCGCCTTGACGACCAGGAGATCATTAACAATAACTAATGGCAGGGCAAACCAGCCGAGGTTCGCCATATTTAGGGGTAATATCATGATCCTGAACCATATATGGGGGCTTTACGCCCACCCGAAAGATGAGTGGCACGACATAGACGACCACCAGGAAACCGTCGGCCACAGCCTCACCCATGTCGCGCTGATGGCGCTGATCCCCGCCGTCTGCTGTTACTTCTCCGCCGTGCACATTGGCTGGCAAGTGGGCCGCGGCGATCCCATCATGCTGACCATGAGTAGCGGCGTCTGGATGGCGAGCGCCATGTATCTGGCGCTCATGGTCGCCGTCGTCCTGTTGGCAGTACTGGCACTCTGGATGGCCCGCACCTTCGGCGCCAACCCCAATATGTCCCAGACGCTGGAGCTGGCCGCCTACACGGCAACCCCGCTGTTCATGACCGGCTTTGCCGCCCTCTATCCCGTGATGTGGTTCATCATGCTGGTGGGCTTGGTGGGGCTGGCCTGGTCCATCTACCTGCTCTACACCGGCATCCCCATACTGATGCATATCCCCGAGGAGCAAGGCTTCATCTATGCCAGCTCCATGGTGACATGCGGCCTGGTGTTGCTGGTCTGCCTGATGGCGGGGACTGTGCTCGTCTGGGATTGGGGGCTGGGGCCCGTCTTTACCAGCTAGCCGGAATGCGGCTAATGCCCATGAAAAACGGAGGCCATTGGCCTCCGTTGTCTTGCATGCTGTCTCACACAACCTGGAAAACGTTTAACTGCCTTCGTTAAAAATTTCCAGATTGTTGGTCTCTTCCTGCCACTCACGCACCGCCTTGTTGTCGTCGTTGCGCAGGGAGTTGAGGTGATCCAGATAAGCCTGATCCACATCCGCAGTCACGTAGTTACCGTTGAACACCGAGGTCTCGAAGTGACGCAGTTCCGGGTTCAGCTCACGCACCGCCTCTTCCAGGTCTTCCAGATCCTGGAATATCAGCCCGTCGGCACCGATAAGCGCACACACCTCTTCCACTTCACGACCATGGGCGATCAGCTCGTTGGCGGTTGGCATGTCGATGCCATAGACGTTGGGGAAGCGGATCTCGGGGGCGGCCGAGGCGAAGTAGACCTTGGCGGCGCCAGCTTCGCGGGCCATCTGGATGATCTGCTCTGAGGTGGTGCCACGGACGATGGAGTCATCCACCAACAACACCTTCTTGCCCTTGAACTCGGAGCCGATGGCATTGAGCTTGCGGCGCACCGATTTCTTGCGCTGGGTCTGGCCCGGCATGATGAAGGTCCGGCCTATGTAGCGGTTCTTCACGAAGCCCTGGCGGTAAGGCAGCCCCAGGGTGTGGGCGATTTCCAGCGCCACATCACAGGAGGTTTCCGGGATGGGAATGACCACATCCACGTCCAGATCGTCCCAGTCACGGGCGATCTTCTTGCCCAGCTTGCGACCCATGTTGAGGCGCGCGGCATAGACGGAGACCTTGTCGATGCACGAGTCCGGGCGAGCGAAGTAGACGTATTCGAAGATGCAGGGATTTATCTGCGGCGCATCGCTGCACTGCTCGGAGAAGAGCTGGCCCTGCTCGGTGATGTAGATGGCCTCGCCCGGGGCGACGTCACGTACCGTCTCAAACCCGATGGCATCGAGTGCCACGCTCTCGGAGGCGAGCATGTATTCGAGCTGGCCCTGTTCATCGATACGGCGACCCAGGATCAGCGGGCGTATGCCGTTGGGATCACGGAAGCCGATGAGGCCATGGCCTATCACCAGGGAGACCACGGCGTAAGCACCACGGATCTGCTGATGGGTCTTGCGCACGGCCTGGAAGATATCTTCCGGACGCAGCGCCATCTTGTCGCACAGATCCAGCTCGTGGGCCAGCACGTTCAGCAGCACTTCGGAGTCCGAGGTGGTGTTGATGTGGCGGCGAGCGACCTTGAACTGCTGCTCTTTCAGATCTTTGGCGTTGGTGAGGTTGCCGTTATGGGCCAGCACCATGCCATAGGGGGAGTTGACGTAAAAAGGCTGGGCTTCCGCGGCGCTGGAGCTGCCGGCGGTGGGATATCGGACATGTCCAATGCCGATATGCCCTTTCAGTCGCTGCATGTGACGCACTTCAAACACGTCCTTCACCAGGCCGTTGGCCTTGCGTTGCCGGAAGTTTCCACTATCAATGGTCACGATCCCGGCGGCGTCCTGGCCCCTGTGCTGCAACACCGTCAAGGCGTCGTAGAGGGCCTGATTGACGGGGGTGGTGCCAACTATACCGACAATACCACACATGTCCTTGCTACCTCGAAGTCACTGTACCTGTTTAAGAAAACTCGATGAGTTCTGCATGAAATCAAAGAACCACTGGATGACCAGCCCGAATTCGGGGATCAACCGGGATCCCTGCCACCAATCCGCCTGAGGCAGGCTGGTGAAGGTATCCATAAAAAACAGCAGGGCGCTGACGATGAGCGCACCACGCAGGGCACCGAAGCAGATGCCGAGTACCCGATCCGTACCCGATAGCCCCGTCTTGTTGACCAGCTCCCCCACCACATAGTTGACGATGGCGCCAAGGATCAGGGTTGCGACGAAGAGGGCCGCGATGGCCAAGCCATTGCGCAGTAGCTGATCGGTGATGGAGGTGAAGAAGACGGCGAGATCGGGGTAGAAGTTACTGGCGATAAAGAAGGCGACAAACCAGGTAACGAGGGACATGGCTTCCTTGACGAAACCACGCACCAGGCTTATCAGGGCTGAGAGGGCAACGATGCCCAAAATTGTGTAATCAATCCAAACCATGAGTCGTTCGTGTGTCTTGCAAAATTGCGGCGAATTCTAACAAAAACGATTGCGGATTGCTTGGGAAACTTCTTCCCTTCCCCGCCAAAAATGAAGGGGCGCCCAGTTGGCGCCCCTGATGACTTAGCCCTGTGCCGGGTAGAAAGTGGCGGCGCCCGGACCGACCGGCAGCCCCAGCACAAACACCCAGACATAGAACAGCAGGCTCCAGCCCAGCAGGAATACCAGGGTATAGGGCAGCATGGTCGCAATGAGCGTGCCTATCCCTAAGGATTTCTGGTAACGCACCGCCACCGCCAGGATCAAGCCGAAGTAGCTCATCATGGGGGTGATGATGTTGGTCACTGAATCCCCGATCCGGTATGCCGCCTGGATGACCTCAGGGGAGTAACCAATCAGCATCAGCATGGGCACGAAGATGGGCGCCGTGACCGCCCACTGGGCCGATGCCGAACCAATCATCAGGTTGATGACGGCGCACATCAGTATGAAGCCAAAGAAGAGACCGGGACCGGTCAGGCCCAGAGCCTGCAGGGCCCCTGCCCCCTTGACCGCAAACACTGTCCCGAAGTTGGTCCAGGAGAAGTAGGCAACGAACTGGGCCGCGAAGAACACCAGGACGATGTACATGCCCATGGTACTCATGCTGGTGGACATCGCCTTGATCACGTCCTTGTCGCTCTTCATGGTGCCCACGACCTTGCCGTAGACAAAACCTGGCACGGCGAAGAAGACGAAGATGAAGGCGACAATGCCGTGCAGGAAGGGAGAGCCCGCAATGGCCCCCGTCTCAGGATGGCGCAATATGCCATCCGCTGGTACCACGGTCAGCGCCAGCAGGCCACTGACCACCAGCACGGCCACCAGGGCCGACCAGAGGCCACGCTTCTCCCGGGCAGTCAGGGACTCTGCCTGTTGATCCAGAGAGACACTCGCCTCGCTCGGGTCATATTTACCGAGCTTGGGTTCGACTATCTTCTCGGTCACCCAGGCGCCCAGGCCGGTGATGAGGAAGGTACTGACGAACATGAAGTACCAGTTCACCTCGGGGCCGACCACATAACCGGGATCGATGATGCGGGCCGCTATCTGGGTGATGCCTGCGAGCAGGGGATCCACGGTGCCAAGCAGCAGATTGGCAGAGTAGCCACCGGAGACACCGGCAAAGGCCGCCGCCAGACCCGCCAGAGGATGGCGACCCAGGGAGTGGAAGATCATGGCCGCCAGGGGGATCAGCACCACGTAGCCAAGCTCGGCCGCCGTGTTGGACATGATCCCGGCAAAGACGATGGTCAGCGTGACCATGCGGCGGGAGGCGCTCATCACCATGCCCCGCATGGCGGCGCTGAGCAGGCCGGAGTGTTCGGCAATGCCCACCCCGAGCAACGCCACCAGCACAGTGCCCAGCGGTGCGAAGCCGGTGAAGTTGGTCACCAGGTTGGAGACGATGCGTTGCAAGCCTTCGGCACTGAGCAGGCTGACCACGGTGATCATGCCGTCGACGCTGCGGCCGGGCGCCCCTTCCGGGCGCGGATCCACCACGCTGACGCCCAGCCAGGCGGCGATGCCGGAGGCCACAATCAGAGTGAGGGAGAAGAGGGCAAATAGTGTGATGGGATGTGGTAGCAGATTACCAAGCCATTCGACCCCGTTCAAAAAGCGGTTGAACAGGCCGGGGCGCGCGGGCGCCAATGGTGTCGTCCTCGACGTCATCAATTACTCCTTATTCATTTGAAACATGCAATCGGCCGGTGCAGCCGATACGCCTGCGTTTCTAGTGAACCTGAGCAAGGACGAAGTGCGCACCCTGATCACCGAGCCGAATCAATCCGCGATGAATTGACCGCGAGCCTTTTACCCCCGGTGCACTGAATAGAAGATGAATAAGGGATTCAAAAACAAAAAAGCCATGGAAATCCATGGCTTATGACATTCAAATGGGGCTGGTTAACCGATGTGGGTCAGGCCGCCCATGTAGGACTGCAAGGCCGCCGGAATAGCGATACGGCCATCTTCCTGCTGGTAGTTCTCGATCACCGCCACCAGGGTACGACCCACCGCCAGGCCGGAGCCGTTGAGGGTATGGATCAGCTGGGGTCTGCCATCGATGCGCACCCGCGCCTGCATGCGGCGCGCCTGGAAATCGCCACAGTTGGAGACGGACGAGATCTCGCGGTAGGTGTCCTGGGCTGGCAGCCACACTTCCAGATCGTAGGTCTTGGCGGCGGCGAAGCCCATGTCACCGGTGCACAACGCCATCACTCGATACGGCAGCTCCAGCAGTTGCAACACCTTCTCCGCATGACCGACCATCTCTTCCAGCGCATCCCAGGATTGCTCCGGGTGTACCAGCTGGACCATCTCGACCTTGTCGAACTGGTGCATGCGGATCAGGCCCTTGGTATCGCGACCGTAGGAGCCGGCCTCGGAGCGGAAGCAGGGGCTGTGCGCCGTCATCTTGATGGGCAGCTCCTGCTCATCGAAGATCTCGTCACGGGCCATGTTGGTGAGCGGCACCTCCGAGGTCGGGATCAGGGAGAGCTTGCGCTCCTTGCTGCCCTCTTCGGCGTCGGAGACGATACCGGTGTTGAACAGATCTTCGGAGAACTTCGGCAGCTGGGTGGTGCCATAGAGGCTGTCCGGATTGACCAGATAGGGCACGTAGCACTCGGTGTAGCCATGCTGCTGGGTATGCAAGTCCAGCATGAACTGCGCCAGGGCGCGGTGCAGGCGGGCAATCTGCCCCTTCATCACCACGAAGCGCGAACCCGACAGCTTGACGCCGTTCTTGAAGTCCAGCCCCTTGAGGCCCTCGCCCACTTCCACATGATCCCGCGGCTGGAAATCAAATGCACGGACGGTACCCCAACGGCGTACTTCGACGTTGTCATTCTCGTCGCGACCGACCGGGGTGCTGTCGCTTGGCAGGTTCGGCATGCCATCGGCGATGGCTTTGATATCGCGCAGCAGGGCCTCGAGTTCGACCTTGCTGGTTTCCAGCTCGTCGTTGATCTGGGTCACGATGGCCTTGAGCGGCGCCACATCTTCACCACGGCGAGCCGCCTCACCGATGGACTTGGAGCGGGCGTTGCGCTCGGCCTGCAGCTCCTGGGTGCGGGACTGCAGATCCTTGCGTTTCTCTTCCAGAGCATTGACCGCCGCTACGTCCAGAACGTAGCCACGTGTCGCCAGACGCGTGGCAGCATCGATGATATCGCTGCGCAGATATTTGGGATCCAGCATGGTTTACCTACTTTTTCAGATGGGATCTGGGCCTGGGTTATCAAACCTGGCGAGAGAACAGATCCGGAAGTTAACATCGGTTGGCGCACCCCGGGTCTTCAGAGTCGAGCCTGCAAAATCAGGCGTTCGACATCAAGAAGATGGCGCAAGGCCGAGACAAACGGGGTCAGAGGGGCAGTGTAGCAGACCGCCCCCCTGCCCGAACAGGGACTATTGCTGTCGTTTTTGCCAAGTTTGAGGGCACAAGGCGGCCAATATTCGCCGATCCTGTCGATTGGCGTGCCAATCTCCAGACCGGTCCCCTACTTCTCTCTTCGGCGGGGACTCTGCCCATCCAGCTCACGCAGATAATCGAGTTTCTGGGCTATCTGTTTCTCAAGCCCGCGATCCGTCGGCTGGTAATATTGCGTGCCGGCCAGTTCAGGCGGGAAGTAGCTCTCGCCGGCGGCATAGGCACCGGGTTCGTCATGGGCATAGCGATATTCGGCGCCATAACCCAGATCGCTCATCAGCTTGGTCGGGGCGTTGCGCAGGTGCGGTGGCACCTCGAAGTCCGCTTGCTCCTTGGCATCTCGCAGCGCCGCCTTCCAGGCGGTGTAGACCGCATTGCTCTTGGGGGCGCAGGCGAGATAGACAATGGCCTGGGCGATGGCCCGCTCCCCTTCTGCCGGGCCGATGCGGTGGAAGCAATCCCAGGCCGACAGCGCCACCTGCATGGCACGGGGATCGGCGTTGCCGACATCTTCCGAGGCGATGGCCAGCAGACGACGAGCGATGTAGAGCGGGTCGCAGCCCGCGCTCACCATGCGGGCATACCAGTAGAGCGCCGCATCGGGGGCCGAGCCGCGAATGGACTTGTGCACCGCCGAGATGAGGTCATAGAAGTGATCGCCCCCCTTGTCGAAGCGCGCCACGTGCTCCCCCGCTACGGCGGCGAGCAGGGCGCTGTCGATCACTCTCTCCCCCTCCCCGTTTGCCTCGGCCATGTCTCCCAGCAGCTCCAGATAGTTGAGGGACTTGCGCCCGTCCCCATCCACCGCCTTGGCCAGCGCCTCCTTCACCCCGGGGGCGAAGGTGAGGGTCGGATCATTGAGGCCCCGTGGGTCGGTCAGGGCCTGACTGATCATGGCGAGGATATCTTGCTCTTCCAGCCGTTTGAGCAGATAGACCCGGGCCCGGGAGAGCAGTGCGTTGTTGAGTTCGAACGAGGGGTTTTCGGTGGTGGCACCGATGAAGGTGATGGTGCCATCTTCGATGTGGGGCAGGAACACATCCTGCTGGCTCTTGTTGAAGCGGTGCACCTCATCCACGAACAGTATGGTACGCACTCCGCGCCAGCTGTTCTCCTTGGCCTTGTCGATGGCGGCGCGGATCTCCTTGATGCCGGAAGTGACCGCGGAGAGCCGCTCCACCTCGGCCTGGCAGTAGTGGGCAACGAGTTCGGCGAGGGTGGTCTTGCCGGTGCCGGGGGGGCCCCACAGGATCATGGAGTGGCAGTGCCCCGCCAGGATGGCTTTGCGCAGGGGCTTGTCCGGTCCCAGGATATGCTGTTGGCCTATGTACTGGTCAAGAGTCTGCGGCCGCATCCGTGCGGCCAGTGGACGAAAGTCCGATGAGAAGTCCAAAGAGAGATTGCTCATCAGCGTTGGTCGTCCAGCGCGACCCCCTTGGGCGTCTTGAACACGAACTCGTTGCCCTTGAGCGCCGGCTTGCGATTGAAGCCGCTCAGGGTGAACTCGCTCCACTGACCCTGGGCCTCTTTCACGTCGAAGCGGCTGATGTTCTCCTGCCGGTCGAAGGTAATTCTGAAGGAGGCGATCAGTTCGTCCTGATTGCGGCTGGTGACGGTGAACACATCATCCTGCTCGGTCACGTCGTAGTTTTTCCAGTACTTGTCATCGCTGCTGGCGATCAGGATGAAAGGGGTATTGACCACGGCATCTTGCAACTTGAGGGCGGTGACCTGTTCGACGAAGGGATCGTAGATCCAGACATCCTTGCCATCGGCCACGATCAGGCTCTCGTCCGGTGAGGTGGTGTGCCAGTTGAAGCGATTAGGGCGCGACACCAGCAGATCGCCGCTCGCTTTTTGCAGCTCTTTGCCCTTGCTGTCAAAGACGGTCTGCTGGAACTGGGCGGAGAAGAGGTTGACGGCTGCCAGCTTCTGCTTGAGATCACTGGCCGCATCGGCCCACACCTGGCTGCTGGCGATGAGCAGCACGGTTCCCATCAATAACTGTTTTTTCATAAGGTCTCTCGCTAAAAGGCCACACCCGCTAAGGGCATGGCCAGGACACACACGCTATCAATCACGTACCGGAGGCGGTGCCAGCACATCCCGTTGGCCGTTGCCACCGGGGCTGCTGACGATGCCCTGGTTCTCCATCTGTTCGATGAGCCGGGCCGCTCTGTTGTAGCCAATCTTGAATTTGCGCTGCACGCTGGAGGTTGAACCACGACGGGATTCCACCACGAAGGCCACCGCCTCGTCGAACAGCGGGTCCAGCTCTTCATCACCACTGCTGCCATAATCGCCGCTGCCGCCCTCCTCCGACTCACCGGAGAGGATCTCCTGGATGTAGTTGGGCTCACCGCGCAGCTTCCAATCCGCCACCACCTTGTGCACCTCGTGGTCATCGACGAAGGCGCCGTGGACCCGGGTCGGGTTGGAGGTGCCGGCCGGCATGTAGAGCATGTCCCCCATGCCGAGCAGGGATTCGGCGCCGCCCTGATCCAGGATGGTGCGGGAATCTATCTTGCTCGACACCTGGAAGGAGATCCGGGTCGGGATGTTGGCCTTGATGAGGCCCGTTATCACATCCACCGAGGGACGCTGGGTCGCCAAGATCAGGTGAATACCGGCGGCCCGCGCCTTCTGGGCGATACGGGCGATCAGCTCTTCCACCTTCTTGCCGACGATCATCATCATGTCGGCAAACTCGTCCACCACCACCACGATGTGCGGCAGCTTCTCGAGCTCGGGGGCCATCTGATCCATGGAGTCCCCCGGGCGCCACAGCGGATCGCGCATGGGGTTGCCCGCATCAGATGCCATCTGCACCTTGGTGTTATAGCCCTTGAGGTTGCGCACCCCGACCGCCGACATCAACTTGTAGCGACGCTCCATCTCGCCCACGCACCAGCGCAGGGCATTGGCGGCGTCCTTCATGTCGGTCACCACCTCGGTAAGCAGATGCGGTATCCCCTCGTAGACCGAGAGTTCCAGCATCTTGGGATCGATCATGATGAAGCGCAGATCGTCCGGGCTCGCCTTGTAGAGCATGGAGACGATCATGGTGTTCACCCCGACCGACTTGCCCGAGCCGGTGGTACCGGCCACCAGCAGGTGCGGCATCTTGGCGAGATTCACCACCACGGGCTCACCGGCGATATCCTGGCCGAGCACCATGGTCAGGGGGCTCTCGCTGTTGTGGAAATCTTCGCAATCCACCACTTCGCGCATGTAGACCGTCTGGCGAACCCGGTTGGGCAGTTCGATGCCGATGAAGGTCTTGCCGGGGATCACCTCCACCACCCGCACGCTGCTGGCAGAGAGCGAACGTGCCAGATCCCGCGACAGGTTGGTTATCTTGCTCGCCTTCATGCCTGGGGCAAGGTCGAGCTCGAAACGGGTGATGACAGGGCCCGGGTAGACGCCGACCACCTTGGCCTGCACGTTATAGTCGGCAAGTTTGGCCTCCACCAGACGCGCCATGCGCTCCAGCTCCTCCGGGCTCATCGACTGAGTCTTGGCCGGGGGACGGTCGAGCAAGTCCAGGCTCGGCAGCGGCGCCATGTTGGCCATGGCGGTGCGTTTGGAGACAGGAGGGCGGGCCGCGGCAGGGCTTGGTGCATCGTCACCATTGTCAGCCCAAGGCAGGTCCATCTCCTCTTCGCTGGCCTTTACCACCGGCTGACGGGGACGCTGGCCACGTTTGACGGGGGCCGGAGCGGGCGCGTCATCCTCATCATCGAAATCCGGATCGAACTGGAAAGTATCTTCGTCCAGCTCAGGCAACCACTCCTCGGATTTGACCGCCCTCTTCCCCTTGCCGCCTTGGGGCCCCTTGGCACCGCGCAGCCAGCCACTGTGAGGCTCATCGTCCTCATCATCCAGGGCCAGGGTACCGGCACTGCCTTCCAGCAGCGGATCCGGCCCGTCATAACGGGGTTGACGCCAACCGCCACTGAGCCAGTGTCCCAGGGTCGTGGGCAGGTGGTAGATAGCAGACACCGACCCCGTGCAGGCGCTGCCGATCCGCTCGACGATGGTGAGCCAGGACCAGCCGGTGAACAGCGTGATGCCTGTTGCCACGAAACAGAGCAGCATCAGGTTGGCACCGACGCCACCAAACAGCGGGATCACGGCCGAGGCAATCACATCGCCGACCAGACCACCGGCCGAGAAGTTCTGCATGTCGTTGAAGTTCATGCTGGCGATGGCCGACATGCCAAGCACCGTCAGGATGAAGCCTACGATGCGCACCGACAGGGTCAGGTAATCGACTTCCAGCAAGCGGCTCGGTCGCCAGAACAGACTCCAGCCCAGCAGTACCAACAAGGGCGGCACCAAGTAGGAGAAGGCCCCGAAGGTGAACATGGTAATATCGGCTATCCAGGCACCGGCGCTCCCCGCCAGATTCTTCACATCCCCTTCCCAGGATGTCTGGGACCAGCCGGGATCGGCGGGGTGGTATGTGAGCAGGGCAAGCAAGAGGTAGGCAGCCAACAGTGTGATGGCGATCAAGACGGCTTCGAAGATCCGTTGGGTGCCTGATAAAGGAGTAAACAGCTTTTTCTCGGCCAAACTCCGGCTCCTTTCTGAAAACAAAATAACGCGTGGGACAAGGGGGCCCAGTATCCCTGAAAAACCTATCGTTTGTCAGCCTGTCTGCCCATTGACGCGACAGACTCGACAAGCAGAAACGAGCGGACTGGCCGCTCGTTTCTCATTTTTATGATGCATCAATTGCGTGACACATCACAGAACAAAATACTCTATCGGGTACTAATTACCAGTCGACTACTCTGTTTTACTTCTTCCATCACCACATAGGTGCGCGTGTCGTTGACGCCGGGCAGTCGCAACAGGGTTTCCCCAAGCAGGCGGCGGTAGGCAGACATGTCGCTGACGCGGGTCTTGAGCAGGTAATCGAAATCACCGGAGACCAGATGACATTCCTGGATCTCTTCGAGTACTTGAACGGCTTTGTTGAACTGTTCAAACACGTCCGGGGCGCCCCGGTTCAAGGTGATTTCCACAAACACCAGCAGAGAAGCATCCAGATAATGAGGGTTCAGAATAGCGGCATATCCTTCGATATAGCCTTGTCGCTCCAGGCGACGAACCCGTTCCAGACAGGGTGTGGGACTCAGGCCAACTCGTTTGGACAACTCAACATTCGAAATCCTGCCATCCTTTTGCAGTTCATTAAGAATGTTGCGATCAATCCTGTCCAAATCCTTTAGCCGACTCTTAGCTTCCATCATTTTATTCCATCCTTTGGCTATTTTTTGGTAAGAATCACCAGTCATTTTATAATTATGGTCACAAATCCTGTCAATACCTGAATATACTAGGCGCAAATGTCGCTTAACAATATGGCAACATAAAACACCAATCTATAGACGAGGGATAGCATGATTATCGGTGTACCTAAAGAAATAAAAAACCATGAATATCGCGTAGGCATGGTTCCAGCCAGTGTACGTGAACTGACAGCACGAAACCATACTGTTTTCGTCCAAAGCGGGGCGGGAACTGGCATCGGCTTCACCGACGCAGATTATCAAGCTGCTGGCGCCGAAATGTTGGCCTCTGCTGCCGATGTTTTTGCAAAGTCACAGATGATAGTCAAGGTCAAAGAACCCCAGGCCGCCGAGCGTGCCATGCTGCGCCCCGACCAGGTGTTGTTTACCTATCTGCACCTGGCGCCAGACCTGCCCCAGACCCAAGAGTTGATCGGCAGCGGCGCCATCTGCATCGCCTATGAAACCGTCACCGATGACCGTGGCGGCTTGCCCCTGCTGGCCCCCATGTCCGAAGTTGCCGGTCGCATGTCTATTCAAGCCGGCGCCCAGGCGCTGGAGAAATCCCGTGGCGGCAGCGGTATGTTGCTCGGCGGCGTACCCGGGGTCGAGCCGGCCAAGGTGGTGATACTGGGTGGCGGAGTGGTCGGTTCCAATGCAGCCCGCATGGCCGTTGGCATGCGGGCCGATGTCACCATCCTGGATCGCAGTGTTGATGCCCTGCGTCGCCTCGACAGCGAGTTTCAGGGCGCCGCCAAGGTGATCTACTCCACCAGCGAAGCCATAGAGCGCCACGTGTTAAGCGCCGATCTGGTGATTGGTGGTGTGCTGATCCCAGGCGCCGCTGCGCCGAAACTTGTCACCCGTGACCATATTGCCCGCATGAAGCCAGGTTCGGCCATTGTCGATGTCGCCATCGATCAGGGTGGCTGCGTCGAGACATCTCATGCCACCACACACCAGGATCCCACTTATATCGTCGATGAGGTGGTGCACTACTGCGTGGCCAACATGCCCGGGGCCGTGGCGCGTACCTCCACCTTCGCCCTCAACAATGCCACCCTGCCCTTCATCATCCGTCTGGCAGATCAAGGCTACAAAGCCGCTCTGCTTGCCGACAAGCACCTGCTGAACGGCCTCAACGTGATGGCGGGAAAATTGACCTGTGCCGAGGTCGCCGAGGCCCATGGCCTTGCCTTCACCGACCCCCTGACCCTGTTGAACTGATCTCCCTTGCCAACAAGTCGAGATGAGTGAAAATCCGCCCGCGATGGGCGGTTTTTTTATGGCTGATATTCAGGGCGGGCGATTAACACAATCGACGCACTGCCCTTTGACCCCGGATCACGAATTCCCTACAATCGCGCAAACTCATTACGTCTCGGAAATCACACCATGAGCGAAGTCATTCACAGCAAGCTGCTGATCCTGGGCTCAGGCCCGGCAGGCTACACGGCCGCCGTCTACGCCGCCCGTGCCAACCTCAATCCCCTGCTGGTCACCGGCATGCAGCAAGGTGGCCAGTTGACCACCACCACGGAAGTGGAGAACTGGCCCGGTGATGCAGAAGGGCTGACCGGTCCGGCGCTGATGGAGCGAATGAAGGAACATGCGGAGAAGTTCGATACCCGCATCCTGTTCGATCACATCAACGAAGTGTCCCTGAACCAGCGTCCGTTCCGCCTCAAGGGTGACAGCGGTGAGTACAGCTGTGATGCCCTGATCATCGCTACCGGCGCCTCTGCCAAGTATCTGGGTCTGCCATCTGAAGAGGCCTTCAAGGGTCGCGGCGTCTCCGCCTGTGCCACCTGTGATGGCTTCTTCTATCGCAACCAGGAAGTGGCCGTGGTCGGCGGCGGCAACACCGCCGTGGAAGAGGCACTCTACCTGGCGAACATCGCCAAGAAGGTGCACCTGGTTCATCGTCGCGACGAGTTCAGGGCCGAAAAAATCCTGATCAAGCGCCTGCACGACAAGGTCGCCAGTGGCAACATAGTGCTGCACACCTACCAGACCCTGGACGAGGTGCTGGGCGACGAAATGGGCGTGACCGGCATCCGCCTGCGCAGCACCAAGGATGACAGCACCTCTGAGCTGCCGCTGATGGGGGTCTTTATCGCCATCGGTCACCAGCCGAACACCCAGATCTTCGAAGGCCAGCTGGCCATGGAGAATGGCTATCTGCTGGTCCGCGGCGGTCTGCAAGGCTTCGCCACCCAGACCAGCATTGAAGGCGTGTTCGCCGCCGGCGACGTGGCCGACCACAACTACCGTCAGGCCATCACCTCGGCCGGTACTGGTTGCATGGCCGCCCTGGATGCCGAGCGTTTCCTCGACGCGCAATAAGCGCCTCTCGCCCTGTGCAGGGCCAGATGCTGTCAATGACAAAGGCATGCCTCGGCATGCCTTTGTTGTATCCAGACCCCGCATCACGTCTTTGGTCTGTTCTCGATTTGTGGCCAATACCGCCTCTTCTCTGCCACTCGGGTCAGCGACAGAGGCTGACGACACGGGTGACTCCTTGTGCTAGTCATGACTCAATATGTCTTGTCGACCCGCACCCCATCATCAAAATAGAGGATCCGCACCTTGTCGCCCTGGGCGAAGACCATGGCCGGATCGAAGTCCTGGATCACATTGACCAGCGCGTCCTGATCGTTGCGAATGAGCAGCTCCACCAACTTGTTCTCCACCACCTCAGTGCCGGACTGGTAATACTGCGCCGCACCGGCGCCCGCCAAGGCCCCCACTGCGGTGGCTATCTCCCGGCCATGGCCGCCGCCAAACTGGTTGCCGATCAGCCCCCCGATAAGGGCGCCACCCAACGTCTTCCAGCCAGATTGCTGCGACTCAATCACCTGACGCTGGGTAATGTTGCGCATCGTCTCGACCTGACCAAACACCACCTGGTTGACCGGGCGCGCCGTATTGCGTTGATAGACCTCGGCACTGGCCTGCATCGTGACAAAGCACAGCAGGCTGGATACTATCAGGATAATGGCCTTCATCTATGAAACCTCTCGATGCTATGTCTTGCTACCTGACCCAACTGGATGATGAGCCGACCCGGTTCCCCCACCCCAAACACGCGCTGGATGAGCCCAATGGCCTGCTTGCGATTGGAGGCGATCTCTCCCCTCCTCGTCTGCTCGCAGCTTACCACAACGGGATCTTTCCATGGAATGAACCCCACCAGGCCCTGCTATGGTGGTCACCGGATCCCCGTGGGGTAATAGTCCCCTCCCGCCTGCATGTGGGACGCAGCCTGAAAAAGTTTTTGCGCCGTCATTCATTCGATATTTCCATCAATCGCGCCTTTAATCAGGTTATCACCGCCTGCGCCGCCCCCAGGCCCACCGCCAGTGGCACCTGGATCAGCAGCGAGATGATAGCGGCCTATCAAGCATTGCATCGTCTGGGTCACGCTCACTCCATCGAAGTGTGGCAAGACGGGCAGTTACAGGCAGGGCTCTATGGTATCGCCGTCGGTCGCCTCTTCTGTGGCGAGTCCATGTTCAGCCGTATCGATAACGGCGCCAAAGTGGCCATGTGGGCCCTCTGTCGTCATTTCGAATGCCACGACGGTGCCCTCATCGACTGCCAGATGCAAAACAGCTTCCTGGCGACCCTGGGCATCGAAGAGTGGCCCCGTAGCCAGTTTTTAGCGGCGCTGGCGACACTGCGGCAGCAACCACTGCGTAAGGGGTGCTGGCAAACGAGGTCAATCAGCCTATGACAGAAGAAGTGATCCTCAAAGTCGGCCTGACCCCCAAACATGCCTGCAGCTATCTGGAACATCAACAGGAGCAGCTGCTGGTACTGATGGACAACGACCTGCTCAATGCTCACGGTTACGAACGCTTGTTGACTGCCGGTTTTCGCCGCAGCGGCAACGACATCTATCGCCCCCACTGCCCGAGCTGCAGCGCCTGTCAGTCTCTGCGTATCCACAGCGAGCAATTTGTGCCCAGTCGCAGCCAGAAGCGCATCCAGCAACAAAACCAGGATCTCTCCCTGGTGCTGAGCTATGACGACAAGCCCGAGTATTACCAGCTGTATGAGCGCTATATCCGCCAGCGACACCGGGACGGCAGCATGTACCCTCCCAGCCGTAGCCAGTACAAGGGCTTTCTGCACTGCGACTGGATGCCGCCGCTCTATCTCGAGATCCATCAGAATAACCGGCTGATCGGTGTGGCCGTCACGGACCTCTTGCCTCACGCCTTGAGCGCCATGTACACCTTCTTCGATCCCGCCTTTGCCGATCGATCCATCGGGACCTTTGCCATCTTGAGCCAGCTGGATCTGGGGCGGCGGACTGGTCGTCAGTGGCTCTATTTGGGCTATCAGGTTGAGGAGTGTCGCAAGATGAAATACAAGAGCCGCTTCCTGCCCCATGAGCGACTTATTAAGGGTGAATGGAAAAATATCGTCACCAAGCCCGAGTAAACTTTACACATTGGCTTAAATCCGGCATGATCCAGCGGATTTTTGTTGTGGCTTATCAAGAGGATTCAATGGCTAAAGAAGACAGTATTGAGATGCAGGGCACTATCTTGGAAACCCTGCCCAATACCATGTTCCGTGTGGAACTGGAGAATGGTCACGTGGTTATCGCTCACATTTCCGGCAAGATGCGCAAAAACTACATTCGTATCCTGACTGGTGACAAGGTGACAGTCGCTCTGACTCCCTACGATCTCTCCAAGGGTCGTATTGTTTTCCGCTCTCGCTAAGCCAGGAATTCAGCAAAAAACCCCAACCTGATGGTTGGGGTTTTTTGTCGTTTCGTGGTTTCTAGTTAGTGAGGCACGGCTTCAACATCGACCTGAAAATCGAAGCTGAGGCTATCATTTACTACTTCAACCTTGACGATACCCCCATCGACCAGTGAGCCAAATAGGATCTCATTGGCCAGGGGTTTCTTGAGGTGTTCCTGAATGACCCGTCCCATGGGTCTAGCTCCCATCGCCCTGTCATAGCCCTTCTCGGCCAACCAGTGACGGGCATCTTCCGATATCTCGAGGGATACTCCCTTGGCATCCAGCTGCACCTGCAGTTCGACGATGAACTTGTCGACCACTTGATAGATCACCGCCATATCCAAATGATTAAACCAGATGGTGTGATCGAGCCGGTTACGGAACTCAGGGCTGAACGTCTTGTTGATCACTTCCATAGCATCGTGGCTGAGATCTTGCTGCTGGAAGCCAATGGACTTGCGCTGCGTCTCCTGTACACCCGCATTAGTGGTCATCACCAAGATGATGTTACGAAAATCCGCCTTGCGCCCGTTATTATCGGTGAGCGTCCCGTTATCCATGACCTGCAGCAGCAGATTGAACACATCCGGGTGTGCCTTCTCGATTTCATCGAGCAACAACACGGCGTGGGGGTGCTTGATCACCGCATCGGTCAACAGGCCACCTTGTTCAAAGCCAACATAACCGGGCGGGGCACCAATCAGTCGAGAGACCGTATGACGCTCCATGTATTCCGACATGTCAAAGCGCAGCATCTCGACCCCAAGGGCCTTACCGAGCTGCTGGGTGACTTCTGTCTTGCCCACCCCGGTTGGGCCAGCAAACAGGAAGCAACCGACCGGGCGTCGCTCGTTCCCCAACCCTGAACGAGAAAGACGAATGGCATCGGTCAGCACCGAAATCGCCTTATCCTGGCCAAACACCACCATCTTGAGGTTACGTTCCAGATTCTTGAGCACTTCCTTATCGGAGGAGGAGACAGATTTTTCCGGAATACGCGCTATCTTGGCCACAATGGACTCAATCTCGGCCACATTGATCACTTTCTTGCGCTTGCTCACTGGCAACATACGCTGCCCTGCCCCGGCTTCATCGATCACGTCAATGGCCTTGTCTGGCAGATGGCGATCATTGATGTACTTTGCTGAGAGCTCGGCCGCGGCCCGAATAGCCTTGGCGGTGTAGCGCACACTGTGATGCGCCTCGTAGCGGCTCTTGAGGCCCATCAGGATGCGAGTCGTATCATCTATGGTCGGTTCTACGATATCGATCTTCTGGAAGCGGCGCGCCAAGGCACGATCTTTCTCGAAGATCTGGGCATATTCCTGATAAGTGGTGGAACCCACGCAGCGCAGCAAGCCATTAGAGAGCAGAGGCTTGATAAGGTTTGCCGCATCCAGCTGGCCACCAGACGCCGCCCCTGCACCTATGATGGTATGAATTTCATCGATAAACAGAATGGCCCCTTCCTGGCGCTCGATCTGTTTGAGCAGCACCTTGAGGCGCTTTTCGAAATCACCACGATATTTGGTACCGGCCAGTAATGACCCCATGTCCAGGGAGTAGATGGTACTGCCGGCAATGACCTCAGGCACATCGCCCTTGACGATGCGATAAGCCAAGCCTTCGGCGATCGCGGTCTTGCCCACTCCCGCTTCCCCAACAAACAAGGGGTTGTTTTTACGGCGGCGGCACAAAACCTGTATGGTGCGGCTCAGCTCCTGATCGCGCCCGATCAAGGGATCAATGCGGCCCTCAAGCACCAGCTGATTCAGGTTAGTGGCAAAGCTCTCTATTTGGGCGGCTGAGACATCATCATCAGCATCGGTATTGTTTTGCGGGGTGTCTGGCTTGTTGTCTTTACGCACACCATGGGAGAGGAAGTTGACCACATCCAGTCGACTGATATCGGATTTCTTCAGGAAATAAGCGGCTTGGGACTCTTGCTCGCTGAAGATGGCCACCAGCACATTGGCGCCACTGACTTCAGTATGGCCCGAGGACTGCACGTGGAATACTGCGCGTTGCAGTACACGCTGGAAACCTAGCGTAGGCTGGGTCTCTCTATCTTCGTCATCGACGGCAATCAGCGGCGTAGTCTGATTGATGAAGGCCGCAATCTCCTTGCGCATCAACTCCACATCCGCACCACATGAACTCAAGGCCTCATGGGCTGAGCTGTTATCCAGCAGGGCCAACAACAGGTGCTCAACGGTCATGAATTCGTGACGCTCATCGCGAGCGAGCTTGAAAGCCTCGTTCAGCGTCTTTTCTAACTCTTTGTTCAACATAGGCACCTCCCCTAAGTACAGCAACAATGTGGTGTCGTTCTGTCATCACGTCATGTCGTTTAGGCCTTTTCCATCGTACATAGCAGTGGATGTTCGTTATTACGTGAATAGGTATTGACCTGGACCACCTTGGTCTCCGCTATCTCTGCGGTGAAGGTGCCACAGACTCCTTTACCACTATAATGCACACTCAGCATGATCTGGGTAGCCTTATCCAGATCCATCCGGAAGAACCGCTGCAAGACTTCAACCACAAACTCCATTGGGGTGTAGTCGTCATTATTGAGCAGCACCTTGTACATGGATGGCGGCTGCAGCTTGGTCTTCTCGGACTGCGCAATCTCTTCATTAACAAAGAGTTCTTTTTGCTTACTCATGATTGTGCTTGGGTACCTCTAGATTACTACCACCAGGCGTCAGGCTGTCAATAGAGTTGTTAACTGGATCACATGACTTGTTAACAACTTCTTGACTCGACCATCAGTTGGACTAAATTGGTTACTTGCTAATCGGCGCCCTACCATTATTAGGTTGATATCACTAGTTATAATGGGCTGGCGCAGGTTACTCAACGACTTTAGGGTAATCAATAAAAGGATGTAGATGTATGGCAACCGGAACAGTCAAGTGGTTCAACAACGCAAAAGGATTTGGGTTTATCTGTCCGGAAGGGGGCGGTGACGATATCTTCGCCCACTACTCCACCATTCAAATGGAAGGTTACAGAACCCTGAAAGCGGGTCAAGCCGTTCAGTTTGAACTGCAGCAGGGTCCGAAGGGAAATCATGCCGCTGTTATTGTGCCGAATGAAGCACAAAACATCTGAGCCAAGGTTGGATAAATAAAAAATCCGGCCTCATTTAGGCCGGATTTTTTATTTATCACTGCCCACAATCGCCCTCCTCACACTCAGCCAGGCGTCATAGAGGGAAGATACGCTGCTGCTTTCTAGCCCCAATATGAGACAGAGTGACGAATGTTGGCAAACAGCAGACAGCAGACAGCAGACAGCAGACAGCAGACAGCAGACAGCAGACAGCAGACAGCAGACAGCAAAAAGCCCGACCTGGGTCGGGCTTTTCAATATGGCGGTGAGGGAGGGATTCGAACCCTCGATACGTTGCCGTATACACACTTTCCAGGCGTGCTCCTTCAGCCACTCGGACACCTCACCAAATTTTTTACTGCTTTGAAGTGGCTTGCGGAGCACGCGTTGCGTGCTTCTCTTCCGACTTCGTCGGTGGGCAGCCACTTGAACAGCCCACCAAATTCTTGACTGCTGCTTTACCTGTTCAATCACCAGGGTTGCTCACGGCCAATGCCGCGACAACGGGGCGTAATTTAGGGGAAAGCCGCTCGCCCGTCAACGGCTTTCTCTGCCTCTTGCGCTCGACTGCCGGATTAATGCACAGAACCCGGTTCAACCACCACATCGACCAGGTTGAGGAAGCCCAAACGCTCACACTCGGCAACCACGTCATGGGTCGCGGCTATGGTGCTCTGCACAAACAGGATGAATTGCTCAACCGTGAGGCCCGCCTTGGTAAACACCGTATGACCGACCACCAGCCGTGGCAGATTGTCATCAATGATGTCGAGAAACACCTTGAGGGAGGGATACTGCATGTTGAGCCGGCCCAGCTCGGCCACCATGGGCAACAGCGCCGCAGGGCGGATTTCCAGCTCGGAGGAGAACAACAGTCCTTCCTCTTCGACAAAGACGCGGCTCTCCTGAATGCCTTCCACCGATTGCAGGGAGACGATATGGATGCCATGACACTGATCGCAGACATAGTGCTCGATACGAGCCTGTTGCAACCAACGCATTATCATTTCGGAGCTGGGTGTATTCATCATGACGTTATGGGACTCTTGAAAGCGAGGGGCGCAGTCTAAACCAATTTGTGGCCAACCTAAAGCAGAGGCCCCTGCCCGCCTCTGTTTGCGCTTCTTTTTGACACTGACAGTCCATATACTCAGCCCACCTGCGCGCAGCCCTCAGCCGAGTATCGATGACCATCCAAGAGAAATATCGCCTGCACCTCAAGTCCCTTTCCGATGAATTGCTGGTGTTGCAAAAGCCGATCCGCATTCTGGATGCCATCAAATGGCCCCATCATATCCGCCATGACTTCCTGGCAAAGGGGGGCCGTGAACTCCCCGCCATCGATGCCAACTTCTATCAGGGCTTGGATCTGGGCTTCGATCCGCGCAACAAGTACCTGGAGCTCAAGGAGCTCAGGGACAGGATCCGCCGCAAACTGGGCCCCCATGACGATCTGGGCCGCATACTGCAGGCCAACGTCGACCAATATATGGTGGTGATCGAGATGCTGCGCCAACGCGGTCAGCCGGACTTTCTGCGTTACAGCCAGCGTCTCTATGGCTCGGCCCGGGATCATCTGCGTGGCGATCGCAAGACACTGCGCGAGCTGGGAGAGCGGTTGTGCGACATCTTCTCCCTGCCTGGCGCCCGCAATCTGGTGCGCCCCTATCCCAAGGAGTTTGAGGGGCAGGCAGCGGTCGACCGGCTGCAGGACAAGCTATCCAGTTACTTTCGCGACGGTCAGGTGCAGGTAAAGCTGAGCGATGGCATCGTCTCGGATGCCGCAGCCGGCGGTGACTATATCAAGCTGAGCAGCCATGCCCGCTTCTCCGAGCTGGATCTGCAGGTGTTGGAAGTCCATGAGGGCTGGGTTCATGTCGGCACCACCCTCAATGGCCGACAGCAACCTTATGCGACCTGGCTCAGTGCCGGCTCACCACGCATCACCGCCTGCCAGGAGGGGTTGGCTGTGCTGATAGAGACTCTGACCTTCAGCTCTTTCCCGGACCGGGCTAAACGCATCTCGGACAGGGTGATGGCTATCGATATGGCCGAGAATGGCGCGGACTTCATCGAACTCTATCGCCATTTTCTGGACAAGGGCGCGAGCGAGCATGATGCCTACAAGATCACCCAACGCGTATTCCGGGGCGGCATGGTGGAGGGGGGCGCCTGCTTTACCAAGGATCTCTCCTACGTAAAGGGCTATGTGGAGACGGTCAACTTCATCCGCAGCGCCGTGTTGGAGGGCGTACCCGAAATATTGCCCATGCTGTTTGTGGGCAAGGTGACCCTGGATGACATTCCTGTGCTCTATCAGCACTATCTGGAGGGGTTGATCGCCGCCCCCAAGTACCTGCCCCCCATGTTCCGTGACCTGACCGGTCTCTATGTCTGGTTCGGTTTCGCCTCCGGCATGTCCCTTGTCGATATAGGCCGGGTTCAGCAGCATTTTCGTCAGCTGTTTCATCGCCTGCCGGTGGCCGACCCCATCATTACTCCGGTCGACAGCGAATTCGATTAAGCTCCCCGCCTCCCCTGCCTGAGCCACTTCCCATGGCTGCACCCACCATCAGAAAAGGGCCCGACCGGGCCCTTTTCATCCTAATTCAAGCCTGCACTAGCTGAACTTAACGAAATGCCCGGCCAGCCAGATAGTGCTTGCGGCACAGGGAGACATAACGGGCATTGCCCCCTATCTCCACCTGAGCGCCATCCCGCACCACCTGACCATCGGCATTGACCCTGGCATTCATGTGCGCCTTGTTGCCACACCAGCAGATGCTCTTGAGCTCTTCCACCTTGTCGGCCAGACAGAGCAGATGGTAGGAGCCCGGGAACAGCTCGGCACGAAAATCAATCTTGAGGCCATAGGCAATCACGGGAATACCCGCCTCATCCACCACCCGGGCCAGCTGATAGACCTGCTCCTTGGTGAGAAATTGCGCCTCATCGACGATGAACACATCGATGGCCTGCTCCGCATGGCGGGCCTTGACCATCTCGAACAGATCGCAGCTGTCGCTAAACACCTCCACCTTTAACGTCAACCCGACCCTGGCGCTGATCACCCCGAGTCCGGATCTGTCATCAATGGCTGGCGTCATGGCCAGAGGGTGCATGCCCCGCTCGAGATAGTTGAAGTGTGCCTGGATCAACTGGGTGGATTTGCCCGAATTCATCGCGGCGAATTTGTAATGTAGTGAGGCCATGCCTGCTCCGATACCAATTTATGGCGCGCATGCTAACGCAGCATGGCGTCAAAAACAAAGGGGCCCGCAGGCCCCTCATCATTCATCAGGCGGTGGCTGCCGCCTTCTGATTGGCTCTCAGGTAGAAGAGTGTCACCCCGAGGAACCAGACGCCGCTGGTGACAAAACCTGCGCCGACCGAGTGGGTCAGTCCCAACGTCAGGTAGCCGAAGGCAGCGCCGATGGCGATGGTCAGCGCATAGGGCAGCTGCGTCATCACGTGGTCGATATGATGGCAACCGGCCCCCGTGGAGGAGAGGATGGTGGTGTCCGATATCGGTGAACAGTGATCGCCAAATACGGCCCCGGCCAGCACCGCAGAGAGCATCGGCAACATCATGCTTATCTCGCTGGCGGCAGCCATATCACCGGCCAGAGGCAGCATGATACCGAAGGTACCCCAGCTGGTGCCGGTGGCAAACGCCATGGCGCCGGAGAGGCAGAACATCACCACGGGCAGCAACTCGATGGGCAGCCCGCTCTGGGCCAGGGAAGCCAGATATTTACCGGTCTCCACATCGCGGATGACGGCGCCGATGGCCCAGGCAAACACCAGAATATAGATGGCGGGCAGCATGGCCATGACGCCGTGCTTGATGACCTCGAGCCAGGTGCGCAGGCTCAGTCCCATGCGCAGAGTCAGCACCACGGCCACCCCAAGACCGCACAGGCCGCCATTGACCAGAGAGGCACCCACATCGGTATTCTCGAACGCGCCCAGCACCCCGAACGGCAGTCCTTTCTCGGCCAGGGCAGCAGCCCCGGTGGCCATCATGAAATAGACGGTGGACGCGGTCAGGGTCAGGATAGGCAACACCAGATCGATGACCCGGCCGCGACTGGAGACCGGCAGATCGCCGCTGCTGCCGGGGGGCACACCCTTGGCCGGATCCCACAACTGCCCTTTGAGGGCGCGCTGCTCATGCTCACGCATGGGACCGATGTCGAGCTGGAACACTATCACCACCAATACCATGGCCAGGGTGAACAGGGCATAGAAGTTCATGGGGATCATCTGCACGAAGGCAGAAATGGGACTCTGATCCTGGATACCATGGGCCGTCAAGATGCCGCCGATGAGGGCGATGATATAAGCCCCCCAGGAGGAGATCGGCATCAACACACAGACAGGGGCGGCGGTTGAATCAAGCAGATAGGCCAGCTTGGCCCGGGAGATATTGAAGCGATCGGTCAGCGGACGGCAGATGGTGCCCACCGACAGACTGTGAAAATAGTCATCGATGAAGAACAGGAACACCAGCAGGCCGGTCAGCAGCTTGGCCCCCCGTCGGTCCTGGATACGCTGCGCCGCCCATTCTGCAAATGCCAGGGTCGCGCCCGACACCGTCAGCAGACTGATGATGCCGCCCAGTAGCAGCAGGAATATCAGTATATTGACGTTCCAGCCATTCAAGGCGCCGTCAGCCCAGAATATCCCCTTGGCCACCTGGCCGAGATACTCGGCACTGGCCAGGGGGGCAAACTGATTTACCAGCAGGCAGCCCAGCACGATGCCGACGCCGAGGGAGAGCAGCACCTTGCGGGTCGTGACGGCCAGTATGACTGCCGCCAAAGGGGGAATGAGGGACCACGCCGAATCGGCGTAATGGGTAATGTCCATGATCTCTTGACACCTACAACATAAGGTGGAGATCTACCGAGAGGATAAAGAAGAAAATGAGCCCGCGAAGGGTTACTCCTCAGCCCCTTCAGTAGCGCTCCATAGTGATTGACTATGGCAGTACTGCACCTGTTCGATGCAGTCCCAGCGACCCTGCATGATGGCATGATCACTTCGGCGCTGGCTCCTTTCCTCATGCTTCACAGGCATCACCCTCCGCATGAGTAGTTATAGGCAGCGCGCCTCTACTTAAAAGGTATTCGGCGGGCATTTTATCGTGCTGACATTTTATATCAAGTTTTTTGATTTAATACTCATTCGAATCAAGTCTTTCCGCACAATGGCAGTGAGAGATATCACGGAGGAAAGATCTGACGAGATTTTAGCCTGACACCCACCTTGATGAGGTTTCTCACCCTAATTAACCCGTCGACAGGGATTAAAAAATAATGATCTTAATTTCAGGCAATTATTTATTAATTCTCTCGACTTGACTTAATGTCGTCCTGACGTATAAATTACCAGAAAATAGTTATCCAATATTTATCCCTTTCTTGCTCGCATGGTAACCACTATGACTGAATTTCTGAAAGTACTGCTGAATATCCGTAGCCTGCGTGCCGCTTGCCGTGAGCTGACTCTGGAACAACTGGAAGAAGGGCTGGAGAAATTCTCCGCCATCGTTGCTGAACGTCAGCAAGATGAAGCCGTCGATCGTCAAGCTCGCGAAGAGCGTCAGCGTAAAATCAATGAATATACCGAAATGCTGAAAGCCGCGGGGATCGACCCGGCTGAATTGGTTAGCACGGCTCCTTCCGCCGAACCGGCTAAAGGCAGCAAGCGCGCTCCGCGTCCGCCGAAATACCGTTATGATGATAACGGTGTCGAGAAAACCTGGACCGGTCAGGGTCGTATGCCTTCCGCTATCGCCAAGGCCGTTGAAGCAGGTAAATCCTTGGCAGATTTCGCTATCTGATTTATCCAGGCATTCCCTATAAAAAAACCTCGCATGGCGAGGTTTTTTTTTGCTCCAGACAAGGTTGCTCACCCTGTCGTCAGAACCATCTGGGTATTTACCTGTCTGCCGCTTTAATCCAATGCACTTCCGGCTTGCCCTCTTGGCAGACCAGGTAGCGAGCCAGGGTAAAGAACCAGTCGCTGAGCCGGTTGACGTAGGGGATGACGGCAGGGTTGATCTGCTCCTGTTCCGCCAGGACAAGCAGCTGTCGCTCACAGCGCCGCGTCAGTGTCCGTACCACATGGGCCAGGGCAGCCGCCTCAGATCCGCCGGGTAGAATAAACTGGCGCAGCGGCGCTAATTGTTCAGTGTAATGATCGATCTGGGATTCCAGTCGTGTCGTCCACTCCTCCCTGACCTGCCAAATAGCACTCGACTGTGCCTCACTCGAAAATGCCAATTCACCTCCCAGGTCAAACAACTCCTGCTGAATGAGTGTCAGCTCGGCTAATACCTGAGGTTGCTGATCGGTTATTTTCGCAGCAAGAAGACCTATATGAGAATTTAATTCATCTATGTCGCCATAACTGGCCACTCTCTGATGACTTTTGGCAATGCGGCTACCATCTGCCAATCGGGTCATCCCCTTGTCGCCTTGCCGGGTATATATTCTCATACTGATATCCTATCGATGATGGGTAGTATCATGGACTCGAGCCCATTTAATTTTATCTCATACGCCAATGCCAGTGATTGCCCCAGAGAGCCAGCCGGAAATCCACTCCGTGCCATCCACACCAGATAAGGTTCAGGCAAATCGATGAGCCTGCGCCCCCGATATTTGCCATAAGGCATTGGCGTGGCCAGAGTCAGCAATATCTGTTCGTCAGGCAAGCCGGTCATTTAATCGATTTCCAGATATTTATGAGTCTGGATAGAGAGGCGCCAATTACGTTCAATACAGACCGCCATGGCAAGCTGGGTTGCCCTGGGTTTCTGGCTGATGGGTTGCAGCGCGATCACCACATCCTCGCGCAGCTGGACACTGGCGAGCAGGGCATCCAGCTCCTCGACATGTCGCATCATGGCCACAGGATGCTTGATTTCATTGGCCCTGGCCAAGGCGTTGGGCAGCACAGTCAAGCCGCCTGCCATCCCTATTTTAGGGGATACTGTGACCCAGGTCGACGGATGGGTCAGCACCTCGCTGGTACCACTCGTTTCTATCTGCAGCTGATAACCGGCCTGGTGCAGGGTCTCGCTGAGCTCGTTCAGATCATAGAGGCAGGGTTCCCCTCCGGTGATCACCACGTGCTTGGCCCGATAACCCAGCTCGGCAAAACTGGCCAATATCTGGGCGCCGCTCATCGGGCTCCAACCATCGGATTCGTTAGAACAATCCAGCACCTGGCTGACCGGCACCTGGCGCGCCGGATCCACCACCCAGGTATGACGGGTGTCGCACCAGGGGCAGCCGACGGGGCAACCCTGCAGGCGCACGAAGATAGCGGGCAGGCCGGTGAACACCCCCTCCCCCTGTATGGTCTGAAAAATTTCGTTAATCGGGTAGAGCATCATAAAACTACTGGTTACCAATCACTGTGACCCCGTGCGGGGTGAATAAGGCTAGCGCCCCTGTTTGTGTTGCAGACGCAGGCTGACGCCTGCCCGATCAGCCAGATACTGATCCAGACCACGGCGGCGCAGTATGCAGGCGGGACAAGTCCCACAGCCATCGCCAATCAGGCCGTTGTAGCACGTCAATGTTTGTTCGCGCACCAGGTTCAGCTGGCCGAACGTATCGGCGAGCGCCCAGGTCTCGGCCTTGTCGAGCCACATCAAGGGCGTCTCGAAACGCAAGCCACGATCCAGTCCCAGCGCCACCGCATGGTTAAGCGCCTTGACGAACTCATCGCGGCAATCGGGATATCCGGAGAAATCCGTCTCGCAGACCCCGGTGATCACCGCCTCCGCGCCCACTTGATAGGCATAGATGGCCGCCAGGGTCAGGAAGAGTATGTTACGGCCCGGCACGAAGGTGTTGGGCAAGCCATTGTCCTGCAACTCGCCGCTGACCGGAATATCGTCCCGGGTCAGGGCCGATATGGCCAACTCCCCCAGCAAGGTGACATCCATCACTTTGTGGGCAGCCATGCCCAGCACCTTGGATAGGGTGCGGGCCGTCTCAATTTCCGCCAGATGGCGCTGGCCATAGTCGAAGGTAATGGCGTGAACCTCGTCATATTGCGCCTTGGCCTGTACCAGACAGGTGGTACTGTCCTGACCGCCACTGAACACCACAACTGCTTTTCTCACTTGATAGATCCTCTTAAGGGCGCAGGGCCGCTGGCTTGCGCGTCGAATAGGAGAGCCACTGCTCGTTGAGACGATGGAACAGGCTCGGCAAGGGGGCATATTTGGCCGGGTCGCCCTCCCATTGCGATAACAGATGATAGCCAGCCTCCAGGGTCGACAAGGCCGTGGCAAAAGGCTTTTTGCGGATAAGGTACTGGCCTTGGACGGTGGCGAGGGCAATGCGCGGCAAGGCGGCCAGCGCCGGGTTCAGACAGAGCATTTTATAAGCCTTGCGCCAGGTGCCATCGAGCAGCAGGAAGCAAGGCTCCCCCTGAGCTGAGCCCGGGGACAAGGCACGCACCTCGGCCAGAGGCCGGGCCTGTTCATCGGGCCAGAGCAGATAGCAGGGACGAGTGGCCAGCAACTGCATCAGTGCCGGGTGCTCGCTGAACGTCTCCCCGACCCAGATCTGGGCCTCGGTCAGGCTGGCGGCCAGCAGGGACGCGGTACCCTTGGGATGCCCCACCTCACTCGGGTGTTGCAAAATGACCAGGGGGGCCCGATTCACCACGGGATGAATATATTCGCATAGACAGGCTTTGAGGGCGCGGACGCAGCGTGTACAGTAGCGACTATTTTGTTCGTTGGGCCCTTTCATGTTGTCAGTCAAATCCGGGCTATTCTGGCTCATCACGCTTTCACTCGCCTGCCTGATCCTCTTCTTTACCGTGCCAAACGATCTCATCGCCTTCAACCGGACGCTGATAGCTCAGGGAGAAGGGTGGCGCATCATAACAGGCAATCTAGCTCACACCAATCTGTGGCACCTGCTGCTCAACCTCGCCGGCCTGCTGGTGCTCTACGCCTTGTTCTGTGATTACTTGCAGAGTTGGGCCTTGCCGCGGCTGCTGGCCGTGCTCAGTCTCGCCGTGGGCCTGGGCCTGTGGTATGGCTATCCGCACACCCAATGGTACATGGGCCTGTCCGGCATGCTGCATGGGCTCTTCGTTTGGGGGGCCATTCAAGACATTCGCCACCGCCGTCATTCGGGCTGGCTCATGCTGCTGGGGATTGCCATCAAACTGGGACTGGATCACTACTCCGGGGGGGATGGTCCGGCCGCCATGCTGATCGGGGCCAAGGTACACATAGGGTCACATCTGGTCGGTGCGGGAGCAGGCCTGGTGCTTGGCCTGCTCACGCTCTTGGTCAGCGGCTGGCGAGATCGTCGTTGATTTCTGCAAGGGTCAGAGCCGGATCGGCCGATTGGGTGATCGGACGCCCAATCACCAGATAGTCCGCCCCCGCAGCCACTGCCTCACGGGGCGTCATCACCCGGCGCTGATCGCCCTGTGCCACGCCCAGAGGGCGTATTCCTGGCGTCACCAAGGTAAAGTCATCCCCCAGCGCGGCCTTCAACTCCCTCGCTTCGTTGGCAGAACAGACCACTCCATCGAGCCCGGATGCCCTGGCAAGGCGAGCCAGGCGCAGCACCTGTTCGGCCGGGCTGATATCCAGACCAATGCCCTGCAAATCCTCTTGTTCCATGCTGGTCAGTACCGTCACGCCAATGAGCAACGGCGCTTTATCGCCATAAGGCACGAGGGCTGCTTTGGCGGCCCGCATCATGCGCTCTCCCCCGCTGGCATGCACGTTCACCATCCAGACACCCAATTCGGCACTGGCCGCAACGGCCTTGGCAACCGTATTGGGGATGTCGTGAAACTTCAGATCCAGGAAGACGTCGAAGCCCTTGGCAACCAGCTGACGCACGAACTGGGGGCCAAACAGCGTGAACATCTCCTTGCCCACCTTGAGGCGGCACTGGGTCGGTGAGACCCGTTCAACGAAGGCCAGGGCATCGGCTTCACACTGATAATCCAGCGCGACCAGAACTTTGGGATCTAGCATCTCTCTTCCTATAGGTTATTCACCGTCCAGACCACGGATCGGCTTGATGGAGCCCCACTGCCGGCAGGAGGGACATTGCCAGAACAAGGAGTGGGTGGCAAAGCCACACTGGCGGCACTTGTGGGTTGATTTTATTTTGATCTGTTCGCCGACCAACTGCTGTAACAGCTCCAGGCTCTCCTTGGCGGGGCCTGGCTCCGCACTGGCAAGCTGGAAGCCTACCAGCTGGTAGAAACCCTTCATGGAGGGGTGGCGGCGCAACTGCCGCAATACCAGGGCACGAGCCTGGTTCAGGCCATCACGCTCTCCCACCAGCTTGGCTAGCGCCAGTGTGACACTCACCCCTGCGTGATCTTCCACCGCTTTCTCAAGCAACGGGATAAGCTCGGCACTGCGGCCCAGCTTTTCATAACAGTCGCTCAGCAGTGGCATGGCTTCGGAGGCAAAATCGATATCCTGCTCGAAGACGCGCAGCAGTTCGCGGCTCGCCTGCAGGTAATCGCCCTCCTCCATGTCCAGCTTGGCCAAACGCAGGCTGGCTCGAGCGCAATGGGGATTGACCCCCAGTGCCTTCTTCAGACGAGCACGCCCCTCACTCAGGTCACCATCCATCAGTGCCTGCTCAGCCAGTTCGCAATGGAAATGGGAGATGGGCTCGGCCAGCTTCTTGCCGGGGAATTTTTGCAGACGCTGGGCAACCAGAATAGCCTGCTGCCAATCCCGCAGCTGTTGATGAATGATCAGCAACTGGGTGAGCGCCGTCTCCTCGAAATCACCATCCTCGCACAGCTCAACCCAGATGGCTTCAGCCCTGTCGAGCAGACCGGCAGCCAGAAAATCCCGCGCCAGCTCCTGCAGGGCAAGCTGGCGCTGTTCGCGCGTCAGCTCGCGACTGACCAAATTCTGGTGGATCTTGATGGCGCGATCGACCTCCCCACGCTGGCGAAACAGATTGCCGAGGGAGAGATGGGTTTCGATGGTGTCGCTGTCGACTTCAAGCAACTGAATGAAGAGATCGACGGCCTTGTCAGACTCGTCGGAGAGCAAATAGTTAAGGCCCGCCACATACTGGCGGGAAAACTGGTTGCTCTGTTTCTGGGTGTCCTGGCGAACACTCCTGCGCCCCATATACCAGCCGTAACCGGCTGCAATGGGTAACAACAGGAAAAGCAGTTCAAGCATGGAGGAACGTTATTCCTTACCGGACCCCTTGTCCGATGCAGTGGCTAGTTCTAACTGGCGAGATTGCCGACGCACGGTGCGATTCAAAGTGCGATTCTGCAGCTTGAGGCGCAGGAACAAGAGGCCAAAGACCAGCCAGCCAAGCAGGAAGCCGGTACCAAAAAAGAGGCCAAGCAAGAGGGAAAGGGAAAACTCGCCTTGGGCAATCAGATAGTTGAATTGCACCAACTGACCATTCTGTGAGCCAAGGGCCAGGGTGAAGATAAAGACCAACACCAGCGGGATAAGGGCCAAGATACGCTTCATAGGATCTTCCTGTCAGTATCGAAAAAGACCTGATGATTATCCTTAAAATCCACGGCAGACTCTAGAGAGAAAGGGAAAAGACTTTCAGAAACAAGTGAATTGGCACAATTAAAGGGACAAAAACAAAAAAGGCATACTCAGGTATGCCGTTTTCTGCATTATTCAACGAGGTTGACGCGTTCGCGTAACTCTTTACCCGGTTTGAAGTGCGGGACGTATTTACCCGTCAATTCCACCTTGTCGCCAGTCTTGGGATTTCGCCCGACCCGCGGAGCACGATAGTGCAGAGAAAAGCTGCCAAAACCGCGAATTTCAATCCGATCGCCGTTTTGTAAAGTCGATGCCATCTGCTCAAGGATCTCCTTGATAGCGGCCTCAACATCCTTAGCCGGCATATGCATGCGGCTCGCAGCCAGTTGTTCGATGAGGTCTGATTTGGTCATAACGTTAAATCTCCTTCCCCGATCACATGCAATATTCATGACGTCAAAATAAAAAAGGGCGGCGTGATGCCGCCCTTTTCTCGCATCAAGGATTACTCACCCTTGGCTGCTTTGAACGCTTCCATCATAGCATTACTGAACACAACTTCTTCTTGTTGGTTCAGGCTATCGATAGCAACGCGCTCGTCAGCTTCGTCCTTAGCACGGACGGACAGGCTAACGGTGCGGTTCTTACGATCAACGCCCATGAATTTGGCTTCAACTTCGTCACCAACAGACAGAACCAGCGTCGCGTCTTCTACGCGGTCACGGGCTGCATCAGAGGCACGCAGGTAGCCTTCAACGCCGTCAGCCAGTTCGATCACGGCACCTTTGGCATCAACCTCGGTAACCTTACCGATCACAATAGCACCTTTCTTGTTGTCAGCCAGGTACTTGTTGAACGGGTCTTCTTCGATCTGCTTGACACCCAGGGAGATGCGCTCGCGCTCTGGATCCACTTGCAGAACAACGGCTTCGATCTCGTCGCCTTTCTTGAATTCACGCACTGCTTCTTCGCCCTGGTTGTTCCAGGAGATGTCAGACAGGTGAACCAGGCCGTCGATGCCGCCATCCAGACCGATGAAGATACCAAAGTCAGTGATGGACTTGATCTTGCCGGAAACACGGTCGCCTTTGGCGTGAGTTTCGGCAAACAGCTGCCACGGGTTGGATTTGCACTGCTTCAGACCCAGGGAGATACGACGACGTTCTTCGTCGATATCCAGGACCATGACATCTACCAGGTCGCCAACGTTGACAACTTTGGACGGGTGGATGTTTTTGTTGGTCCAATCCATCTCGGAAACGTGTACCAGGCCTTCAACGCCTTCTTCTATTTCAACGAAGCAGCCGTAGTCGGTCAGGTTGGTCACGCGGCCGGACAGACGAGTGGTCTCCGGGTAACGCTTGGCGATAGCAACCCAGGGATCTTCGCCCAGCTGCTTCAGACCCAGGGATACACGGGTACGCTCGCGGTCAAACTTCAGTACCTTGACGGAGATCTCGTCGCCAACGTTGACGATTTCGGAAGGATGCTTAACACGCTTCCACGCCATGTCGGTGATGTGCAGCAGGCCGTCAACACCGCCCAGATCTACGAATGCACCGTAGTCGGTCAGGTTCTTAACGATACCCTTAACTTCTTGACCTTCTTGCAGGTTGGCCAGCAGGCTTTCGCGCTCGGAGGTGTTCTCGGTTTCGATCACGGCACGACGGGAAACCACAACGTTGTTGCGCTTCTGGTCCAGCTTGATGACCTTGAACTCGAGTTCTTTGTTTTCCAGATGAGCGGTGTCACGGATCGGACGCACGTCAACCAGAGAACCCGGCAGGAAGGCACGGATGCCATTCAGTTCAACGGTGAAACCACCCTTGACCTTGCCGTTGATGATACCGATAACGGTAGCTTGCTCTTCGTAAGCCTTCTCAAGCTGCAGCCAGGCTTCGTGGCGCTTGGCTTTTTCGCGGGACAGCTTGGTTTCGCCGAAACCATCTTCGATAGAGTCCAGAGCTACGTCGACAGTGTCACCTACGTTGATTTCCAGCTCGCCCAGGGCGTTCTTGAATTCTTCAGCAGGAATGGCAGACTCGGATTTCAGACCGGCATCAACCAGTACGAAACCGTTCTTGATACCAACGACGGTACCCTTAACGATGGAACCTTGACGGGTTTCAACGGAATTCAGGGACTCTTCAAAGAGTTGAGCAAAAGATTCGATCATTGTTTGTGTCACAAATGAAACATCCACTAGCAATCCGGCACCAGCGGGGTTGTTTGAAATAATCTGCTCCATCCTTGGCGCAGACGACTGATGTCAGCGTGAGCTGACATCATTGAGTTGTTGCTTTGCATAGGATAATACCGTTGCCAGTACTTCCTCTATGGTCAGCGCGGTGGAATCCACCACCAGGGCATCTTCAGCCGCTTTCAGTGGCGCTACGGCGCGATTTCTGTCGCGGTCATCACGTTCCTGAATCTCGGTTAAAAGACGCTCGAAGTTAACATCAAAGCCCTTATCTTGCAACTGCTTATAGCGGCGCTGGGCCCGCTCCTCGGCGCTTGCGTCAAGGAAAATCTTGATCTCTGCTTCGGGGAAAACCACAGTGCCCATGTCGCGGCCATCGGCGATGAGGCCCGGGGTCTGACGAAATGCGCGCTGGCGGCGCAGCAGGGCTTCACGCACTCGCGGGAAAGCGGCAACCTTGCTGGCCGCATTACCCACCGTCTCGGTACGTATGGTGCGGGAGACGTCTTCGCCCTCCAGCACCACCTTCATGTGGCCATTTTCGACCGGAAACTGCACATCCAGATTGGCGGCCAGGGGGACCAGCGCCGCTTCACTCTCGAGCTCCACATCATGATGCAGCGCCGCCAGGGCGAGTACCCGGTAGATGGCACCGGAATCCAGCAGCTGCCAGCCCAGCTGTTCGGCCAGCAGTTGGCACAGGGTGCCTTTACCGGCACCGCTCGGGCCATCGACTGTCATTACGGGGGCCATTTGGGACATAACATATCTCCTGCACTTGATGTTGCGCATCATCCCGGCGGGGATGAGGTAATGGGCGCAGAGTATACCCAAATGTGAGGTCGCTGGCAGTCGCCAACGCACAGTTCCGCGTAAAAGCTGTCGTAACTGAGGTTTTTGTGTACAAAGTTTCTTCTGGGGATTCAGACTCTTCCTGACGGGTTCTGATGGTCGCGGAGCCCGAGGCGCGCTAAACTGATCCCCTTTTTTCGCGTCCTCGTTGTTAAGGAGTACCCCATGAGTAGCATTACTCTCGTGGCCAAATCCAAATTGCCAACCCCTTGGGGCACCTTCACCCTGGTGGGCTTCCAGGAAGTTGGCACAGGTAAAGATCATGCCGCCCTGATGATGGGCGATGTCAGCGGTGATGAACCCGTCCTCGGCCGCATTCATTCCGAGTGTCTCACCGGTGATGCCCTGTTCAGCTTGCGCTGCGACTGCGGTTTTCAGCTGCAGGCCGCGCTGCAGCATATTGCCGAAGCCGGTCGGGGCGTGCTCCTCTATGTGCGCCAGGAAGGGCGGGGGATCGGCCTGCTCAACAAGATCCGCGCCTATCATCTGCAGGATCAAGGCGCCGATACAGTCGAGGCCAATGTGGCCCTGGGCTTTGCTGCGGACATGCGCGATTACACTATCTGCGCCGACATGCTCAAGGCACTCGAGATCAAGAGTCTGCGTCTGATGACCAATAATCCACGCAAGGTCAAGGCGATGGAGAGTTTCGGCATCCCCGTCACCGAGCGGGTGCCACTGCAAGAGGGGCGCAATCCCCACAACGAGTTTTATCTCGCCACCAAGGCGAACAAGCTCGACCACATGCTGAAGAAATAACCCCCCGCTCTTGCACCACGCAATAAAAACGCCTCCGATGGGAGGCGTTTTTATTGCGTGTGAGAAAGCCCGTTACAGCACTTTTTATTTGGCCATCGTCATTGTTAAAGTGCCAGTCCCCGTTAGCGAACCGGCAGATCGATGTTGGCAAACATGGCATCCACGTCGTCACTGGAGCGCATGGCGATGGCCTTCTCGACCACATCTCTGGTCAGATGCGGCGCGAAGCGGGTCATGAAATCATACATGTAGGTGCGCAGGAAGGAGCCCTTGCGAAAACCAATCTTGGTGGTGCTGTGAGCAAAGAGGTGGCTGGCATCCAGCGCCACCAGATCCGTGTCCGTCTGTTTGTCCAGGGCCATGGTGGCCATGACACCGATGCCAACCCCGAGGCGAACATAGGTCTTGATCACATCGGCATCCGTGGCGGTGAAGACAATATTTGGCTCGAAACCGGCGCGGTTAAAGGCGGTATCGAGCTCGGATCGGCCGGTAAAACCAAACACATAGGTGACCAGGGGATAGTGTGCAATATCGGCGATGGAGATCTTGCTCACCTGGGTCAGCGGATGACCACGAGGCACTATCACGCTGCGGTTCCAGTGATAGCAGGGCAGCATGATGAGATCTTCATAGAGGTGCAGCGCCTCGGTGGCGATGGCAAAATCCGCCAACCCTTTCACCACGGCCTCACTGATCTGGGTCGGGGTGCCCTGATGCATGTGCAAGGAGACCTTGGGGAAACGCTTGATAAAGCCCTTGATCACATCAGGCAGGGCATAACGGGCCTGGGTGTGAGTGGTGGCAATGTGCAAGGTCCCCTGCTCGGGGTGAGTATGCTGGCTCGCCACCGACTTGATGCCCTCCACCTTGCCAAGGATCTCGTTAGCAATCTTGATCACGTCCCGCCCGGCCGGCGTGATCTGGGTCAGATGCTTGCCGCTGCGTTCAAATATCTGAATTCCCAGCTCATCTTCGAGCATGCGAACCTGCTTGCTGATCCCCGGTTGAGAGGTATACAGGCTCTCCGCCGTCGCCGACACGTTCAATCTGTGGTTGGCAACTTCCACGATATAGCGCAACTGTTGGAGTTTCATGGTGTTAGGCTCTAAAGACGACTTCAACTAATACTAACAAACTTTTAGTTATTAGCCTTCGTTTCTGTCATGGGCTGTGACAGCAGGAAATCTCGCAGGGCCCGATTGGCCAGAGAGAGGGGATCCCCCCGCCGCCAGGCGACGCAGAGATCCAGAAAAATGGGCGGCTCGAAGGCAATCCCCTCCAGCTCAGCGTCCTCTTCTACCACCATGCGCAGAAAGGTACTCACCGCAAAGCCCTGGCGCACCACCGCCTTGAGCAGGGGGATGAGATTGCTCTCGAATGCGATATTGGGTTCTATGCCGAGCCCCTGGGCGAGCGCCTCCATGTGCTCCCTGTGATAGAAGCCACGGCGAAACACCGCCAGCTCCTGTTGAAAGTACTCGGCCAGGGTGACACTCGGAGCCCCATGCAAGGGGTGATCCTGACCCACCACCATCAGCATCTCCTCGCGCAGCAGCTGTCCCCCCTCCAGGGCGGGCGGCAGATCGCTGGTGATCAAGATGGCCAAATCCAGCTCCCCCGCCACCATACGGCTGAGCAGCTCCCGGGTCCCCGCCTCCTCCACTCGGATCTTGAGACCAGGATACTGGTGCTTGAAGGCCATCAGAATGGGCGGGAAATAGTAAGAGCCCATCATGTAGGGAATGCCGATGCGCACCTCCCCTCGCTCCAATCCCTTGAGCTCGGCCATTTCGGCCTCGGCCTGATGCATCTGCAACAGCAGACGCTCGGCATGACGACAGAGCACCTCCCCCTCAGGGGTGAGTCGCACCGACTTGTCCTGGCGATCGAACAGACGCAGCGCCAATGCCTGCTCCAGCTTGGCAATGGCCATGCTGACCGCAGGTTGCGCCACATGCAGTTGCTGGGCGGCCCGGGTGAAGGAGCCAGTATCCCGCACCGCCAGCAGATAGCCGAGCTGCTTGAGGTCCATATCAATTCTCGTTATGAGTTGGATAACTTAAATATATTATATTTATAGAAGGCGACCCACTAATCTAGGGAAAACCTTGGAGTCTCCCCATGATCGAAGTAGGAAGTCGCGAGTGGCTGCGCGCCACCCTGGCCCTGAGCCTGGGCTCATTTCTGGTGTTTCTGAATCTCTACCAGACCCATCCCCTGCTCCCCATGCTGGCGAACTCGTTCTCCATCAGCTCCCTTTACTCCAGTTGGACCCTGGCGGGCTGCACCGCCGGGCTCGCCTTCGCCCTGCTGGTCTGTGCCCGCCTTGCCGACCGTTTCGGCCGCCGCCGAGTCATGTTGTGGACCCTGGCCGGTGCCATTGCCCTCTCTCTGATCGCAAGCGGTGTCGAGCAATTTGAATCCCTTGTCCTGCTGCGGATCCTGCAAGGCATGCTGCTGGCCGGGCTGCCAGCCACCGCCATCGCCTACATGGGGGAGGAGTTCAATCGCCGTGCCCTCATCTCGGCAGTGGGGATCTACATCGCCGCCAACTCCCTGGGAGGCATTGCCGGTCGGGTGCTCGGCGGCCTGTTGGCTGGCTGGTTTGACAGTTGGCACGCCACGTTTCTGGGCATAGGCGTCATCAGCGTGCTGCTCTTTCCCCTGGTGGTGTGGTTGCTACCGGTTCAGCGCAACTTCACCCCGGCCCTCGCCACGCCCGGCCAGCTCAGGCAGGCGCTAGGAAGCCACTTGCGCAATCCCTTGCTAGTCGGCGCCTACCTCATCGGCGGCCTCAACTTTCTGGTGTTCCTCAATCAGTTCAGTTACCTCACCTTTTTGCTCTCGGCCGAGCCTTTCGCCCTGCCGCCCCAGTGGCTCGGCATGCTGTTCCTGACCTATCTATCGGGCACCCTGGCCTCCTCCATCAGCGGCCGCTGCGCCCAACGAGTCGGGGCAGAACAGCTGTTGCTGGTGGGGATCGCCTTGATGGCGCTGGGGGGCCTGCTGCTGCTCGGCCAGACGCTGGCGTTTATTCTCGGGGGCTTGCTGGTGTCGAGCTTTGGTTTCTTCCTCGCCCACGCCTGTGCCAGCGCCTGGGTCGGTCAGCATGTGGAGCACAACCGGGCACTGGCCTCTTCACTCTATCTGGTTGCCTACTACCTGGGGGCGAGCCTGGGGGGCTTCTATCTGCATCCCTTCTGGGAGCAAGGGCAGTTGCCGGGTCTGGTCTTGGGAATAGAGCTGGTGCTGCTGGTAACGGCTGGCCTCTCGTTATGGCTGGCTCGCCAGAAGGCCCATCGCGATCAGCCATTGACCATTTGAATTGACAGGCCTCAATCTTGCTGCGTGAAGTAATCCTTCGGCACCGGCACCACGGCCGCCGTGCCAATCTCCTCTTCGATGACAGCTTCGAGGGAGCGCAGGTGGAACTTCACCTGCCCCGAGCCGAGCATCAGTCCCACATCCGGATTGCGACTGTCCCCCATGTTGCCCGTCTTGAAGGCAAGCTGGGGATGCGCCGCCACCAGGGCTGGCAGACTCGCCACCACCAGTTCGATATGCTCCAGACCCGCCTGATGATTGCGACCCGGCTTGGGCGCTGCCAGTTCGATGCAGGGCACCTGGGTGTCGATCGCTGCGCCATCTTTGCTGCGCATTTGAATGTGCAGCGGTTGATGCAAACGGTAAGTCGCGATGGGGCGCCCTCCTATCATGCCCTCCACCAGCAGATCGCCTGCATCGGCCAGGCAGTCGCTTAAAAGCAGGTATTCACCCGGGCTGGCCGCGCGATAGCAGAGGTGATCGATCTCCGGTTGGCAGAGATCGATACCGAGCGCGTCCAGCTCCCGCAGCAGACCAATAACAAAAGGGGCCATGGGCCCCAGTTTTTCGTCGAGGAGATGGGTCATGTCACCACTTCTTCTTGGGTTGGAACAGGATGTCGAGTTCATCGGTCTCTTTATCCTTGATGTTTTGCAGCTCGGACTCACTCTGCTGGGCCAGGTGTTCATCCAGCGATTGCAGCCCCTGACGCATGTCCTCCTCCCGGGCCAACAAATAGGCATCCTTGTCGCCGATATTGCTCACCGCCGCCAGCCCCTTGGTGAACAGCTGGCGGCAGGTTCCATACTGCCCCTGGATCTGGGCATCCATGGCCCGTTTGAGCAGGTTGGCGATGTTGATCTTGAGCTGCATCAGTTCGAGGCGGCGATCTTCCTGGGCAAAGCCCTGAGGATCTATCTTGCCCTTGTTGTGTTCGACCCGCAGCACGGCGCGCATCTTCTTGACCAGTTGCAGCATCTGGATCGCCTGGCGATCGGATTCCGGCGTCTTGAAGTGGCCCTCATCGTGGCTACTGTAGTTCTCCCGCACATTCTTGATCTGGGTCTGCACATCCAAGACACGCTGACGGATCTGAGCGTTCCCCGGCATCACTTGGGCGATGGCGCGGTAAGCGTCCAGGATCCTGTGCTGGAGCAGTAACACCAGATTCTTGGAGAAAGGCACCAGGTTGACGTTGAGCAGCACCTCTTCGGTCTCATCGGCGATGGACTTGTGCTTGGCAATGGCCTGGCGCTTGTCGGCTTCCGCCTTCTGCTTATATTGCTGCATGACGTTATAGGCGATCACCAGAAACAGAAGCGCGCCGATCGACAGCAATATCAGTGTTAAAATCATAGGCTTTATCCGTTCCTTCCCTATCCAATTGCCTGATCCTACAACAGCTTACCCCAGTACGATAGCCTGCAGGGCTCACAGTCTCACCAAGTCATCATCAAGGAGAGAGCGCCTTTAATATCGTCCGTCGCCGTCAATACTTGAGCCAAACAGGGCAGCTACCCCCACCAACGAGGCCTTACTTGAGGTTAAATCCCTGGGATTGCAGGAAAGCATCCATGAAGGGGCGCGCCTCTTTGCCGAGGGTAGCCTCGATTTGGCTGCTCCAGGTCTGCACCTTGTTGTTGCTGCTGCGAGCCTGATAGTACGCCTGGATCTGGCGATCGTAATCGGCAAGCAGTTCCCTGTCGAGTTGCGCGGGATAACGGTTCTCATGCACCACCATGGCCTGGGGCAGACGAGGCTTCTGCTCGGGTTGCTGCTCGGGGTGACCCAGGCAGAGGCCAAACAGCGGGATCACATGCTTGGGTAGACCGAGCAGTGTCACCACCTCGACGGGGTGGTTGCGAATGCCACCGATATAGACGCCGCCAAGGCCAAGAGACTGAGCGGCCAGCAAGGCGTTTTGCGCCATCAGGGCCCCATCGATGGCACCAATCATCAGCTGCTCCACGAACCCTGTGTAGGCATGCGGCACGATTTGCAGGTGGCGATGAAAATCGGCGCAGAACACCAGAAACTCGGCGGCCTGGGCCACATAAGGCTGGGGCCCCGCCAACTGGGCAAGTTGCTGGCGCAGTGCCATGTCTGTCACCCGTATGATGCTGTTGGCTTGCAGGAAGCTGGAGCTGGCCGCCGCCTGGGCTGCCTGCAATATGAGATCCAGCTGCTCGGCCGCGATGGGATCCGGTGTGAACTGGCGAATAGAGCGATGAGAGAGAATAAGATCTATGGTCTGGTTCATGCTGTCTCCTGATAAGGGTCACACTCTAACCTAAAAAAACAGAGGGCCCCAAGGCCCTCTTTCTATCTATGACTGGCCGAGGACAAACTCCCCCACCGGGCAGTAGAGGATGAAGCGGCTCTCCTCAATGTCGGCCACCGTCATCGGCTTGCCAAACAGGAAACCCTGGAACACGTGGCATCCCTGGGAGCGCAGTGCCACCAGCTCATGCTCCTCCTCCACCCCCTCCGCCATGATGCCAAGCCCCAGACCCGTTGCCATGGCGACAGTGGCGCGGATCACCGGCAGGTTGAGCCCCACCACGAAGGAGCGATCCAGCTTGATGGTGTCGATGGGCAAGCGGTTGAGATAGGCCAGGGAGGAGTAACCCGTGCCAAAATCGTCGATGGCTATCTTGATCCCCTGCTCACTCAGGCGATCCAGAATGCCGATGCAGCCGTTCATGTCGAGCATCAACACGGTTTCAGTCAGCTCTAGGGTCAGCAGATGGGGATCCACCCCATGCTCCTTGAGCGAGGCGGCCACCTGCTCAGGCAGGGAGGGCGCCAGCTGAAAACCGGACAGATTGACCGAGACCGGCACCCGCACTCCAAAGTGACGTTGCCAGTGGGCCATTTGGGCCAGCGCCTTATCCAGTACCCAGCCCCCTATCTCGCGTATGAGCCCCATCTCCTCGGCAAGGGGAATGAACTCCCCCGGGGAGACCTGCCCCAGCACGGGATTATGCCAGCGGATCAACGCCTCGAAGCCGAGCAGTTGCTGGCTGGCGGCATCGACCTGGGGCTGATAGTTGAGGCTCAGCTCCTGGCGGCCTATGGCCTTGGCCAGGAACTGCTTGAGGGTCAGCTTGCGATGCAGGTTCTGCTGCATGCTGGGGGTGAAACGCTGCCAACGCAGCCGTCCCATCTGCTTGGCCTGGTACATGGCCATGTCGGCGCGGGTGATCAGGTTGTCGCCATCATCGGCATCGTCCGGATAGACGGCGATACCGATGCTGCCGCCGATAGTCACCTCGGGCACCCCGCTCAATTGCAGCGGTTTACTCATCTGGGAGAGCATCAGATCCGCCACCTCCTGAGCCCGCTCGCTGCCGCTCGTCAGAGGCACCAGTGCCGTAAACTCATCCCCCCCGAGCCGGGCCAGTTCCACATCGCGCGGACAGACCTGTTTGAGACGACCCGCCACCCGCTCGAGCAGGCGATCGCCGGCCTTGTGACCATAGTTGTCATTGACCAGCTTGAAATTGTCCAGATCCATGAACACCAGGGCGAAGCGGCCCCCCATGCCGCAGTAAGCCTCCAGCGACTTCATCAGACCATAACGGTTGAGCAAGCCGGTCAGGGAGTCATGCCAGGCGAGATGGCGATGCTCCAGCTCTTCGAGCTTGCGATCCGTGATGTCTCGCATGGTGAGCAGCGTCTGCGCCCCCTGCTGGATATGGCGAAACTGGTACTGGAACCAGCGCATGCCCCGCAGGGTGCGGCACTCCCCCTCGGTCACCACCTCATCGAGGCGCGACAACTTATTGAAGAACGCATCGTCATTACCGGAGAAGACCTGCCCAAGGGTATCAATACTGCCCCCGAAGCAGGCGTCGAAGTGGTGATTGCCACTCACCAGCTGACCGTCATCATCGAACAAGCAGGCCAGGGTGTCACCGGTGGCGAGGGAGGATTGCTGATGGAGGCTGTCAGCATCGATCACCGCCTCGGTCATCATCATCAAGCGCCCCGCCAGCTGCACTCCGGACAAACGGAGATAGACCTGCTTCTTGACCCCCTTTGGGGAGAGGCTCCACCACTCGCTGTAACTGCGACCCTGTTGGAAATCACCGAGATAGCGTTGCAGCAGCAGAGCGATGGCATCGGCCATGTCGGCACCAAAATCCCGCGCCTTGAGTTCGGCGAGCGAGCTCGCCTCCCAGATAGCGAGGGCGGCTTCATTTGCCCAAAAAATGCGGTGATGGAGAATGTCATAGACCCAGATAGGTGTGTGCAGCACCTCAAAGCTGTCGAGGGTGCCTTCGTCGAGCGTATTCATCTGTTATGGTGATTCATCAGCTTGTTCCTTGAGAGTGAGGAACGATCGTCCACGGCGCCATATCTGCCTGACTACAACATATCTTGATATGGGGCTTAGACTGAAAATATAGGAAGAGCGGCAAGGTCGTCCTCATATGAAAACACTGCACGTACAACCCATGGTCAGAAGAAACGGACTCACGCTGGTATTGCTCGGGTTAATAGTAACCATTGCCATGATTTCTATACTTTTTTTATTCAGTGAACAACCACTAATCCCTGTCTATTGCGGCCTGCTGACTGGTCTGATGACACTGTTTATCGGCTCATTGAAGCTAAGAGAGCCTCATTTCAGTCTCTCTCTCTGTCACGACTGCTTGCAATATCACCACAAACAGGGTGGGTGGGTTCTCAAATGGGTAAATATCCAACGGATCGATCGACCCCGCATCCATTTGGGCTGGGATCTGGTCGAGATCCCCTACATTGGCTTGCGGATAAAAGATTACGACAGTTTTTTGAACTTGATCACACCTCGACTGGCGGTGGGCATACTCACCGAGCAACGGGCCGTGCTGATGCAGGTGCTGCAGAGCGAGCAGGCCGACTGCCCGACAGGCACCTGCGCCAGCCAGTTCGATGACTTGTTCGAAGAGAGTCACTATCGCTCAGGGGAGGGTCAGGACTACGAGGGGGTGATAGCCATGCTGGCCAACCGCATGACCCGGCTGCGGACACTGATAGGTTACGATCTGCTGGTACCGGTCAGCAGCCTGGATCGGGAGCCCGATGAGTTCGTGCGCCTGTTGCATCAGTACCAACTCGAGTCGAACCTAATCCAGATCAATTAAAGCCGTGATTGCCCTTGCCAAGGAGGGGACCGCTTCTTAAGGTCACTGTTTGACTCGAGTGCCATGCCTCCTATGAAGTTCATCGAAGAGTTCTATTTATTCGTCAAGGTGGTACAGGAGGGGGGCTTCTCCCACGCAGCCAGTGCCCTGGGCATGCCTACCGCCAGCATCAGTCGCCGCATTACTCATCTGGAAGAGGCCCTCGGCTACCCCTTGCTGCACAGATCCACTCGCAAGATCCGCCTCACCGACGAAGGATTGCGCTACTACGAGCGACTCTGTACGCCACTGGCCCAGATCGAGCAGGCAACGGGGGAGATCCAGGGCAAGGAGGCTGACCTGGCTGGCCTTATCCGGCTGGCGGCGCCGGTCGCCCTCTCCAGTACCCTGCTCATCGACATGGTGGCCGACTTCTCCTTGCACCATCCAGAAGTAGAGTTCGACATCTGCCAGACCAATGATCATCAACAGCTGTTCGAAGGCGACAAGGATCTGGTGCTGTTCCATGGCGAACTGCCGCAGACCCTGGCCCATGCCACCCTGCTGGGCCGGGTCGAATACGGCCTCTTTGCCTCTCCCCTCTATTTGGAAAAACGGGGCCAGCCCGCGCACCCACATGCCCTGGCGGATCACGATCTCATCTACTGCTGGCCGCACCAACACTGGCAGCTCAACGACCGGGAAGGGGCGGTTGCCCAGATCCGCACCCGGGCCAAATTGACCGTGAGCCAGACTCAGGCCGCGGTACGGGCAGCCAGCCAGCATCTGGGCATCATCAATGTGCCCCTCCATCTGGCACACCAGGCCTGGCAGGCGGGTCAGCTTCATCCGGTTCTCGCCGACTGGAAAACCGCTAGTCGCCCCTTCTACATGCTGGTGACGCAACCCAATTTTGCCCCGCTGCGTGTTAAGCTGTTTGCCGAGTTTGTCGAAAAGTACTCGGAACGTTACCGGCGGGATCGCTAGCACTCGCCGTTGCCCACCCCAATGTCATGGCAGCTGAGGTGGACGGGCCACACTTATCTTCAGGATTTATAAGAGGGCGGCCCCATGAATGTATTGATCTGTGATGATTCGGGCTTTGCCCGCAAGCAGCTGGCCCGGGCCTTGCCCCAGGAGTGGGCCATCACCCTGCACCAGGCAGCCAATGGCGTGGAAGGGTTGGAGCAGATCCTGATGGGTCATGGCGACCTGGTGTTGCTCGATCTCACCATGCCAGAGATGGATGGCTATGGCGTGCTGGAGACCCTCCAGCGAGAAGGGATCCGCAGCAAGGTGCTGGTAGTCTCGGGGGACATACAACCCGAGGCGCATGCCAGGGTCATGGCCCTGGGCGCACTGGATTTCATCAAGAAACCCGCCTCCCCCGAGACGCTGCAAGCCTTCTTGCAGCAACACGGCTTCTGGCAACCCAAACAGGAGCAGGCCAGTCTCCATAGCGCGACAGTCCCTGTGATGGCCCTGGCCAGCGCCGATGACGCCACGGCGGATGCACCCTCGCAGAGCGAGTTGCAACTGTGCCCCCAAACTCGGGATCTCTATCAGGAGCTGGCCAACGTCGCCATGGGCCAGGCCGCCGCGCTGCTGGCCCGCCTGCTCGACGCCTTCGTCATCCTGCCCATCCCCAACGTCAATGTGCTCGAGGTGTCAGAGTTGCACATGGCCCTCTCTTCTGCCGCCCGCTCGGAGACGCTCTCCGCCCTGTGCCAGGGATTCATCGGGGCCGGTATCGCCGGTGAGGCGCTGCTGCTGTTCCACGATGCCAGTTTCACCGATCTGGCACGGCTGATGAAGCATGAGGGGGAACTCGACAGAGCCGCCGAGCTGGAACTGCTGATGGACACCGCCAACGTGCTGATCGGCGCCTTTCTGCGCGGTTTCAGTGCCCAGCTCGATACCCACTTCAGCCAAGGCCATCCGGTATTACTCGGTCAGCACAGACCCATCCACGAGCTCATCGACACCAACAAAAACCGCTGGCGCCGCACCCTGGCCATCGAGATCAACTACAAGATCCAGGGCTATGGCGTGCAGTGCGATCTGCTGCTGCTGTTCACCGAGGACTCCATCGCCACCATGAATCACAAGGTTCAACACCTGCTCTAGGAGTTCACATGGAAATACGGGAATTTCACTGGCTGATGAACATAGTCCAGAACCTGGATGTGGGCCTGATCGTGCTGGATCGCCAGTTCAAGGTTCAGGTATGGAACGGCTTCATGGAGAGCCATAGCGGCCGTCTGGCCGCCGAGGTGCGTGACCGTGAGCTGTTCACCCTGTTCGAAGAGCTGGACAGGCCCTGGTTCGAGCGCAAGGCCAATCAGGTATTCACCCTCAACAACCGCGCCTTCAGCACCTGGGAACAGCGCCCCTATCTGCTGCGCTTCTCCAACTATCGCCCCATCACGGGGGCGGCGCCCTTCATGTACCAGAACCTGACCCTGGTGCCCCTGGCAGACTTCTGTGGCCAGGTCACCCATATCGGCGTCATGATCTACGACGCCACCGACGAGGCCATCTTGCTCGGCCAGGCCCGCGCCACCCGTTGACCCACTCGGCGACCAGGCGGCCCTGACTTCGTCAAGGGCCAATACGACAGCGCCCCCGCAATGCGAGGGCGCTGTCGTTTCTGGTTGTCACCTCAGGGGGCGTCGGGCTGCTGCTCGGGCGCCGCCTTGACGAAGGCCTGCAAGGGCTCACAGTTGGCGACGATGCGCGCTATGGTGGGATATTCATCCAGGGACATCTGGTAGCGTCGGGCGTTATACACCTGAGGCACCAGCATGCAGTCTGCCAATGTGACCTCGTTGCCGACGCAATAGACGCCGGCCGTGGTCATCAACAGGGGCTCCAGCGCCCGGAAGGTCTCATCAATCCAGTGACGATACCACTCATCCCGGCGATCCTGCCCCAGACCCAGCTCCTGTTCCAGATAGTCGAGCACCCGCAAGTTGTTGAGCGGGTGTACATCGCAGGCAATCATGTTGACTATCTGGCGAACCCGCGCCCTGTCCTGAGCCTTTGAGGGCATCAGGGGGTGAGCGGGATAGGTTTCATCAAGGTACTCCATGATGGCCACCGACTGGCCTATCTCTATCTCATCATCGATGAGAAAGGGCACCAGCCCCTGGGGATTGATGCGTTTGAAGACTTTATCTTTCTGCTCACCCTTGCCCAGGTGAACGGTTTTCTGTTCGTAACTCAATCCTTTGAGTTGCAACACCAGACGTACCCTATAGCTTGCTGACGAGCGCCAATATCCATACAACTGCAACATAGTCTGTCCCTGTCCTGGCGGGCAGGGCATGCCCGCCTTTGCATGTCATTCCGCTTGGGTCACTCGTTGAGATATGGTCCCAAACAGATTCAGTCCATTGCGATCCTGCATCGCGATGGACACTGTATCACCAAAGCGCAGAAAGGGAGTAGTTGCCTGACCCGACTCGATTATCTCCAGCATCCGGCGCTCGGCGAGGCATGCCGAACCGGCGCTGCGATCATAGTTGGAGATGGTGCCGGAGCCGATGATGGTGCCCGCGCCGAGCGGCCTTGTACGCGCCGCATGGGCGATGAGATCATGAAAATCGAAGGTCATGTCCACCCCGGCATCTGGGGCCCCAAACAGAGCGCCATTGAGGTGAGTCCGCAGTGGCAGATGCACCTTGCCATCCGCCCAGGCCTCCCCCAGCTCGTCCGGGGTAATGGCCAGTGGCGAGAAGGCACTGGAGGGCTTGGACTGGAAGAAGCCAAACCCCTTGGCCAGTTCACCCGGAATGAGATTGCGCAGGCTGACATCGTTGACCAGCATCAGCAGCCGAACGTGGCGAGCCGCCTTGCCTTTCGGCGTTCCCATGGGCACATCGTCGGTGACGATGGCGATCTCGGACTCAAAATCGATGCCCCAGGCCTCGTCGGCCATCAGGATGGGGCCACGGGGCGGCAGAAAGCTGTCCGATCCCCCCTGGTACATCAGGGGATCCTGCCAGAAGCTCGCCGGCATCTCGGCCCCGCGCGCCTTGCGCACCAGCTCCACGTGGTTGACATAGGCACTGCCGTCTAGCCATTGATAGGCGCGGGGCAACGGCGAGAGGCAAGCGCCTTCGTCAAAGGGGAACGCACTGGCGCAGGCGCCGTCGGTTTTCCCCTCGTTCAGGGCCTGATAAACCGCTTCGAGACGGGGCGCCAATCTGTGCCACTCATCCAGCGCCCCCTGCAGATTAGGGGCTATCTGTGGTACCTGCACGGCGCGGCCCAGATCGCGACTCACCACCAGCAGGGCACCGTCGCGACGGCCATTATTCAGGGTTGCCAGTTTCATCCTTGTTCCTTTTCTCTCAATGCAAACATGCGGTTGGGGCTATTTCGGCAGTGGCTGCCAGCTGTTGACATACTGGCCATTCTCGACCCGTTCGCACAGATCCCCGACCTGCAGGGCATCCCGGGTATCGAGCATCACGGCCACCTCGTCGGTGAACTTCTTGGCATAGGCCTGCCCTGCCGCGAACGCCTTGGGGTGCGGACCATGGGTGAAACCGGCCGGATGAAAGGTGACCATGCCTTTTTCTATGTTGTCGCGGCTGAAGAAGTCGCCCGCGTGATAGAAGAGCACCTCGTCAAAATCATCGTTGCTGTGATAGAAGGGCACCCGCAACGCACCGGGGTCGCTCTCTATGGGGCGCGGCACGAAGGTACAGACCACGAAGCGGCTCGCCACAAAGGTGGAGTGCGCCGAGGGTGGCAGGTGGTAGCGATGGCTCATCAGCGGACGGATATCACGCCAGTTGATCTTGACCAGGGTCAGATCCCCGTGCCAGCCAAGGGCATCGAGGGGGTTGAAGGGCCAGGTCACCACAGAGACCTGATTGTGGCGCTTGATCTGTAGCGACCAGGGCTGCTCATCTTGCTGGGCGAGAAACGCCTCGTCGATGGCAGGCACCACCAGGGCGGCCGAGTCGAAGATGGCATGATTGCCCACCAGCCCCTTGTCCGGCAGCTGATAGCTGTCATTGGTGGCCTCGATGAGCAGGATGAACAGGGGCTCGTGCGGCTCGATGCGCCACATGGTGCCTCGGGGGATCACCACATAGTCCCCATCGCGCAGGCTGAGGTGGCCATAGTCACAGAACAGTTCGCCACTGCCCTCGTGGATGAACAGCAACTCATCGCCATCGGCGTTGCGTACCAGGAAGGGCATCTTGTCCGCCAGCCGCCAGACCCGGTAACGACAGTGCACGTTATGGAGCAGATCCGGCACCACCCAGGGCGACAGCGAGTCTATCTCTGCATGGAGACCATTGAGATCGAAGGCCCTTGGTCGCAGCGGCCCCTCCCAGCTGATCCAGTCGGTCGGGGCATGCTTGTGATGCATGTGGGTGGCGGGACCGAAGAAGCCGGAGCGGCCGAGCTCCCGCTCAAAGATGGCCTGCTCGGGCAAGTCGGCATGAGCCTGGCGCGATGCCGTGCCCTCTCTATGGGGGAAGTTGATCCAGTTACGCATGACGGACTCCTTGCGCGGGGCTGATCCCGCCACGGGACAAGAGGTGAATCCCACATTGGCTCATCCCGACCTTATTGATCATTGAGCACACCCCGGCGGATCTGATCCAGCTCAATGGATTCGAACAGTGCCTGGAAATTCCCCTCGCCGAATCCTTCATTGCCCTTGCGCTGGATGATCTCGAAGAAGACGGGGCCTATCACAGTATCGGTGAAGATCTGCAGCAAAATGCCGTCCTTGGTAGGGGCGCCATCGATCAGGATGCTCAGCGCCCTGAGCGCCGCCAGATCTTCGTCATGACCGGCCACCCGCTCGTCGACCTTCTCGTAATAGGTATCAGGGGTCGACATGAAGGCGGTGCCCCTCTCCCTCAGGGTGCGGATCGTCTGGTAGATGTCCCTGGAGGCCATGGCGATGTGCTGTATCCCCTCCCCCTTGTACTGGCGCAGGTACTCCTCTATCTGGGACTTGTCGTCGGAGGACTCGTTGATGGGAATGCGGATCTTGCCGCAGGGGGCCGTCATGGCGCGGGAATGAAGACCCGTCAATTTGCCCTCGATGTCGAAGTAGCGGATCTCGCGAAAATTGCCGACTCGCTCATAGAAGTTCGACCAGACATCCATGTTGCCACGCTGCACATTGTGGGTCAGGTGATCTATTTCGTAGAGCCCGGCGTCAACCGCCTCCATCCGGGCCTGCCAGTCTGGGTGGAAGACGAAGTCGACATCATAGATGGAGCCGCGACTGCCATAGCGGTCCACAAACGACAGCGTGCTCTCGCCGATGCCATAGATGGCGGGGATGTTGAGCTCCATGGGCCCTATCTTGCCGACGAAAGTCTTGGCGCCCTGAGCCAGGGCGTACTGCTGCGCCTTGCCCGCATTGTCGACCCTGAACGCCATGCCGCACACGCTTGGACCATGGACGCTGGCGAACTGCTCAGCTTGGGAGTGCGGTTCGGCGTTGACCACAAAATTGATCTCCCCCTGGCGATAGAGCCAGCACTCTTTGTGTTTGTGGCGAGCCACTTCGGCGAAACCGAGGGAGACAAACAGGGCCTTGAGCGCGGCGATGCCTTTGCCATCAGGCGCCGTGTATTCGACAAACTCGAAGCCGTCTGTGCCGAGGGGATTGATGGTGTTGGCGGCGGTCGCCTTGGCTGCAATCATGGTGCGCTCCTTTGCACGAAATCAGGTTGAACATGGGTGTTAACAACTTGTTTCATTAGAGGTGCGCTGTCGCGGGAAGGAAAGAGGACAGGCTCAGATAGTCGGCGGGCTGAACGGGACAATGAATGTAAATAATAAGTTACATAAGCAATGGCAACGGGTAGTGACGGCCCCGCCCCCCATTCAGGCTGTCAGCTTTGGCTTACAAGAGGCTCAAGGGCGAGGGGGCAGCGCTGGCAGCCGCCACTGCTTGACCACAATATGGGGTAATCGAGTCCTGACACGGCGCAACAGGCTGGGCGCCGGATTGATTAGCCAGGCCACGCGGCCCAGACGCAGCAGCGGCAGATCGTGCAGGCTGTCACTCAGGCTGAGCGCGACCTTCAACCGGGCCATGACCGGGGTTATCTTGGCGGCGCCATGGCAGTAGTGGCGCGGGATCAAGCCACCCAAGGCATAACGCAGCCGGGTCGCCTCAATATGAGCAGGCCATGGCTTGCCGTCGGGCTCATGGGCCAGTGCCAAGGCAAGCTGGCCTCGCACCAGGGCCCGGGGACTGGCCGACACTATCCAGAGCCTGTGATGGTAGCCCGCCAGCAAGGCTCTGGCAGGAACAAAGAGCCCCGGACGGCTGGCGCTGTAAGCACGCACCCAGGCTCGCCAGGCCAGGGGAGAGAGACCCAAGGTAATGCTCCACCAGATGAGCGGGATCCCCCACCCTCTCCCCCTGGCAAATGACCTCCCAGGTAAAAAAACAAGCAGCGCCCCCAGGATCAGCAGAGGGAACAGCAGCAGCGGCCAGCGGCGCCTGACCAAGATGAAACGCAGCAGACCGGCATGGCTGTCACCCGGCGCCAGGGTGCCATCGAAGTCGGCCAGAATGAGACCCTCACCAATGGGCCCGAGTCCCCCTTCCCGCAGCGCGGGATCCTGGCTTGCGCCGGGCGCTGGCATCAGGGCGCCAGCCTTGCCATCGCCGCCGCCAGTTCAGGAGCGCTACATGCCGGACCTGGTTCGGGGGGGCACTCGAAGGCAAAAGGGGTATCCCAGAGGACAAAGTCGAGGCGCCATGCATGGAGATAACCGCGCTCAGCCGGGCTACCGCCATAGCGTTCATCACCCAGGATGGGGGCCCCTATGCTCTTCATGGCAACCCGGATCTGATGGGTCTTACCGGTCTGGGGCTTGATACGAAACAGGCGTAATCCTTCTCGCACCGGCGTGGAATCGAACCAGCTGATGGCGGGGTTCTCCAGGCTGCGGGTCAGCAGCCAGCTGCCACCTCGCCCCTTTTGCATGTCGCCCTTGATCCAGCCCTGCTTCTTCTTGGGTTTGCAGTCAGAAAGAGCCAGATACTGCTTGCTCACTTGCCGCTCCGCAAAGCTCATGCTCAGCGCCCGATTCGCCTGCGGGGTACGGGCCAGTAACAGCAGGCCCGAGGTCATCTTGTCGAGCCGGTGCACCGGATAGAGTTCGAGCCCGGTATCGGCTCGCACCAGGCTCACCAGACCCGCGTCTCCTCCTTCGTCATGCATGCCAATTCCAGGCCCTTTGTCGATGACCAGGAAGTGTTCGTTTTGTGACAGGATGCGATACATAGGCAACATTTTGACGTATTCTCATGGTAGTTGGCACTCAAACGTGCCCGATCATAACATCCCACACTGGCTCACAAATTGAAGACTCGCACGGATGATGAGATGCTTATTTTACTTGATCTTGCTCTGCCTTGAGACCATTCCCTCGGCCCAGGCCAGCGAAGATACTGCGCCCGGGGCAGACAGTGTTGTCTTGCAACTGCGCTGGCTACATCAACCCCAATTCGTTGGCTATCACATGGCCAAGGCCAAGGGCTTCTACGCAGAACTGGGCCTGGACGTCGAGATTCGTCAGGGGGGCAAGGGGCTGAGCCCGGTGGCAGAGGTGTTGAGCGGGCGGGCCGACTTTGGTGTCGGCAATACCGAGGTGTTGACCCAGTACGCCGAAGGGGAGTCCCTTCTGGCACTGGCGGCCATCTTCCAGCACTCTCCGTCCATTTTCCTCGCCCGGCGCGACAGCAATATTCTCACCCTTGCCGACATGCGTGGCAAACGCATCATGATGTTCCCCGAGCATCAGGACGCCGAGTTGCTGGCCACCCTCTTCTATCAGGGGATCCGCGAAGATGAGCTGATCCCGTTGCAGACCTCGGTCAACATCGATGATCTGGTGGAGCGGCGAGTCGACATCTTCAATGCCTATCTGAGCAACGAGCCCTTCTATCTGGAGGAGCGAGGCATCCCCGTCTCCGTCATCAGTCCACGCAACTACGGCGTGGATTTTTATAGCGACATCCTCTTTACCACCCAGGCGAACCAGGCCGAGCACCCCGAGAGGGTCGAGCGCTTTCGCGCTGCCAGCCTGCGCGGTTGGCAGTACGCCCTGGCCCACCCTCAGGAAGCCATCGCACTGCTGCGCGATCAATATGGGGTGGCTCGCTCCCAGGCACACATGGAGTACGAGCTGCAGGTCAGCAAGGAGATGATCCAGCCGCTCTATGTGGAAATGGGCTACATGAACCCCGCCCGTTTCGAACATATTCTCGACCAGCTGGTGGAGATAGGCCTCCTCAAACACAAGGTGCCCCTGACCGACTTTCTCTACCATGCCCCCTCAGCCCAATGGGTCTTCTGGCGCCCCTGGTTCATGCTGAGTCTGGCCGCCACTGCCTTGATCCTGGGGCTGGCCCTCTATCTGTGGCTATGCAACGATCGATTGAGCAAGGAGGTCGCCCTGCGCAAGCGGCGTGAAGCGGAGATCATGCAGCTCGCCCAGCGCGATCCCCTCACCGGCCTGCCCAATCGCCTCAGCCTGATGAACCGGCTGCACCAACAGATAGCCCAACCCACTCCAGGCTGCCTGCTGTTTTGCGATCTCGATGATTTCAAGCGCATCAATGACAACTTCGGCCACAGTCAGGGGGATGCCATCCTCTGTCAACTCGCCCATAGAATTACCCGCGCCATCGGCCATCACTGCTTCTTTGCCCGGTTGGCGGGGGACGAGTTTATCCTGCTGCTGCCCAGTTACAGCCTCAAGCAGGCTCACGATGTCGCCGAGGTGATCCGCCTCGCCATGGCTGCCCCCTTCGAGATAGACGGCCAAGCCATGCAGGTGGGGATCAGCATAGGCGTCAGTCACTATCAGAGTGGCTGGAGCGCAGAGCAGTGGTTGATCCAGGCTGACAAGGCCATGTACTGCGACAAAGGCGTGGCCCTCACCGCCCTGGCGGAACAGTCGGGCTGAGCCCCGACTCCCACTCAGAACAACACAGCAGGCCCGCATCACTGTGGGCCTGCTGTTTTCAAGATGCAGAGGTGCTGGCCGATCAATGCGAGATAGCGCCTCTCTTTTGCCCCCTCAGCGCAGCAAAAACGCGAGCACGCGATCGATGAGCTTGCCATATGGGGGAGCCAGCAGCCTCAATCCCGAAAAGCGGGCCTGGTAGAACACAGGGCGCAGTTTGGAGAAGGTCTCGAACCCCTCCTTGCCATGATAATGGCCCATGCCGGACTCACCGACGCCCCCGAAGGGCAGGTCATGCTGACCGACATGGAACAGGGCGTCATTGACCGAGACGCCCCCGGACATTATCCGCTCAAGTACCCGTTCAACCCGAGGGGCCTGATAGCTGAACGGGTAAACCGCCAAGGGTCGAGGCCCGGCGTTAACCCGCTCGATCACCTCGTCGAGTTGCCGATAACCGATCAACGGCAAGATAGGGCCGAAGATCTCCCTTTGCATCAGCAGGCAATCATCCGGCGCATTGAGCACCAGATGGGGAGCCAGTTTGCGGCTGACAGGATCCCACGAAGGCCCCTCCAGCAGAGGAATGAGGATTGCCCCCCGAGCCCGCGCCTCCTCCAATGCGTGCAGCAGCCGCTCGAAGGCACCCGAGTCGATGATGCTGGTGTAGTCCGGCGCATCGAGGTGCGGGTAGCGAGCCGCCACGATGCGCCGCGCCAATGACACGAACTCATCGATACGATCCTGCGGCAGATAAGCATGATCGACAGTGGTACACACCTGACCTGCATTGACAAACTTGGCATACAAGATGCGCTCGGCGGCGGTGTGCAGGGGAAAATCATCACAGACAATGGCCGGCGCCTTGCCCCCCAATTCCAGAGTGACAGGGCACAGGTTCTGGGCCGCGGCGGCCATCACCGCGCGCCCCGTCTGGCCAGATCCGGTAAACAGCAGATGATCGAATGGAAGGCGGGAGAAGGCGATGCCCACCTCGCCGCTCTCTTCGAAAAATTGCAGCTTCTGGGGCGGGAAGTAATCCGGCATCCGCGCGATCAGCAACTGGGCGAGATGGCGGGAGTGCTCGCTCATCTTCACCATGGCGCTGTTACCGGCGGCGAATATATAGGTCAACGGCAACAGACTGAGATTGAGCGGGAAGTTCCACGGCACTATCACCCCAACCACCCCAAGGGGCTGCGGGATCACCCGGTTGCGCGCACCGAGAAACACCAGGCGATCGATGCCGCGCCGCTGGGGACGCATCCAGCGGCGCAGATGTTTCAAGGCGTGGCTGATGCCATCGATGACCGGAAAGACCTCCAGCAACATCGTCTCGTGATAGGAGCGATGGCCATAGTCGGCACTGATGGCCTCGGCAATCGCCTCCTTATGGTCACGCACGAAGCGCTGCAGGCTGAGCAGATCGGCGCGGCGCTGTGCATAATCTGGCCCAGGCCGCCCTTGACGGGCGGCGCGCTGCATTGCCAATGCCGATGCCAACTGTGTTGTCATCATATTTGCTCCTCAGCCATCGCTAGCGTTGCTCGATCAGGCAAGGCAGCGCTGTCTCGAAGGCCGAAGTCGACAGATAACGGCCACGGGGGTAGTACTCACCCATGTCCTTGGCTTCATCCCCGGGCTTGCCGACATTCTGCACCGCATGCTGGAACTGGCCGGTGCCGAGCATATGACGCAGTTGCAGCACAGTCACATCGGCATCACCGGCACCATCACCATCATCGGCCATCGGCAGCCAGGCGACACCGCACTGGGGAGTGGCATTGCGCGGCCTGTCTTCGGCACGGCTGACCACTATGGTGTAATAACCATCCGGCCCCACTGGAATATTCTCATCCTGAACGCAGTCGTTGACGCGAGTATTGGCAAAGCCTTGATTCGAGCAGAAGGACCAGTAGCGCAGATCCCCCTCCCCCATCTTGCTCTCACCGGCCAGGGTTTTCGGCGTAGTCGGCGCCTTGCCGCGCACCACGAACACCTTGCCCAACTTGCGATTAAGAATGGTGCGGATGTACTGGTTATCGAGGTTGGGGTAGAAGCCACCCTCGCTGCGCCTGGCATCCACCTTGAGCGGTTCACCGGTATAGATGGCGTAGAGCGCCTCCCGATCCAGTTGCTGGTACCAGGTCGGCGGGTTGGTCGCCGGGGCTGCAGGGCCACGCTTGGCGGCGGCGTTGAGCAGCGCCTGATACTTCTCCATCGGCACCGCCATGGCGGCAGAGTCCAGCTGCAGCGGCTGGCGGGTTCGCAGTGCCGGGCAGGCTTCGGCCCCCTTGAGCACCTTGCCATCGGCCAGGGTCAGTACGGGGGTCGGCAGGCCCACGCCTCCCGTCTCATCCTGCCCCCGATCGGCGGCATAGATGCGATACAGGACAGTTTGCTGACCCGGGCCTTTGCCGTACTTGGGGGCGTGCAGGCTGTCGCGACTTTCACCCACCAGGTTCATGCCCGTCTTCTGCTTGGGATCCGGCTTGGCATCGATGACGTTCAGGCTATAAGAACGGGCACTGCCAGTACGATCGGCCCCGGTCAGGAAGGGGTTGATCGCCCCCTCTTTCGGTTTGATCAGATAGTCGGCCACCGATTCTAGGGGGCGGCCGGCTTCGTCATAGCTGATCAGCGACATATAGCGTGAGTGGGGGTACTGCCCTTCGAGAGAGAGCTTGGCCCCTTCGGGGATGGTGAACACCGCGGCCCAGTAGAAGGTAGCCGCATCCGGGTAGGCGATGTTGATGTAGGGATCGGCGCTGGCCGGGCCCCGGGCCCAGAAACAGCTACGCGGTCCCGGGATAGGATCTTTACCGGCCGAGATGGCCTTGATGCCCTCCTCGACGGCCTTGGCCTGATCCCAGGCGAAGGCGTTGTTGCACAGACCAGCCAGCAGGGCCAGCGCGGTCAGATGACGGAGAGTAGGAGTGAGATTCATCGTTTACCTCGTTGATTAAATTAAAATGCGGCTTCTTTTGACAGATCAGAACTGCATGCCAAGGGTGGCCTGGGCGACACTGCGGTCGCGCAAGTTGTTGTAGTCACCACCCCAGATGGGTAGCCAGGCTATCTCGGCGGTATAGGCCCTGTTCAACACGGCCTTGAGGGAGAGGATGGCGAACTTGCGATCCTCGAGTATGGTGCCGTCTTCACTCCAGCCAGAGAGATCGTGGCCGAAGAACAGAGAGGGAATAAGATTCACGCCGCTGACCACATTCTGATAGACGAGATTGGCCTGCACCCTGTAGCCATAGGCTTGCTTCGAGACATAGCCATCGCTCGAGCACTGCACGCTTGAACCGGTGCAGTCGCCGTTGACCGGCCCCTGCCCGAACACATCGGAACGACGAAAACGCACGCTATCCACATCGGGCAGATCGGGCACCAGCCGGTAGATCCCCTGGATCCCGAACTGACCCTTTGCCGCGCCAAGCACTGCGTTGAATGGCATGCTGCTGCCTAGTTGCAGCTGCATCGACTTGTGGCGCTCGTAGCCATGGAAGCTCTCGCCCGGAGCCAGATTGTCGATCTGAGGGCGCAGCGGCGTCGCCCCTCCCTTGCTGGTAAAACCGCTCAGGATATCGACCGCGTTGTACTGAAATGGCTGATTGGGTCGGTAAGCCAGCTCGCCAAACAGGCTGGTATCTTCCAACTTGCTGTCAAATGAGAGGGCATACATGCGGATATCTTCCGGATACTCGGTGAAGTACTGGGGGTTCTTGCCGCCGGGATCCCCCGGGAGCAGCGGTGGACCCGCGGGACGCTCTGACTTGACCGCACTGTAGTAGCTGGAGCGGGAGTGAAACTGGGCCGCATAGAGACCAAACTCGGTATTGAGTGCATCGACTCTGTGCTTGAGGGCAACGCCGAACTGGCCACTGTTGGAGGGGTCCTGCGTATCGGCCCGGTTGACCACGACGCCATTGTTGATGGCCTGCGGATCCGAGGCGTTGCCTATGGTGATGACATCACAGCCCTGCGCCACGAAGTCAACCTGGGAATAGAAGATACCGCACTGATTGGGGGAGTTCGGCGTGAATGCGAACTGCCAGAATGCCTCCAGGGCCGTGCTCGGCGTCAGTTCGGCGCGGATAAAGATCGCCGGAATGGGGATCCGTGTCTCCTCGTCCCGCTTGACGCCCGGGCGCAGCTCGGCCGGGAAGTCCACCGGCATCAGATCCCGCAGGCCACCGAAGGCATAATACTGATTGCCCCAGTCGATGCGCTGCCAGCCAAGCTTCCAACTCACCGGGATCTCGGCTATCAGATTGCGACCGAAGACATTGGCATCGTTGAACACAGCCCCAGCAAACTTGGATCGGGTGGCGGCGCCCTCGTCCGAGAGCGGCTCCCCCCCCTGATAACCACCGGGAGAGTTGCCCCAGGCCACGGGTCCCTTCTCCAGGCCTACGTCATACCAGGCCTTGCCACTGAGTTCGACGCCATAATTATCCCTGGTATAGGTAAGATGGAGCCAGCCCTTGGCCACCTTATAGACGGAATCACCACGGTCGTAGTTAAGGTCACCATCATCCTGATTGCGACCACTGCTCGCCCCGTCATGGATCCCCACTGCCGTGGCATTGGCACCGTATACCAGAGAGGGATCGCGATTGTCGGTACGAATGGAGGTCCCCATGGTCATGGCACCGTTAATCACAAAGTTGCCGCCAGCCCCCTCAAACTCAACCCCCTGAGCCGTGCCCGGCAGGGCGAGGAAACTCGCCACGTTCAGTAGCGGGATCACACATAGCATGGTGTTACGCATCTTGTTGCTCCACAAATCCATTTGTGTCTGACCGGACCCGGTTTGCCCGGCTGGTCTGCCTACAATCGCGCCCTAGTGCCTAGGTCGACGAAATTGTTAAATCATTGTGAACAACTCGCACTCTGTGTTTCAATGACCAATACGCCCATAACCATGCACGGTATGCATATCGATGATGCTATCCCGCGAAATTGATTACTTCTTGCTGGTATGCGATTACCGCAACATCGCCAAAGCCGCAGACGAGCTGGGCATGAGCCAGTCGGCACTGACCCGGGCCATTCAGCGGCTCGAGTCACAGCTTGGTACCACCCTCTTCGTGCGCACCTCACGGGGTGTCGAGCCGACCCCTGTCGGTGAGGTGTTGCGCAAACACAGCGAGCATGCCCGGGTAGCCATGCAAGATGCCGAGCACGAAATCACCCAGATGACCGCAGGCTTGCGAGGCCGGGTCCGGATAGGGGTCGGTCAGACCCTCGCCCGCCATATCAGCCAGCGCCTGCTGTCGCGATTGATCCATGACAGGCCCGGCGCCCGGATCCAGATCCAGGTGGCCTTTAGCGCCGAATTGTTCGAGCTGGTCGAGGCCGGCGCGCTCGATTTTGCCGTGACCGGTCTGCCGGATGTCCTGCCCGCCAATCTGCTGGCCCGCCCCCTGACGCAGATAGAGATGTGCGTCGTCGTGCGCAGCGGCCACCCGCTCACCAAGATAGCGGCGCCCGGTATCAGCGACTTGCTCCCCTACCGGAGCGCCGCACCGCGCCAGGATGTACATGCCCGCCGAGTGGCCGAACAGATCCTGGCGAGCCATGGCTCGGACCTGCACCATGTCATGCTCGAATCCAACTCCTGGGAGACCATACTCGAGACGGTCTCAAGCACGGATCTGTTCACCCTGGCGCCCTGGTATCACGACTTTGAGCAACAGTGGGCAGGCCGATTGCAGCGCATCGATATCCCCGAGCTGACCCGCCAGCAGACCATAGGCCTGGTGCAGCGCCAGGATGCCTATGTCTCATCTCTGGCCGAGCGGGCGATGGCGCTGCTCATGAGTGGCGAATGGTCGCTGCCTCCCGAGCAGTGATGCCCTGGTGTGTGGTCGAAGGATATGAGGATCCCGGTAGCTGGCACCCGCAGGCTGGTCGGTATGAGGGAGAGGCCGACCTTCGCCAGAGGGTGAAACCGACGCGGGTTGGTCGGGGAGTCAACCAGCCCTTGTTCAGATACAATACATAATGGCTCTGGAATAGTGTTGCCAGGCATCTGGGGGTCGACTTGAAATTGCTTCTCGTCATCCCCATTTGTTCTCCATACAATAGGTTGAAGGGACGACTGGTTTCGTCCTCCCCAGTACCAACGAGGAAAACAAGATGGATACCCGTTCTGTCTATACCGGCACCCAGGGTGCCGTGCGTGATACCAACAAGGTGCTGCGCAATACCTACATGCTGCTCTCCCTGACCCTGGGCTTCTCTGCCATCGTCGCCGGGGTAGCCACTGTGATGAACATGCCGCCCCTGCACTGGGCCATCTTCCTGGTTGGCGTCTATGGTCTGATGTTCCTGACCGAAAAGAACCGCGACAATGGCATGGGCCTGGTATTCACCTTCGCCCTGACCGGCCTGCTCGGTTACAGCCTTGGCCCCATCATCAACATGTACATGAACAATGGCGGCGGCGAGATAGTGATGACGGCGCTGGGCGGCACGGCGCTGACCTTCTTCGGTCTGTCTGCCTATGCCCTGACCACCAAGCGGGATCTCTCCTTCATCGGCGGCATGCTGTTCGTCGGTTTCTGGGTGCTGCTGGTGGCCATGGTCGCCAACATCTTCCTGCAGATGAGCGCCCTGAGCCTGGCCCTGTCCGCCATGTTCATGCTGTTCTCATCCGGTGCCATCCTGCTGACCACCCAGCAGATAGTGCGCGGCGGCGAGACCAACTACATCTCTGCGACCGTGACGCTCTATGTGTCCATCTACAACATCTTCCTGAGTTTGCTCAGCCTGCTCGGCGGCAACCGCAACTGATGACCACCAACCCCGCTTCGGCGGGGTTTTTTATTGCATGCTCCCCGGCCAGCCTGATCCAAATCAGGGTCATTTGATGGCGTTCGCGTTACACTGCTGACCTCGTATCGCAAGAGACTCTCTGCCCCCATGCCTGTTGAATACTCCGGCCTGCTGCGCCGCCTGCTCACCGACAGCCATGTCTACTTTGCCCTCAAGGTACTCATCGCCATACTGGGTCTGCTCGCCATCGCCCTCGTCGTGGGCGACATCCAGCTCACCGTGCGGCTCTCCCTCGGGGTGGTCGCCGGGGCCATCGCCGAAACCGATGACAGCCTCTGGGGACGGGTCAAGAACCTGACCATGACGCTGTCTTGCTTCTTATTCGCCTCCCTCTGCGTCCAGTATCTGTTTCCGACACCCTGGTTGTTTGCCCTCGGGCTGGCGGGCTCCACCTTCCTGTTCGTCATGGTCGGCGCCCTGGGGCAACGTTACGCCACCATCAGCTTCGGCTCGCTCTTGATCGCCATCTACACCATGCTGGGGGCCGCCAAGGCGCCGGATCTCTTCTACCAACCACTGGTGCTGACTGCTGGCGCCCTCTGGTACGGGGTGGTGTCGCTCATCTGGCTCTGGCTCTTGCCCTACAAGACACTGCACGAACAACTTGCCCAGAGTTACTTTGCCCTCTCCCGCTACCTGCGGGAGAAATCCCGCTTCTTCCCCGCCGATGAACATGGCGCCCAGGCCATTCGCCACAACCTGGCCCAGCTCAATATTCAGCTGGTCGGCTCCCTCAATCTCACCAAGACGGCCCTCAATGCCAGGCTGCACAGTCAGCGCCGCCAACCGGCCCCCGAACTCACGGGTCTATTGCGCCTCTATCTGCTGGCCCTTGAGATGCACGAGCGTGCCACCTCGAGTCACTACCCCTATAGCCAGCTCGAGGCCGAGCTGAAGCAGGGGCTGGTCATCGATGGCTTCCAGGAGGTGCTGCTGCAACTGGCGGAAGCCTGCCAACAGCTCGGCTACGCCATCCTGGTGCACAGCCCCTACCGCCATCCCAAACGCATTCGCTGGGCTTTGGAGGCCCTTGGTGATCAGCTCGAGTTCACCCATCTCAAGCAGCACTATCCCAAGAGCCTGCTGACACCGATGAAGTTCCTGCGCCGCAATCTGGCCAGCATCAATCAGCTGCTGACCAGCGCCGAGGAGCTGCAGAACCCGTCGGCGACGCAAGGAAGCCTGCCCCCCCTGGCCAGGCCGCCGCACATCCCCCTGCTGACCCAGTTGCGCCAGCACCTGAGCCTCGACTCCATGGTATTTCGCCATGCCTTGCGGCTGTCGCTCGGACTGGTGGTGGGTTATGGCATCTTGCAGGCCTTCCACCTGGACAAGGGTTACTGGATCTTGCTGACAGTGCTCTTTGTCTGCCAACCCAGCTACAGCGCGACCCGTCGCCGCCTGATGCAGCGCATGCTCGGCACCTTCGCAGGCCTGCTGGTCGGCGTGCCCATTCTCTGGCTGCTGCCCACTCTCCATGGTCAGCTGGTGGTGATGGGGCTGGCCGCCTTCTTGTTCTTCACCCAGGTGCGCAGCAACTACAGCGCCGCCGTCTGCTTCATCACCCTCTATGTGTTGATGGCCTTCAACCTGCTCGATGGCATCGGCTTCGCCATCCTGGGGCCCCGCCTGCTCGACACCCTGCTCGGCTGCCTGCTCTCCTATGCCCTGGTCGCCTGGCTCTGGCCTGACTGGCAGTACAAGCGCCTGCCGCAGCTCATCGCCAACTCGCTGTCGGCCAATGCCCGCTATCTGGAAGCCGTGCTCGCCAGCTTGCACCTGCGCCGCGATGAATCCCTCGACTACCGCATCGCCCGCAAGAATGCCCACCTGGCCGACAGCGAACTGGCCATGGCCTGGCAGAGCATGCTGGTCGAACCCCAGCGCCGACGCCGCTTCCTGGATCTCTGTTTCACCCTGACCTGGCGCAACCATGCCCTGCTCTCCTACATCTCGGCGCTGGGTGCCCACCGGGATCAACTCGAACCCATCCCAGGGCTCAGCCAGATCAGCCGCCACCTGAGTCATACCCTGGCCCTGGCCGCGGGCCAGCTGGCCGGTGATGACCCCCTGGCGGAGCAAGCCAGCTGTCCCCTGCCCACCCAGGAGAGCACGGAGGAGCAACTGATGCTGAGCCAGCAGTTGAATCTCATCAGCCAGCTGGCCGATGAGCTGCTGGCGCTGGCCAACCAGAGCCGGTTGCTCGCGGCGTCCCAAGACGCTACCATGCCGACCCCATCCTGACTTGCCCCAAGGAGGCACGCATGTCTGATAATCCGGTGCTGACATTCAACGGGCGCACTATCGAGACCGATACCAAGGGCTATCTGCTCAATGTGAATGACTGGAGTGAGGAGCTGGCCGTGGTGCTAGCCGCCCAGGAGAGTATCGAGCTGGGCGAATCCCATTGGGAAGTGGTGCGCTTCGTGCGGGCCTTCTATCTGGAGTTCAATACCTCCCCCGCCATTCGCGCCCTGGTCAAGGCGATGGAGAAGCAGTTCGGCCCCCAGAAGGGCAACAGCCGCTATCTCTACAAGCTGTTCCCCCTGGGACCCGCCAAGCAGGCGACCAAGATAGCGGGTCTGCCCAAGCCGGTGAAATGCATCTAAGACAGCCAATAAAAAGACCGCGCCAAGGCGCGGTCTTTTTATTTGAGCTCTGTGTACATATGTCGGTGACTATCCCCTCTCATCAGGGGTTATACGCCACCACTGAGCCGCTCAGGCCGGTCTGCTGGCTCACCTTGGCCTGGATGCTCTGCAGCTTGGCCTTGGAGACATCCGGGCCGATGAAGACCCGGTTGATCTGACCCTGTACCGGAGTACGGGGCACCGTATGGGCCGAGTAACCCGAGGCTCGCAACTTGCTCACCAGCGCATTGACGCTGTCCTTGTTGCGGAAGGCGCCAAGCTGGAGGATCCAGCTGCCCTGAGCCGGTGCCGGGGCGGCCTGAGCCACCAGCTGCTTGCTCTGCAGCAGATCGTCCATGCTCTTGATCTGTGGCTTGACGGGCTCCGGCTTGACCTGAGGCTTGGGCTTTGGCACGGGCTTGGGTTGCACCTTGGCCGGCTCTGGCTGCTTGGCCACCACGGGCTCCGGCTTGACAACCGGCGGGCTGACCACGTGCGGCGCGCCACCTTGCTGGCCCAAGGTAACAGGGGACGAGACCTCCTCGACCTGCCACTGTTCGGCGGCCCTGGCCTGCTGCTTGCTCGCCTCATGATCGCTGGGCAGGGTACTGGCGGCAGAGACCTGAAGCGCGGGCTTGGCGGGCTCGAGCTCGGGGCGCAGCGGGATAGTCGCGAACGCCTCATCCTTTTGCGCAATTTTCTGGCCATCGAGCATATCCGGCAAGAAGATGACCACCAGAGCCACCAGGATAACCGTGCCCACCAATCTGTTTTGGAACTTAGAAGCCAAACCTTACTCCTACCCTTGTGTTGCTATCCAGCCCGGCGCCCGTGGCGCATTCAGGCCGGTTGTGTCGCCAGAATATCGGCGACAGTGTAAAACGATCCAAAGACAATGACCACATCAGCGGGACTCGAGTCAGCCAGTGCCTGCTGATAGGCCTCGGACACGGCATCATATTGGGTCACGCTCCCCTTCCCCTGCCCCAGGGCATCCGCCAGCTGGCCTGCGGTCGCGGCCCGCGGCCCGGTGAGGCTCGCCAGATACCAGCAATCAACCAGGCCATCGAGCTCGGCAAGGGACCCCGCCATGTCTTTGTCCTTGAGCATGCCGACCACGGCGCGGCGTACCCCGCGGCACGGGATGGCGCTCAACTGACTGGCCAGATAGGCCGCAGAGTGGGGATTGTGGGCCACATCGACGATGACCAGCGGATCCGTCTGCAAGCGCTGCATCCGACCCGCAAGACGCGCCTCACTCAAGCCCTGGCGAATGGCTGACTCGGGCAACGTCAGTCCGAGCCGCTCCAGGGCGGCCAGCACTGTCACCGCATTCATCAGCGGCAAGGCGGGAATTGGCAGGCCTTGGTAGCATTGCAGCCCCCGATAATCCCAGCCAGCCGCGGCATCGTCATGGGCTTGACCACTGAAATCACGGCCTACCTGATAGAGATGAGCGCCCAGGCGCGCCGCTTCGCTGGCAATGGTGGCGGGGGGATTGGGCTCACCGCTGATGGCGGCTCGCCCCTTGCGGTAGACCCCAGCCTTCTCCACCGCCACTGCCTCGCGGGTATCGCCGAGCCAGTCGCAATGATCCAGGGCGATGCTGGTGATCATGGCCACATCGGACTCCACCACATTGGTGGCATCGAGCCGGCCCCCCAGTCCTACCTCCAGCAATACCACATCCGGGGCATGGCGGCGAAACAGCCAGAGCGCGGCCAGGGTGGCAAACTCGAAGAAGGTGAGCGCTATCTCGGCGCGGGCCGTTTCCACCTCGGTGAAGGCGGCGCAGTGCTCCTGCTCGCCCAGCTCCTGGCCATCGAGGCGCACTCGCTCGGTAAAACGCAGCAGATGGGGGGATGAGTAGACCCCGACCCGGTAACCGGCGGCCATCAGGATACTGGCCGCCATGGCACAAGAAGAGCCCTTGCCATTGGTACCGGCGACGGTGAGCACCTTGCCGGGCAAGGTGGTCAGCCCCATGCGCCGTGCAACGATGCCGACCCGTGTCAGACCCATGTCGATGTTGACCGGATGGATCTGCTCCAAATAAGAAAGCCAGTCGACCAGCGACCGGCTTTGAGATTGTTGCATGTTTGAACTCATGTTCAGTCTTCGACGACCTGGGTATTCATCAGCTTGGCGAGCAAGCTGGCCAGACGATCGCGCATCTCGCGGCGGTCGATGATCATGTCGATGGCACCCTTCTCCAGCAGGAACTCGGAGCGCTGGAAGCCTTCTGGCAGCTTCTCGCGCACCGTCTGCTCGATGACACGGGGGCCGGCAAAGCCGATCAGCGCCTTGGGCTCACCCACGTTGATGTCACCCAGCATCGCCAGACTGGCAGAGACGCCACCCATGGTCGGATCGGTCAGCACCGAGATATAGGGCAGACCCGCCTTGGTGAGCCTGTCCAGCGCCGCACTGGTCTTGGCCATCTGCATCAGGGAGAACAGGGCTTCCTGCATCCGCGCCCCACCGGAAGTGGAGAAGCAGACCAGGCCGCGGCCCTCCTTGATGCTCTCCTCGACGGCGCGCACGAAGCGGGCACCGACCACGGAGGACATGGAACCACCGATGAAGGAGAACTCGAACGAACAGGCGACGACAGGCACCCCTTTAAGGGTTCCCTTCATCACCACCAGCGCATCTTTTTCCCCCGTCTCTTTCTGGGCGGCGGACAAACGATCCTTGTAGCGCTTGGAATCCTTGAATTTCAAAATATCCTGCGGCTCCAACTCGGCGCCGATTTCACTGCGACCATCTGCGTCGAGGAAACACTCGAGGCGGGCACGGGCGGTAATGCGCATGTGATGGTTACATTTGGGGCAAACCTCAAGGTTGCGCTCCAGCTCTGCCCGGTAGAGCACCTGTTCACAAGATCCGCACTTGGTCCACACCCCTTCCGGGATGTTATGACGACGGGGGGTAGTGATCTTGCTCTTGGGAAGGATCTTCTCAAGCCAGCTCATGGAATTCCTTAATGCTTTTGTGCCTGACAATACGCATCGAGCCTTGATAGTTCAATGACTTACGGCTCGATGGCAATAAACGACGGATCATTAAACCACAATTTTTCGGGCGCAGTTACTAAAAACTGGTCGTACCCGGTGCCGAGTCCGGCAGCCAGAGCGGGCCGAGCGGCAGCCTGGGCAGCCCCTGTTCGGCGGGATAATCGACGTCGACCAGATAGAGACCACCGGCTTTGGCGGTGGGGCCTGCCATGTCGCGATCCTTGGCGGCCAGCACCTCGGCTATCCACTCCACGGGTTTGAGTCCCTGCCCCACCAGCAGCAAGGAGCCGGTGACGTTGCGTACCATGTGGTGCAAGAAGGCATTGGCACGGATATCCAGCACTATGTAGGGGCCGCTGCGACTGACGCACAGATGGGTCACATTGCGCCAGGGGCTCTTGGATTGGCAACCCGCGGCGCGAAACGAGGTGAAATCCCGCTCGCCGAGCAGGCTCTGGCCCGCCTGATGCATCAGGGCCGCGTCCAGAGTCTCGTGGTAGTGGCTGACGCCGCTGCCGAGGATGGCGGGGCGGAAGTTGTGGTTATAGATGACATAGCGGTAGCGACGGGCGGTGGCGCTGAAGCGGGCATGGAAGCCCTCATCCACCTCCTTCACCCAGCGCACCCCGATGTCGGGGGGCAGGTTGGAGTTCACGCCGAGCGTCCAGGCGCTCTCGCTGCGGATGGCCTGGGTATCGAAGTGGATCACCTGACCGGTGGCATGCACCCCGGCGTCGGTGCGCCCGGCGCACTGTATGCTCACCTCGTGGTTGGCGATGCGGCTGAGGGCCTTCTCCAGCTCCTGCTGGACGCTGATCACTTCCCGTTGACGCTGCCAGCCAAAATACCGGCTGCCGTCATATTCAATACCTAAGGCAATTCGCATGAGTCTTATTATCGCTCTGTGAGAGAAAACGCGGCGAATTATACCCACACCGCCGCCAATATCCCAAAAGAAGGGCGACCCTGGGGTCGCCCTGCTTGCATCCGGCCATCAGGCCAACCGCTTGAGCAGCTTCTCGGCCTCGCTGCGTTGCTTGTCGTTGCCCTGCTCGGACGCCTCGACCAGCAGCTCGCGGGCGCTCTCCTTGTCATCTATCTCGAGGTAAGCCCGGGCCAGATCCAGCTTGGCACCCACGCCGCCATCATCGGCATCCACGTCGAAGCCGCCAGACTCTGGCAATACCTCGGGGAAACCATCCAGCCCCACATTCAGGGAGAAGCCCTGGTACGGCTCCTGCTCGTTCTGGTTGGCATTGGCATCGGCCAGCAGGCTGTCTATCTCGACAAAATCATCGGCCGCGGCCTGGGCCCTGGGTTTGAGCTCCTCGCTAGGCTCGACTTGTGCGAAGGCATCCTCGAAATCGGCAAGGGCCAGCTCATTGGGATCCTTGACAGGCTCAGGGCTCATGCCCCACTCAGCCAGCAATTCGTCGGCGGTCTGGGATGCTTGATGGACACTGGGCGCCGGCTCGTCGTCCAGGCTGGTGTCGAGGTCGCTGAAGTCCAGCTCCGGCAGATCATCCTCGTCACGGGCCCCACGGCCAGCGGGGGATTGGGCGGCGAAGCGATCCTCTTCGGCATCAAGCTCGGCATTGAGATCCGCAAACAGGGCGGCCTGCAGCTCCTCCTCGCTCATCAGTGCCTCATCGGCAGCCGGGTTGAACTCGCTGGCGAGATCCATCTCGGGCCGCTCGGGTCGCTCAAACTGCTCGTCGGCGGCGAGATCAAGCTCGGGCACCAGCTCAGGATCCCGCATCTCGGACTCCCGCACCTGCTCCCCTTCGTCGCTAAAGACCAGATCCAGATCCTCAGGCTCATGAGCTGCGGCTTCATTGAGGTAGGGCGCGGCACGGGCGACAGGCTCTTCATCAATGTCGGCGCCGATGAGCTGATCGAACTCGCTCATCTCCTGCCCCATCACCACGGAGGTGGTCTCGGAGAGGTTCTTCTCCTGCTCTTCCAGCTCGCGGCGAGCACGGGCCCGCAGCCAGAGGGTCACCAGCGCCAATACCAGCAGCACGGGCAACAGGATGACCATGGCCAGGTTCAGAGGGGATGCGAGCAAGTCCGTCAGCCAATTCTGGGGCGGGGGGACAACGGCCACAGGTGGCACGGGATTGGCCCTGAGCTCGGCCACCTCTTTTTGCAAGACAAGCTGATCTTGCAGCTGCGCCTTGAGGGTCTCGACCTCTTCGGTCAGGGACTGCAACCGCAGCTTGAGCCTGTGGTTCATCTCGGTGACTTGACCTAGCTGGGCATTGGCATCTTCCAGTGCCAGGGCCATCTCGGTACCCGGCTTGGCCTGAACGGTTTCAGTGGCGACCGGCAAGGGCGCAGGGGCACCGCTGGCGGCATTGGCCAATACCGGTACCGTTGGCTGTGCGCCGCTGGCGAGGGGGTTGACCTCACCGGCAGCCTTGGCGGCGGTCACCGCCAACACCGGGGCCACAACCGGGGCAGGAATGGGGGCAGCCGATGGGGCGGCGGGCTTGGTGGCTGGCTTGACAGGCTGCCTGGCCTGGGGCTGGGCACTCTGCTTGCTGGCGAGATACTTGGGACTCAAGCCTTTCCAGCTGGCGTTATCGCTGTTGAAACGTTGGCGAGCCTGGGCGTCCGTATGGCGGCGCGCTTCGGCTTCGCTTGGCAGGGTGATGCTGGACCCCACCAAAATATGATTGATGTTGCCATCGGCGAAGCTGCCGGGGTTCTTGTCATAGATGGCAACCATGGTCTGATAGACGCTCACCCGATTGGAGGGGCGATGCTTGCTCGCGAGACTCCAGAGCGTATCGGTGGGACGAACCGGGCCATAGCGGCGGCCGCTCTGAGGGGCTGCTGCTTGTGGCTGGCGCACAGGCTGGGCCTGACGCTGCACCGGCGTCGCGGGCTGAGTCGGCTGGATCACCTGACTGGCAGGCTCATCCGGTCCCTTCAACTCCACGAAGAAGGGATCCCGGCTGGCCTCTTCGGCAGAAGCAGAAGTGGTGTTGAGCAGACTTAACGCGAGAAGCGTCGCCAGTGTTATGCGGGATTGTCCCATGTTCGTTCCTTCGTATGACGGCCTATCACATTGAAAAATCTGGATAGTTGCCCCAAAACAGTCGGTTCAATATAAATCAGGCTCGAGTCTCAAGCCAGTCATCCGACGCAAATAGCACCCAATTCGTGCCCGAGTGTAGGGGCAAAGTTAATTAATTGATATTAAGGGGGAATGTCGAGGCCGCTTCCTGCAACTTCGATCACACTCGGCCCCCCTTGGACGAGAGGCCGAGTGTCGACAGGAACTTACAGGTAGTCGCGGATCAGCAATTCGGCAATTTGCACACTGTTGGTTGCCGCGCCCTTACGAACGTTATCGGCCACGATCCACATATTAATACCGCAAGGGTGAGAAATATCCTGACGGATACGACCAACCATGACGTCATCCTGACCGGTGGCGTCGCCAACCGGGGTCGGATAGCTGGCATCCTCGTCAAACAGGCTGATACCGGGGGCCTCGCGCAGCAGCGCTTTAACCTGCTCGGCATCCAGGGGTTGATGCAGCTCGACGTGCAGCACCTCGGCGTGGCAGTAGAACACGGGCACCCGCACACAGGTGGGGTTCACGGCGATGCTGACATCCCCCAGGATCTTCTGGGTCTCCCACACCATCTTCATCTCTTCACGGGTGTAGCCGTTGTCGGTGAACTCATCGATCTGCGGGATCAGGTTGAAGGCGATCTGCTGAGGGTAGAGGCTGGGCTCTACCGGCAGGCCGTTGAGCAACTTGGCGGTCTGGCCAGCCAGTTCGCTCACCCCCTCCTTGCCCGACCCCGAGACCGACTGATAGGTCGCCACATTGATGCGGGCAATGCCCACCTCGTCATGCAGGGGCTTGAGCGCCATCAGCATCTGTATGGTGGAGCAGTTCGGGTTGGCGATGATGTTGCGATTGCGAAAATCGGCCAGGGCATCCGGGTTCACTTCCGGAATGACCAGAGGCACATCGTCTTCATAACGGAAACAGGAGGTGTTATCGATGACGATACACCCCTGTTCGGCGGCGATAGGCGCCCACTTGGCGGACACCTCGGATCCTGCGGAGAAGAGGGCTAGCTCGACCTTGCTCCAGTCGAACTCTTCCACATCCAGAATATCGAGGTGCTTGCCACCAAAACGCACTGTGTCACCGGCGCTGCGGCTGGAGGCCAGGGGATAGAGGGTGGCGACCGGGAAGTTTCGCTCTGCCAGGATCTCGATCATGGCTTGACCCACGGCGCCACTTGCGCCCAATACCGCTACGTTAAACTGCTGGCTCATCATTCTCTCCTCTTAAATGATCAGGAGGGCTCTGAGCCCTCCTGCGGCAGGACGAGTCCTGCTTATCTATGACTGTAAATCGGTGGTACTTGTCATTCGCGCTGGCAAAAGCCAAACGCCCGGCATGGGGTCAGGGTTGGCAGTCAAATCCCAGTGCCACCAGGGCTGGGGATGCGGCAAAGGGACCGCTCAGACGCAGGGCCGACAGCTCACGCCGCTCCGGGTAGTCCTTTCGCTGACCATCGAAGCTGCCCTGAATGCCGAGTCGGTTCCGAAAGCGGGCATCATCGCGGCGCACATCGTAAATCAGATGGACCAACTGCTTGATCAGGCCCTGATCAAGCTCTCGTCCAGGCGTGAGCTCGCTCACCTCCGGGGCGGGCAGCAACTTGTGCAGATCCCCGCGCGGATTGCGTCCCGTCTGCTGGCAGAGAGCCTGATAGAGCATCCAGGTACCGCGCGCCTTGCCCTCCAGGCTGTAACCGGCAATATGGGGCGTGGCAAGCTCGGTATGCGCCACCAGCGCCGCCAGAATATGGGGCTCGTTTTCCCACACATCCATCACCAGCCGCAGCGGGCGTTCACCGCGCTGGCGGGTGAGCAGGGCCTGATTGTCCCACACCTCACCCCGTGACGCATTGATGAGGATCTGCCCGGCTGGACAAGCGGCTATGTGGGCGGTATCGAGCAGGTGGTAGGTCGCATCGGGCCCCTCAGAGGTGATGGGCACATGGAAGCTGACGATGTCGGCCGACAGGGCTGTCTGGTAGTCGACAAACTCGTGCCCCTCACCCGTCTGCGCCCTCGCCCGGGGGGGATCGCAGCGCAGCACCTTCATGCCGAGCGCTTCGGCCTTGCCCGCCACGCACTCTCCCGTGTTGCCCGCCCCTATCACGGCTAGGCTCATGCCCGCCAGGGTCAGCTCATAACGCTCGGCCAGCACCAACAGGGCGGAGAGCACATAATCCCCCACCGACTGCTTGTTGCAACCGGGGGCACTGAAGAAGGGGATATTGCGCGTCGCCAACAAGGCCTTGTCGATATGATCCGTGCCTATGGTCGCGGTGCCAATGAAGCTCAGCCGCGGGCAGTCGGCGAGCAGGCTGGCATCCACCCGGGTCACGGATCGCACCAGCAGCACGTCGGCATCCTGCAGATCCGCCGCGCTGATATGCCGCCCGGGCAAGGGGACCACCTCGCCAAATTCGGCAAACAACTCGCAGGCATGGGGCATATTTTCATCGACGACGATCTTCATTGGGCTCTCTTCATGTTCAAGACTGATGTGCGCAATCGGCCAGGGGCGCGCCATTCTAGCCCATACAGGCCAAGTGGTCAGACACTTATTCGTCTCTCTTCTGCCGCCACAGTCGCTTCGCCCCCCTGACCCGCACAGGGCAACTGACTGATGGTGCCCCTGATTTGTAACACCATGTTGTTGGCCGCCTCTCGCGACTTGACCGCCAAGCCGGGGCTGGCACAATGTCGCCTCTTTTTATCTGCCGCTCCACGGCACCGTTACGAGCCTTGTTATGTCGACGCACTCCTCTTCACTGCCGCGCAGCCAGGCGCTTGCATTCAGTGCCGCCCTGATCCTGCCGCTGGTGCTGCTGGTCTGCCTGCCCTGGCAGCCTTTTAGGCTCAATGCCCTGCAATCGGAGTGGTTGTGGTGGCCCTACGCCCTCACCCGTATGGTGGATATTCCCGGCCTCGCCATCAGTATCCTGGCCCTGCTGCTACTGACCCGCTACAAGCTGGCCCTGAGCCTGCCCGCCCTGCTGGCCTTGAGTGGCGCCCTCTTTGCCGTGCTCGCTGGCGACTGGGTCATCAAGAGCCTGATCAAGCACCTGACCCAGGAGCCGCGCCCCTATCTGCTCTGGCTGGAGAGCCAGCAGCTGATCCCCGCCATCGAGCAGTTCTACGCCAGCAAGGTCGAGGTGCGCAGCGAACAGGTACATGCGGCGAGCCAGCTGCTGGCCCTGCCCCAGTGGCTCGGCAACCACTGGCAGGCGGAGGTGAATTACGCCTTCCCCTCCGGGCACAGCATCGCCGCCATGAGCCTCGCCCAGTTCTTCGGTCTGATCTGGCTGGCCCGCGCGCCCCGCGGCGTCTGGCTGCTGCCGCTGTGGGCCCTCGCCATCGGCCTGTCACGCACCCTGATCGGCATGCACTGGCCGCTGGATGTGCTGGCCAGCGCCCTGCTCGGCAGCCTGACCGCCCTGTTTGCCGCCCGCTGGTGGCTACGCCACCACTGATCCCTCTCCAGATGCTGCACTAGGGCGCGGCGCATGCCCTGTCACAGACCTCACCCTGCATGGGTTGACGAGCACTCTGCTCGGCAACCTGACACGCTGTTTGCCGCACCGTCTGCGGGTGGCTACGCCACCACTGATTGCCCGTCGCCATCGGCGGCCCACACTGCGGCGAATATGAGCACGGGCACCCCTGGGTGCCCGTGCTCATATCAAACCATCCGTCATGGGGGGTCGGCTCACCCCTTGTTCTGCCCCTGCCAGCCTTCGGGGTATTTGTAGCCAGCGAAGCGCTTGGCGGCATAGGCCTTGAACTCGGGGGAGTTGTAGGCGGCGATCACATCCTTGGCGAACGGCTTGTCGGCATCGGCGCTCTTCACCACCACCCAATTGATGAAGTCGTAGCTGCGCTCGAGGAAGAGCCCCTCGCTGAACGGGATGCCGCTGGAGGCGGCGAAGTTGCCATTGATGACAGAGAAGTCCACATCCTCCCGTGAGCGCGGCAGTTGCGCCGCCTCCAACAGCACCAGCTTGATGTCGTGCGGATTCTTCACCACGTCGAACTCGCTCGCCTTGAGCGGGTTGATGCCCTCCTTCAGGGTCAGCCAGCCCAGATCCTGCAGCATCAGCAACGCCCGCGCCTGGTTGGTGGGATCATTGGGGATGGCTACTGTGCTCCCCTCTTTCAGCGCTTTCAGATCGCTCAGCTTGCCCGAGTAGAGCCCCATGGGACCGGTCGGCACCTGGGTGATGGGAGCCAGCGACAGTCCTCTATCCTTGGCGAAGCTCTCCAGATAGGGCTTGTGCTGGAAGCAGTTCACATCGAGGGAGCCATCGGCCAGGGCGAGATTCGGGCTCACATAATCGGTGAACTCCACCAGTTTCACTGTGTAGCCTTTGGCTTCCAGCTGCGGCTTGATGGAGTCGGTCACCATGTCGGCAAAATCCCCGACCGTGGTGCCAATCACTATCTCTTGCTTGACGGGAGCCGCCGCATCGGCGGCAGTGGCAGAAAAGGCGCTGCTGGCGGCCAGCAGGGCAAAGGCGGAAAGTGTGAAGAAGGAACGACGCTGCATGGGGACTCCTTGTCAAAATGATCATCGAAACGGTGGCCGGGTTGCGACGTCTGCCCTGCGAGCAGAATCACCACAACCATCTAGCCATCCAAATGGCTAATTAAGATCACCATAACAGAGCCTCCGCCCTTCGCCAAGCGACAAAATCGGCTGAGCTTGCGCAAAGATGGCGAGCACCAGTGCCGATGCCGAGGCGCGGTCCGTCACCGCTCCTCGCGCGAAAATCTTTGATAAGCCACACAATAATGATGAGCAGGATCTCGCCATCCCGGCCTCATCCGGCATAGGATGGTCATTTGGTGCCCTTCCGTCTGGGCGACGAGTAGCGCAGTCCGACCGTGCGGGCGCCATGCCCTCCATAGCAAAAAGCCCCGGCGTCATCGACACCAGGGCTTTGGGAATACACCGACGGATTGAACCGACAACGCCTTACTTGACCGCCTTGCTGGCGTTCTCCATCGCCTGCTTCTCGGCGGCGCCGAGGATGGCAGTCTGGCGATTTTGCTCTGCCAGGTAGCAGGTATCCTTGCTGATCCCCTGCGCCTGGCAGTCCGCCATGCGCTGGGCAGGGCTGGAACAACCGGCCATCAGACCAGCGACGGACATAAGCAGAATGATTTTCTTCATGGTGATTCCCATCGTTAAGTTAATCGCGGCGCACTCTTGAACAAGGGCTGGAACTGCTTTAATAACAAGATCTTCCCACTCGTTCGGCCGGATTCGTTGCCAAATTTGGCGACACTGGTCTTAGCACTGTCAGGTGCTTTTTCATGGCCCGACTCTAGCGCCGTCCGCCCGGTGCGTCACTGGCGCTCTGGTAACAATTTGTTTCTCTCTATATAAAAAGGGGTATCGCGCCGAGCCTGCTCGCCGCTCCCCATGCCGTTCGCGGGCCACCTAGCACGCGATCCCTTGCTAAGGAGTCACCATGTTGATCACCTCCACCACAGGCCTGCTGGTCGTCGATATTCAGGGCAAGCTGGCCCGCCTCGTCGAGGGGAGCGAGTCCCTCATCGCCAACACCGCCCGGCTGGTGCAAGGCGCCCGGGCGCTGGGCTTGCCGGTGATCTGGCTGGAGCAGAACCCGGACAAGCTCGGGGCCACGGTGCCCGAGCTGCAGCCGCTGCAAGCCGGGACACAGGTGCTGCCCAAGTTCAGCTTCGGCGCCCTGGGGGAGCCGCAGGTGGCGGCGGCGATCAGCGAAACCGGGGTGACCCACTGGCTGGTGTGCGGCATCGAGGCCCATATCTGCGTCTACCAGACGGTGCAGGGGCTGTTGGACGAGGGCGCCCAGGTATCATTGGTGGTAGATGCGGTGTCGTCGCGCACTGCCGCCAACAAGGCGGTGGCCGTCGATCAATTGGCGGCATTGGGGGCACGGCTCAGCTCGGTGGAGATGTGCCTCTATGAGTTGCTGGGGGATTGCCGCCATCCGGCGTTTCGCCAGATCCTGGCCCTGGTGAGATAAGCGCCATGATGGAGAGCATGGCGCCCTTTATATTTGGGCTGATCGCTTTCCAGGTCGCACTGGCGGTGAGCATGCTCGGCATGGCGCTCACTCGTCGCTATTTGGCTTGGCTCTGGGCAGGCGTCGTGATCTGCTACTTCCTCTGGTGGATCCTGCTCGGCTGCCCCGCATTCCTTCCTCACGAATGGCCTGGCCCTGATGGGACAGCGGGCTGAGGGGACACTTATTAATCTTTGAGTAAAAAGTTTGATGGCCCCCACAGATCCTGACGATGCTGCTTTTATGCACAGCACCTCTCCATCTATCTTCATTCGGCGCCCATTTGCTGGGCGTCAAATGGCAGCGATGGTGGCGTATGCCTGATCGGTTCCCATCGTGCACGGGATCGGCGCCGGCGTCATGGCCTTCCCTGCCCCCACTCAATGAAACAGCACAGGGATCAGCATGAAGACAGTGAAAGGACTCCTCCTGCTCGCCGCCATGGGACTGGCCGCCGAGGCACAGGGCGCCCGCATTGAAGCCACGGATCATCGCCTCAATTACGAGGGACGCATCGTACGCGACTGGGTCAAACAGGACGTGCGGCTCAACTGGCCGGCGACCCGGCTCACCTTTCGCTTCGAGGGACGGGAGCTCGCCATCGCCATGGACGGCCAGCAGAGCCAGTTCGATCTGCTGATCGATGACCAATTGCAAGGCGTCATCAAGACCGGCCAGGGCATGCACACCTATCCCCTGCTGCAGTGGCCGACGCCTCGCTCGGTCAAGGTCGAGCTGGTCAAACGCACCGAAACCTATGACGCCATGCTGACCCTGGACGCCCTGGTCACCGACGGAGTAGTGAGCGGCCTCTGGCAGCAAAAGCCCCACCTGCTGTTTGTCGGTGACTCCATCAGCGCCGGCATGGGCAGCGAGTCGAGCAAGCGCGAATGCAGTTGGGAGGAGAACCTCAACAGCTCCAACGCCAGGCTTGCCTTCCCGGCCAAAACGGCGGCGCTGCTCGGGGCCACCCATAGCCAGGTCTCCTACTCGGGGCTCGGACTCTTGCGCAACTGGGACGGCAACCAGCCCCAGCATGCCCTGCCCCATTATCTGGACAAGGCAGGCGCCGTCTATCAGGGGGGCACGGATTTCGAGAGTCAACACCCGGTGCTGATCGTCGTCGAACTCGGCACCAATGACTTCAGCTCCGAGCTGCAACCCCACGAACCCTGGCCGGATCAGGAGAGCTTCCAGCAGGCCTGGATCGATGGCTATGTCGAGCTGCTGCGGGATCTGCGCCAGCGCTACGACAGCCCCCCCATCATCCTGATGGGCCAGTATCTCTGGCCCCATGACCGGCTGAACCAGACCCTGATCCGGTTGCAGCAACAGCTCGCCCTGCTGGGGGATCCTCCCGTGCTGATCGAGCAGATGCGCTCCGACAACTCAGGCTGCCTCTGGCACCCGACCGCCGCCGAGCATGACGGCATAGCGGCGAGCCTGGCCGGGCTTATCCGCCAGCAAGGGCTCTTGCCTGAATAGAGATCCGGCTGGCAACCCATAAAAAACGGCGCCCTTGCGGCGCCGTTGTATCGAGAGCGGATTGGCTGACTTAGCCGGCCTTGTGCTGCTCGGCCAGATAGAGCCAGGTATCGACGACCGTATCGGGGTTGAGCGACACCGAGTCGATGCCCTGCTCCACCAGCCAGGCGGCGAAGTCCGGGTGATCGGACGGGCCCTGACCGCAGATGCCGACATACTTGCCCGCCTTGCGGGCGGCCTGGATTGCCATCGCCAGCAGCGCCTTGACCGCATCGTTGCGCTCGTCGAACAGGTGGGCGATGAGGCCGGAATCCCTGTCCAGTCCCAGGGTGAGCTGGGTCATGTCGTTGGAGCCGATGGAGAAGCCATCGAAGTGCTGCAGGAACTGATCCGCCAACAGGGCGTTGGAGGGCAGTTCACACATCATGATGACTTTCAGACCCCGCTCGCCACGGCGCAGACCATTCTCGGCCAGGATCTCGATCACCTGCTCGGCTTCACCCACGGTGCGCACGAAGGGGATCATCACCTCGACGTTGGTCAGCCCCATCACATCGCGCACCCGCTTCATCGCCTCGCATTCGAGGGCGAAACAGGGACGGAAGCTGTCGGCGATGTAACGGGAGGCACCGCGGAAGCCTATCATGGGGTTCTCTTCATGGGGCTCGTAGCCACGGCCCCCCACCAGATTCGCGTACTCGTTGGACTTGAAGTCCGACATCCGCACTATCACCCGCTCCGGCCAGAAGGCGGCGGCCAGGGTGGCGATGCCTTCGGTCAATTTGGCGATGTAGTACTCGCGGGGGCTCTCGTAGCCGGCGATCATCTTGGTGATGGTGGCCTGCAGCGCCGGGCTCTGCTTGTCAAATTCCAGCAGGGCCTTGGGGTGTACCCCTATCATGCGGTTGATGATGAACTCGAGTCGCGCCAGACCCACACCGGCGTTGGGCAACTGGGCAAAGTCGAAGGCTCTGTCCGGGTTGCCGACGTTCATCATCACTTTGATGGGCAGGCGCGGCATGTTGCCCACTTGTGTCACCGCCACCTCGAAGTCGAGCTGGCCATCATAGATGAAGCCGGTATCGCCCTCGGCGCAGGAGACGGTGATGAGCTGGCCCGGCGCAATGTGATCCGTGGCATCGCCACAGCCGACCACGGCGGGGATACCCAGCTCGCGGGCGATGATGGCGGCGTGGCAGGTGCGGCCACCGCGGTTGGTGACGATGGCCGAGGCCCGCTTCATGATGGGCTCCCAGTCCGGATCCGTCATGTCGGTGACCAGCACGTCACCGGGTTGCACTTCGTCCATCTGGCTGATGGAGCTGATGACCCGGGCCGGGCCCGCCCCTATCTTGTGACCGATGGCACGCCCTTCGATCAACACCTTGCCCGCCTGCTTGAGGGCAAAACGTTCGAGGGTGTTGGCCTCCTGGCGACTGCGTACCGTCTCGGGACGAGCCTGGACGATGTAGAGCCTGCCATCCTGACCATCTTTGGCCCACTCGATGTCCATGGGACGGCCATAGTGTTGCTCGATGATGAGCGCCTGCTTGGCCAGCTCCATCACCTCGTCATTGTTGATGCAGAACTGGTTGCGCTCCGCCTCCTGGGTATCTTCAATCTTGACCTGACGGCCATGACCCGCATCGCTGGAGTAGGTCATCTTGAGCAGCTTGGATCCCAAGGTCTTGCGCACCACGGCGGGGCGACCCGCTTTCAGGGTCGGCTTATGGACATAGAACTCGTCCGGATTGACCGCACCCTGCACCACCATCTCCCCCAACCCCTGGCTGCCGGTGATGAAGACCACATCGTTGAAACCCGATTCGGTATCCAGGGTGAACATGACACCGGAGGCGGCCAAGTCCGAGCGCACCATGCGCTGGATGCCGGCGGAGAGGGCTACACCCTTGTGGTCATAGCCCTGGTGCACCCGGTAGGAGATGGCGCGATCGTTGAACAGGGAGGCAAACACATGCTTGACGGCGGTCATGACGGCATCGATGCCGCGCACGTTGAGGAAGGTCTCCTGCTGGCCCGCGAAAGAAGCATCCGGCATGTCTTCGGCGGTGGCGGAGGAGCGCACCGCAAAGGAGGCCTCCAGCCCGGCACTGAGCTTGTCATAGGCGCTGCGGATGGCCTCTTCCAGCTCCGGCTGGAAGGGGGCATCGATCACCCACTGACGGATCTGGTTACCGGCGGCGCCGAGGGCCGCGATGTCATCCACATTCAGACGGTCGAGCAAGTCATGGATCTGATCATTGAGCCCGCTGCGCTCCAGAAACTCATTAAAAGCAAACGCCGTGGTAGCAAACCCACCCGGCACGGACACACCGGCACCAGACAGGTTGCTGATCATCTCGCCAAGGGATGCATTCTTGCCGCCGACTCGTTCTACATCTTGCATTCCGAGTTGTTCGTACCAAAGTACGTACTGTTGCATTTGCATGTCTCCAGGTTGGTGGGCCAGGGTGCCGGTGCACCATCTGTGCCTTGTTGTGTGCTTTTTTTGTTAGTTTGTGCTGTCGCCGCCCGCCGAGAAAACGTTTTCTTCTCCCGGTCAAAAAAATCCCCACGCAAGATTTGGGGATAGGCCGAATGACACAGACATTCTACAATGCGAACACAAAAAGGTAACGATTCAGGTTTGCAACCGAGTTCACAACTTGGAAACGGCAGATCGGTTGACAATAGTCGTTTGGTATCGAGAGATACTTTCTTCGCAGCAAGTAAAAAGGGAGCGGCCAGTGCACACCGTTTTTTATGTTTCAGATGGCACTGCCATCACCGCCGAGGTGTTTGGCCACGCGGTACTCAGCCAATTTCCCATGATCTTCGAGCAGGTCACCATCCCTTTCGTGGAGACCCTGGAGAAGGCGCGTCTGGTCCGCATGCGCATCGACGAGCAGTTCCGCCAAACCGGGGTTCGCCCCATACTGTTCCACACCATCGTCGACCCGCAGGTGCGTGAAGAGGTGCTCAAAGCCCACGCCAGCAGCCATGACTTTCTCAACACCTTCGTCAGTCCCCTGGAGCAAGAGCTTGGCATCAAGGCCACCCCGCGTCTGCATCGCACCCACGGCATGGAGAACCGCAAGCTCTATGACGACCGCATCGAGGCGGTCAACTTTGCCCTGGCGAACGACGATGGCATCACCACCAAGGAGTATGACGAGGCGGACATCATCCTCATCGGCGTCTCCCGTTGCGGCAAGACACCGACCAGCCTCTATCTGGCGCTGCAATTTGGCGTGCGGGCCGCCAACTACCCCTTCATCGAACAGGACATGCAGGCTCTGGAGCTGCCCGCCGCCCTCAAAGCCAATCGCCACAAGTTGTTCGGGCTGACCATCACCCCGGACAGGCTCCATGAGATCCGCAACCAGCGCCGGGCCAACAGTCGTTACTCCTCCCTGGAGCAGTGCCAGCAGGAGCTGGCGAGCGTCGAGCGCCTCTATCGCCAGGAGGCGATCCGCTTCCTCGATACCAGCGCCCACTCGGTGGAGGAGATCAGCGCCAAGATCCTCGAGGGCACCGGCATGCGCCGCCAGCTCTATTGAGAGCGGCGCTCATCCGCAACAAAAGTCAGCCCAGCTTGCCATGCAAAGAGCCCTGTTCCCGCCAACGCGGGTTCAGGGCTCTTTGTCATAGGGCTGGCCGGGGAAACACCCCGGGTTCCCCTCCCGTTGTCAGCTCTTGGGCAGGTTAAGCTCACGGTTACTCATCAGTTTGCCGTAGAAGGAGATCAAACCATAACCACCGCGCACCCGCTCCGCCAGCCAGATCCCCAGTCCAAGGCCGAGCAGGCCAGCCCCCGCCATCACCCAGGGCCAGCTGGCCTGGGCCAGGAACCCGAGGCACAACAAGACACCCAGGGCCAGCAACAGCAGCAGTGGCGCCAGACACAGCACTCCCCACAACAGGGCCATCATGACCCAGCCCACCATCTTCATCATCCCAGAACCCGCCTATCCTCGTCATAACAGTGATGGATACCGCTCTTGCCACTGATTGCCCTGCCCCACCTGCCACTGACATGGGCAGGCAAGGCGGGAGCGGATGCAAAAAGCCTCCAATGAATCTCACCACCATTAATCACGGATAGTGCAGAAGATCAAGATCGGCATAATCAGTTGACCAGATAGTGAGCAATGACCAGAAAAAGTGAGAAGAACCTCAAGAAAAGACTGATGAGAGGCGAAAAAGCCAGCGAATGATAGCAAAAACAGGTGCAACACGGGTCGTTTATCACTATTCTGCTGCGGTTGGTAGCCACCATGAAAAACAACAAATGGCACCATGTAACGAAATAAATACAGGTTACGTCAGCTTTTGGCTACGAAATGACGAAAGCGACGGACTGACGAATCAAAAGGACTCAGTATGGATCTTCAACCACAAGGCGATGAGCTCAAGCGCGGCCTCAAGAACCGCCATATCCAGCTCATCGCCCTGGGCGGCGCCATCGGCACCGGCCTGTTTCTGGGGATAGCCCAGACCATCAAGATGGCCGGCCCCTCAGTGCTGCTCGGCTATGCCATCGGCGGCTTCATCGCCTTCCTCATCATGCGCCAGCTCGGCGAGATGGTGGTGGAAGAGCCGGTGGCAGGCTCCTTCAGCCACTTTGCCTATAAATACTGGGGTGACTTCGCGGGCTTCGCGTCTGGTTGGAACTACTGGGTACTCTATGTGCTGGTCAGCATGGCCGAGCTCACCGCAGTCGGCATCTATGTCCAGTACTGGTGGCCCGAGATCCCGACCTGGATGTCGGCGGCCCTCTTCTTCGTGCTGATCAACGCCATCAACCTCACCAACGTCAAGGCATTTGGCGAGATGGAGTTCTGGTTCGCCATCATCAAGGTGGTCGCCATCGTCGGCATGATTGGCTTTGGTGGTTACCTGCTGGCCAGCGGCAGCGGCGGCCCCGAGGCGAGCGTGACCAACCTCTGGGATCAGGGCGGTTTCTTCCCCAACGGTATCAGCGGCCTGGTGATGGCCATGGCGGTCATCATGTTCTCCTTCGGGGGTCTGGAGCTGGTCGGTATCACTGCCGCCGAAGCCGACGATCCGCAAAAGAGTATTCCCAAGGCCACCAACCAGGTGATCTACCGCATCCTCATCTTCTATATCGGCGCCCTGGCAGTACTGATGTCCCTCTACCCCTGGGGCAAAGTCGTCGAGGGCGGCAGCCCCTTCGTGATGATCTTCCATGCCCTGGACAGCGATCTGGTGGCGACTGTGCTCAATATGGTGGTACTGACCGCGGCGCTCTCGGTCTACAACAGCTGCGTCTACTGCAACAGCCGGATGTTGTTTGGCCTGGCCAAGCAGGGCAATGGTCCCAAGGCGCTGCTCAAGACCAGCAAGAGCGGTGTTCCCATGGTCGCCATCTCCATCTCGGCGGGTGCCACCTTGCTGTGCGTGCTGATCAACTACCTGATCCCGGGCAAGGCCTTCGAGCTGCTGATGGCGCTGGTGGTGTCGGCCCTGGTCATCAACTGGGCCATGATAAGCCTCGCTCATCTCAAATTCCGCAAGGCCAAGCAGGCCCAGGGGATCGAGCCTAAGTTCAAGGCGTTCTGGTACCCCTTTGGCAACTACCTCTGCCTCGCCTTCATGGCGGGTATCCTGGTCATCATGTATCTGACCCCCGGCATCCAGATCTCCGTCATGCTGATCCCGGTCTGGATACTGGTGCTCGCCATCGGTTACCAGTTCAAACGCAAACGCCTGGCCGCTGCCGCCGTGAATCCGGCCTGAGACCAACACAGGCCCGACAAGAGGCCGAGTCAAACTTGCATAAAAGAGGCGCCCGGTGGGCGCCTCTTTCCTATCTCATTTGGCTGGTCGGCGAGCGATTGAAAGGACGAGCTGTAACGGCTGCATGGCCTCTCCTCTATTCGCCATCCCCTACCCGCCTGACCTCATAGATCACCCGACGCTTGGAGATGAGGCTGCTGCACCCCTGACAGAAATAGTCGACCGCACCGCATGCCTGCAGCCGCTCCAGCGGGGCGCCACAATCGGGACAACTGGCCTCAAAGCACAACTCGGCGTGACAGACCGGGCAGCGCTGTTCGCTATGGCGAGGATCCAGGGCCGCCGCACACGCGGGGCAACTGGGCGTGGAATCATTCATGGTGATGCTCCTGATAATATGAGTCTGGCTTGAGCCTGCCGCAGACCCGCTCCTTCTCTTATCAGCATGGCTGCTGCCGATTGTCAGGGTCAAGATAACATGGGGAGCGCCTGCGGGAATTGCACTGCATCAATGTAAAACGGCTGCCCTGAGGCAGCCGCGTTGTCTTACTTCTTCATCTTGAGCAGGCGCTTACGTTGCCGCTCCTGACTCAGGGTCATGGTGTTCTTCCTGCCCTCGAAGGGGTTGACCGACTCCTGGAACTCGACCCGGATCGGGGTACCCATGATCTTCAGGGACTTGCGGAAATAGTTGATCAGATAGCGCTTGTAGGAATCCGGCAAGTCATTGAGCTGGTTGCCGTGGATGACGATGCGCGGCGGGTTGTAACCACCGGCATGGGCGTACTTCAGCTTGACCCGGCGACCATTGACCATGGGCGGCTGGTGATCTTCCTGGGCCATCTGCATGATGCGGGTCAGCATGGCGGTGCTGGTCCGGCGGGTGGCGGACTGGTACGCCTCCTGGATGGATTCGAACAGGTGGCCGACCCCGCTACCGTGCAGGGCAGAGATGAAGTGCACCCGGGCGAAATCGATGAAGCCCAGACGACGGTCCAGCTCATTCTTGATGCTGGTCTTCACCTCGGTATCCAGACCATCCCACTTGTTCACCACCAGCACCACGGAGCGACCGGTGTTGAGCACGAAGCCCAGGATGCTCAAGTCCTGATCGGTGATGGTCTCGCGGGCATCGATCACCAGCAGGCAGACGTTGGCATCTTCGATGGCCTTGAGGGTCTTGATGACGGAGAACTTCTCCACCGTCTCATGCACCTTGCCACGACGACGCACACCGGCGGTGTCGATGATGACGTATTTCTGCTCATCACGCTCCATGGGGATATAGATGGAGTCGCGAGTGGTACCCGGCATGTCATAGACGATGACCCTGTCTTCACCCAGCATGCGGTTGGTCAGGGTGGATTTACCGACGTTGGGGCGACCGACGATGGCGAACTTGATAGGCAAGTCGGCAAAGGGGGTCTCCTTGGTGTCTTCCCGGGTGTCCAGATCACCGGCGGCTACCATGCGCAGCAGGGCTTCTTCATCGAAGTCCTCTTCTTCCTCTTCCTGCACATCGTCTTCACCGACCAGGGTTTCCAGGTGCGGGGCCAAAGAGAGCTCCAGCAGGCTCAGCACGCCGCGACCATGGGCGGCGGCTATCTGATAGACCTCCCCCAGGGCCAGGGAGTAGAACTCGGACACGGCGGAATCGCCATCGATGCCGTCGGTCTTGTTGGCGACCAGGAACACCTTCTTCTGGGCCTTGCGCAGGTGCTCGGCGATCGCCTGATCCGCGGCGGTCAGACCGGCACGGGCATCGACCATGAACAGCACCACATCGGCTTCTTCGATGGCCTGCAGGGATTGCTCGGCCATCTTCAGCTCGATACCCTCTTCAGTGCCATCGATACCACCGGTATCGACCACGATAAATTCCAGCTCGCCCAGCTTCGCCTGGCCGTATTTACGATCCCGGGTCAGGCCGGGGAAATCTGCCACCAGGGCATCCCGGGTACGGGTCAGGCGGTTGAACAGGGTGGATTTCCCCACGTTGGGGCGGCCCACCAGGGCTACTACAGGAGTCATAAAAGCCTCATTCTCAAGACGACAAAGGCTCCGGGTCCGAAGACCAGGAGCCGGATAATCAAAATATCGGACAGTTAGGGACGCTTAAGGGCGTACAACTTACCGTCACGGCTCTGTACATAGAGTACATCTTCATCCACCAGAGGGGCGGCATAGAGACCACTGCTATCGAGCTGCTGCATCGCCTTGATGGACCCATCGGTACGATCCAGCCAATACAGGTAACCTTCCACATCGCCCACCACCACATAGTCGCCAAAGACGACGGGGGCGGTGACGCTGCGATTTTCCAGCTGGGTGTTGGACCACAGCTCCAGACCGTTGCGACGGTCGATGGCAAACAGGTGACTGCGGCTGTCGGTCAGCACGATGGCATCACCGCTCACCGCCATGTCGCGATAACCGGAATATTTGCGCTTCCACACCTCGTCACCTGTCATCAGCTTGCGGGCCATCAACTGGCCGTTGTAAGCGATGGCATAGAGTTCATCACCGGCGATGAGCGGAGCGGCATCCACGTCCACCATGCGATCCAGCTCGGTGGCACCGCGCGGGTCGGCAACCTTGGACTGGCGCACCGGTTGACCGTTGCTGAGCAGGGCGATGCCCACCTTGCCATCGGCGCGGCCGTACAAGACGGCGCCATTGGTGATGACGGGGGAGCCCGTGCTGCGCAGGGTCAGCGGCGGCTGCTCTTCGGAGAGTGTCCATTGCAGCTTGCCTTCATCGCTATCCAGCGCGACCAGACGACCCGAGGTCGTCAGTACCACGACCCGGCCATCTTCGACCGCCGGGCTGGCAACCACTTCACCCGGCACTGTGGTCTGCCAGAGTACGGCACCGTCTTTTTCGTCCAGGGCATAGACCTGGCCGTTTTCGGAGCCGAGGAACAGCTTGCCATAACGAGACACCAGACCACCGGAGAGGCGGGCGCTGCGCTTGTCTGCGTTGACCGGCAGATCCGCCAAGTCCACGCTCCACAGCTCCTTGCCGCTCGCACGCTCGAAGGCGGTCACGTCACCGCCACGGGCGGCGGCATAGATGACATCATCCTCGACCGCCGGGCGCAGCTGGGAGTAGAAGTTGCCAATGCCATCGCCTACCGAGCTGCTCCACAGGGTATCTGCCTGGAAGCTGGATTCAACCTGGGGCAAGGCTGCCATGGGGTTGAGATCTTCATCCTTGCTGAACAGGGAACAACCTTGCAGCGCCACGGCGATGGCGGTACCCAGCGCTACCCGTTTGAGGTCACGTTTCAGATCACGCATCCGGCGCTCCTGCATTGACGTTGGCTGGCAGCGCCAGATCGTCCATCTTCAGCTTGAGCTCGGGGCTGGCTTGCAGACCACCGGCATCGGCCGCCGCCTGATAGGCATCGCGGGCCTCTTCCGGCTTGCCCTGCTTGAGCAACAGATCGCCGCGCACTTCGGCAAGCTGCGCCTTGAAGGCCTCGCTCTTGATCTTGTCGAGCTGAGCCAGGGCCTCGTCAAACTTGCCCTGATCGCCCAGCACCCGGGCCAGACGCAGGCCAGCGATGGGCTGTACGCTCTCGTCACCTTGCGCAACCACCTGGCTAAGCTGCTGCTCGGCCAAGTCCAGCTTGCCCGCCTTGACGGCGGCAGCGGCCAGCTGCAGGGCCGCCAGCTCACTGTAGGATTCCCCCTTGTGCTCGCCGATGAAGCTCTGCGCCTGGGTAAAGGCGGCATCGTCCCCCTTGGCCAGGGCCTGGGTCAGCTGGTTGTAAGCCTGAGAAGCTGTCTCCTTGCTCGTCTGCTGATATTCGTTGTAATAGCGCCAGCCAAACAGGCCGACCAAGCCGATGACGGTCCCGGCAATCACCGAGGTACCGTTCTCTTTCCACCAGCTCTTGATAACTTCAACCTGTTGATCTTCGGTGGTATAAACTTCCACGGCTTACTCTCCTTTGACTGCCAGCAGGGCAATGACGGCGTCGACCTTCAGGGTCTGTTGTTCCCCCTGGCCACGCAGATATTTGATGGTCACTTCCCCGTTTTGTGCCTCGGACTCGCCGAGGATCAGGGCAATGGACGCGCCGCTCTTGTCGGCACGTTTGAGCTGTTTCTTGAAATTGCCGCCACCGCAGTGGCTCATCAGACGAAGATCGGGCAACGCATCGCGCAGTCGCTCGGCCAACTGGAAACCAGCGGATGCTATCCCCTCGCCGACCATGGCCAGATACACATCCACCCCAGGGCGGATGTCGGCATTGAGCTCGAGGGTCTCGAGCATCAGCACCAGACGCTCTATGCCCATGGCAAAACCGACCGCCGGGGTGGCTTGACCGCCGAGCTGCTCGACCAGACCGTCGTAGCGGCCACCGGCCAGCACTGTGCCCTGGGCGCCCAGACTGCTGGTGACCCACTCGAATACGGTGAGGTTGTAGTAGTCGAGACCACGCACCAGCCGCTCATTCACTTCATATTGAATGCCGGCGGTATCGAGTAGCCTCTTGAGCCCCTCGAAGTGGGCCAGGCTCTCTTCGCCCAGGTGATCGAACAGACGCGGGGCACCCACCAGAATTTCCTGAACGCGCTCACTCTTGGAGTCGAGCACCCGCAGCGGGTTGCTGTACATGCGGCGCTGGCTATCTTCATCCAGCTCATCCTTGTACTGCTCCAGATAAGCAACCAGGGCATCGCGATAGGCGGCACGCTCTTCGCTCTGGCCCAGGGTATTGAGCTGCAGGCAGACATGATCCTGGATGCCAAACAGGCGCCACAAACGGTGAGTGAGCATGATGAGCTCGGCATCGATGTCCGGGCCATTGATCCCAAACAGCTCGACACCGAATTGATGGAACTGGCGATAGCGGCCCTTCTGGGGGCGCTCGTGGCGGAACATGGGGCCCATATACCACATGCGGCGTTCCTGGTTATAGAGCAAGCCATGCTCGATACCGGCACGGACGCAGCTGGCCGTCCCTTCCGGGCGCAGGGTGAGGCTGTCACCGTTGCGATCCTCAAAGGTATACATCTCTTTTTCGACCACGTCGGTCACTTCACCGATGGCGCGTTTGAACAGATGAGTCTGTTCGACGATGGGCATGCGCACTTCGCTATAGCCATAGCTGGCGACGACCTGACGCAGGGTCTGTTCCACTTTCTGCCATACCGGGCTCTGCTCCGGCAGGCAGTCATTCATACCGCGAATCGCTTGAATCTGTTTTGCCACGTTGCTACTCGAGAAAAAGACGTGAAATGTGGCCGCATTATAGGGATTTTCGACCCCGAGGTAAAATCGGGGCAGTTCCAGTGCGGCATGATGGCTGAACCGGCTCAGCGAGGCACCCAGGCCTTCTCTATCGGATCTGGCCAACCGGGATCAGCCGGGTGGTTAAGCCTTGTCTATTCGGATCTGGTTAGCGGGATCCAGCATGGCGGCACGGGCACGGATACGGCGCTCCAGCACGGGGATCAGATCCTTGTTGTCCAGGCGGTCGACCCGCAGGCCCCCCTCATAAAAGGCGCTCTTGTTGGCCGCCCCCGCCAGACCGAGGTCGGAGACCAGGGCTTCACCCGGACCATTGACCACGCAGCCGATGATGGAGACATCCATGGGGGTGATGATATCTTCGAGCCGCTCTTCCAGGGCATTGACCGTGCTTATCACATCGAACTCCTGACGGGAGCAGGAGGGACAGGCGATAAAGTTGATGCCACGGGAGCGAATGCGCAGGGACTTGAGGATGTCGAAGCCGACCTTGACCTCCTCCACCGGATCGGCCGCCAGGGAGATGCGCAGGGTGTCACCGATACCATCGGCCAGCAACATGCCAAGGCCGATGGCCGATTTGACGGCGCCGGCCCGAAAGCCACCCGCTTCGGTAATACCCAGATGCAGAGGCTGGTCTATCTGCTTGGCCAGCAGGCGATAGGCCCCCACGGCGAGGAAGACATCGGATGCCTTGACGCTCACCTTGAAGTTATCGAAGTTGAGACGATCCAGGTAATCCACGTGGCGCATGGCCGACTCGAGCAGTGCCTCTGCGGTCGGCTCGCCATATTTCTCCTGAATATCGCGCTCCAGAGAGCCCCCGTTGACGCCGATGCGGATCGGGATATTGAGGTCCCGCGCACAGGCCACCACGGCCCGCACCCGCTCTTCACTGCCGATATTGCCCGGGTTGATACGCAGGCAATCGGCGCCGTATTCGGCCACTTTCAAGGCGATACGATAGTCGAAGTGGATGTCGGCAATGATGGGGATATTGGTCTGCTGCTTGATGAGCTTGAAGGCTTCCGCAGCCTCCATGGTCGGCACCGAGACCCGGACCAGGTCGGCGCCCACCCGCTCGATGCGCTGGATCTGCTCGACGGTGGCGGCCACGTCTGTGGTCTTGGTGTTGGTCATGGTCTGAACCGTGATGGGGGCATCGCCCCCAACCGGTACATTACCCACCATGATCTGCTTGGATTTACGACGAATGATCGGGGATTGGTGAGCGGACATGGGTAGAGCTTACTCCTGCGGCAACGCGAACTTGGCGGTCCGGCCGTTGTTGTAACGGCTCATGTCGATGGACTTGCCTTCAAATTCAATCTTGACGGCCATGGGCGCACCAATGATGAACTTGAAGGGGGCTGTCCCGGCGAGGGTCAATTCATCATTGGCCTTCTTGAGACCGCTGAACAGGGTCTTGCCCGTGCTGTCTTTCACATCGAGCCAGCAATCGGCGGCAAAGTTCAACTTGAGTTGCGGCACGCTGGTCGCAGGTTCAGTCGCAGAGTCAGGCACAGTGGCCACCGCGTCGCTCACCACAATCTCTTCAACCGGGGCCGTGTTGACGGCTGCACTCGCCGTGGTGTTCTGGTCAACGGCGGGAGCAGCGGGCTCCACCTCGGCAACAGGCGCTGTCTCTGCGACAGGCAGTTCGCCCTGAGTCGCCTCATTCACGTCGGTTGCAACCTGTGGTTCGGCCGGTGCGCTGATCTCGCTGGCGGCGAGCGCGTCCTCCCCTGCAGAGCGCTTGGCCGTACTCTGCCACCACCAGGCGACAGACAAGCCGATCAGCGCCAGGATCACCAACCAGGTCACCAGCTTGAGGCGACTGTCATTGGCCTGCTGACGGGAGCGGCGCGAGAAGCTCTGCATATCAATGTTGTCCGGCGGCGTCAGTCCCAACTTGGTGTAGGCAGCCAGGACTGTCTCTTCCGGTACGCTGACCAGCTTGGCATAAGTGCGCAGGTAGCCACGGATAAAGGTGTGCGACGTGTTCTTATCGTAAGTATCTGATTCGATAGCCGCAATCAGGGTCAGACGAAGATGAAGGCGTGATGCAACCTGTTCACGGGTCCAGCCAAGCTGTTCGCGAGCGGCGCGCAGCAGCTGGCCTGGGCCTGCTGCCTGAGATTCGTCTTGAGAGTCGTGTTGCTGTTCAATAGTCATTGGCTAAGTAACGCTTGGCTTGTGGCGAAGAGGGAAAGCGCTGTACCAGCTCAGTCCCGAATTGGTGAAGTAATGCCGGTTTGTCCATCGACTGGGCGAGACGCAGTCTCAACCAGAGACTCTCTTCGTTCTCATCGGCCACGGCCGCAAAACGAACGAGATAGTCCTGCACATCGGTCAGCTTGTCATCTTTCATGGAAAGCTCGGCCAAGTCCAGCAATAACCTTGGATCCCGGGGATTATACCCCAAGGCAAGATGATAGTACTCGCTCGCTTTCTCTTTTCGATTGTTTTGCAATGCACAAATCGCCGCATTCTCATAGGTATTGGCCACCTTGACGTAGTCAGGTTGCGCAATCGCCTGGTTGAATGCCTTGTCGGCCTCGTCGAAACGGCCGCGATTGCAGAGGAAGGCCCCATAGTTGTTCATCGCGTCAGCATTGGTCGGATCCATGGCCAAGGCTTTCCGATAACTCGCCTCGGCCGACTTGTAATCCTGCACCTGCTGGAAGAAATAGGCAAAGCCAACCTGGATCTGGGCATTGTCAGGATCGTACTGCAGTGCCTTGTCCAGATTGAATTTTGCCTGTTCGGCATTGCCCTGACGCAAATATTGGAGGCCCAGATCCAGTCTGGTCTGGGCTGCCGCCTTGAGGTCGGGGCCAACTTCGCGTTGTGTCGAGTTCGGGCCAACGTAGCTAGTCTCGGTCACGCAGCCGGACAGCGCACAAAGCGCCGCCACCAGTATCAATTTACGTGTATCCATTTCCCTGACTATACAATGGCTTAGCGGTTAGACCATTTTGACGGAAATCCCTTCCTGTTGCATCCGATTTTTCATGGTGCGTTTGGTGCGATCGATCACCTCCCCCACCAGCTGGCCACAGGCCGCATCGATGTCCTCTCCCCGGGTCTTGCGCACTATCACGGTGAAGCCGTACTCCATCAACACCTTGGAGAAACGGTCGATGCGACTGTTGCTCGGCTTGCCAAAGGGGTTGCCCGGGAAGGGATTGAACGGGATCAGGTTGATCTTGCAGGGGGTGTCTTTGAGCACCTTGGCCAACTCGTGGGCCTGCTGCATGTCGTCATTGATATGATCGAGCAGCACATATTCCACCGTGACCCGGCCACCGTTGGCGTTGGATTTGGCCAGATAACGGCGTACCCCGGCCAGGAAGTTCTCGATATTGTACTTGTCGTTGATCGGCATGATCTCGGAGCGCAGCTTGTCATTCGGCGCATGCAAAGAGATAGCCAGCGCCACATCAATCTGGTCGCCCAGCATGTCCAGCGCGGGGACTACCCCTGAGGTTGAGAGGGTGACGCGGCGCTTGGAGATGCTGAAACCAAAATCATCCATCATCAGCTTCATGGCCGGCACCACGTTGGCCAGGTTGAGCAGCGGCTCACCCATGCCCATCATCACCACGTTGGTGATGGGTCGTTTGCCCCCCACCACCTTGGCGGCGCGCCATACCTGGCCGATGATCTCGGAGACCTTGAGGTTACGGTTGAAGCCTTGCTGGGCGGTGGAGCAGAAGGTACAGGCCAAGGCACAACCGACCTGAGAGGAGACGCACAGAGTCGCCCTGTCCCCTTCCGGGATATAGACGGTTTCGACCTCTTGATCGCCGACTTGCAGTGCCCACTTGATGGTGCCATCGGAAGAGCGTTGCTCGCGGCTGATCTCCGGAGCCCGGATCTCGGCGATGGTCTTGAGGCGTTCACGCAGCGCCTTGTTGACGTTGTTCATCTGATCGAAATCATCACAACCAAAGTGATAGATCCACTTCATTATCTGATCTGCCCGGAACGGCTTCTCGCCTAGCTCGACGAAGAAGGCACGCATGGCATCCCGATCGAGATCCAGCAGGTTGGTTTTTGTTTCGCTCATCAAAGGCCTCAGTCCACAAACTACAAAATTATTGCTGACAGTCGTCAGGGGGCGGCATTGTACAAATAATGTGTCCGCCTTTCCACCCGCAGCATACGGGGTTATCAGCCTTTTCGCCAAAAAACGAAAGGGAGCCGAAGCTCCCTTTGCTAAATGTCACTGCCGGCATCATCAGACGCGTGGGCAGATCTCGTCATCGCTGAAGAAATAGGCGATTTCACGGGCAGCAGAAGCCGGGGCATCGGAGCCGTGCACGGCATTGCGGTCAATGCTCTCGGCGAAGCAGGCGCGCAGGGTACCCGCCAGGGCATCGGCCGGGTTGGTGGCGCCCATGATTTCGCGATTGCGACGAATGGCGTCTTCACCTTCCAGCACTTGCACCATGACAGGACCGGAGGTCATGAAGGCTACCAGTGCGTTGTAGAAGGGACGCTCTTTGTGCTCGGCATAGAAACCACCGGCCTGCTCAGCGCTCATGTGGATCATCTTGGCTGCGACGATACGCAAGCCCGCGCTCTCAAAGCGGTTGTAGATGGCACCGATCAAGTTCTTGCTGACAGCATCCGGCTTGACGATAGAGAAGGTACGTTCGATAGCCATTAGATCTTCCTTAAACTACAGAGATTTATGATGAGAATTCGTGTTCGGCGGCGATTATACGTAAACAAAAACCGGAATAACACACAAAAAGGCAACTTTTTGTTAAACAAATTCATCGTTAAAACAACATGCCCGCCTATCTTGCCGCAGCTCAAGCACAAAAAACGTGCTCTTCCCCACGATATCTTGGTAAAGGCCGTAAAAGCTAGCGTCTCTTGCTGGCATCGCAGCCCGCTATCCGGCGACGACTGCGCCCTTCCTTCCGGCTAGCAGGCGGCTATTGGCTCAAAAATGGGTAGTGTGGCTCTTGCCAAGGCAAGAAGGCGCCATCATGGCGCCTTCTGATCACAGTGCTACAGGATCCCGCACTGGACGGTGCCTCAGCGGGTCTCTTCCTGCAGGGCACGGGCTATGGTGCGCATCCCCAGGGTATTGGCCCCCGGCGCCCACAGGCCATCGCCGTTCTCGTTGAAGCACGCGGCGAGATCGATGTGCAGCCAGCCCTGCCCCTCGTTGGCAACGAAGCGGGAGAGGAAACCGGCCGCGTTGGAGGCGCCACCCGGGCCGCCACCCGGCACCGGGCGACTGTTGGCAGTATCGGCATAGTGGGACGGACACTGCTGGCTATGCCAGGGTTCGAGCGGCAACGGCCAGGCGGCTTCCTGCTCGGATTCCGCATAGACCATGGCCCGGCTCACCAGCCCCTTGTCCAGGCCGAACAGGGCATTGTAACGCCCCCCCAGCGCCATCACCGCCGCCCCCGTCAGGGTGGCGCCATCGATGATAAGCGGCGCACCGGATTCACCGGCGAGCTGCAGGCCATCGGCCAGCACCAGGCGCCCCTCGGCATCGGTGTTCACTATCTCCACCGTGGTGCCGTTCTTGTAGGTCAGAATATCACCCAGCTTGTAGGCATGGCCCGAGACCAGGTTCTCGGCGCAGCACAGGATCAGCTTTATCCGCTTGTTCAGACCGCGCAGCATGGCCAGCGCCAGGGCGCCAGTGACGATGGCGGCGCCCCCCATGTCATGCTTCATGGTCAGCATGCCCTGGGAGGTCTTCATGGAGTAGCCGCCCGAATCGAAGGTGATGCCCTTGCCAACCAGGGCCGCCGCGACCGGGGCCTTGGGATCCTTGCTCGGGTTGAAGTCCAGCTCCAGCATGACAGGCTCGCGATCACTGCCGCGCCCGACCTGATAGAGGCCGACCCAACCCGCCTGGGCCAGGGCTTCTCCCTTGAGGATGCGATGGCTCACTCTGTCCGGTGCCAGTTCGGTAATAAAAGCGGCTGCTTCGACCGCCAAGTCCAATGGCCCCAACTGCTCGGGGGTGGCGTTGGTCATCTCGCGCACCCAGCGTCCGCACAGCCAGCGAGCCTCCAGTTCGGCCCTGTCCTCCTCGCTGCAGGTGGCCCATTGCAGTTCCACCTCCCGTTTCGGGGTCTGCAACCCTTGGGCGAAAGCCCACTGCTGCTCTCTGTCCCAGTGACCAGCCAGGCTGACCTTGTAGATCCCCTGGTTGCAGAGACAACGCGCCGCCTGCTGGACATCCTGCAGAGGGCTCGCACTCACCAGATGGATCTGGGCGCCATCGGCGCGGTGGGAGACAAGCGCGCCCTCACCCCATTCGGCGCTGGCAAATTCACGACTTAACCAGATGTTCATGCTGAAACCTCTTCGAGCCAACGTGCAATGGTGCGCAGGCCATGACCCTTGGCACCGGTGGCCCACAGATCGTTACCCGCTTTCTGATAGGCGCCCGCCAAATCCATGTGCAGCCACCCCTTGCCTTCGTCACGGACGAAGCGCGACAGGAAGGCGGCGGCCGTGGTGGCGCCGGCTGTGCCCTCGGCCGTGGCCACGTTGCTCATGTCGGCAAACGAGGAGCCGAGCTGGCCCTGGTGCCAGGTCTCCAGCGGCAGCACCCAGGCTTTCTCATGCTCCGCCTTGGCGGCAGCCAGGCCACGGGCATGTTCGGCCTCATCCAGGGCGAACAACGCATTGTAATCACGCCCCAGCGCCATCTTGGCGGCGCCAGTCAGGGTGGCGGCATCCAGGATATAAGGCGCGCCACTTTCGCCCGCCGTCAGCAGGCCATCGGCCAGTACCAAGCGGCCCTCGGCGTCGGTATTCTGGATCTCGACACTGATGCCGTTGCGATAGGTAAGGATGTCGCCGAGCTTGAAGGCGTGGCCGGAGACCAGGTTCTCGGCGCAGCAGAGGATGAGCTTGACCCGCTTGTCCAGGCCACGGGCGATGGCCAGTGCCAGACCCCCGGTTACCATGGCGGCGCCACCCATGTCCGATTTCATCGGCAGCATGCCATCGGATGACTTCATGCTGTAGCCGCCGGAGTCGAAGGTGATCCCCTTGCCGACCAAGGCCGCCGCCACCGGCGCGTCCGGGTTGCCAGTCGGGTTGTAATCGAGCTCCAGCAGCACGGGTTCGCGCTCGCTGCCCCGTCCCACCGACCAGATGCCGATGTGACCCGCCTCCTTCAAGGCTTCACCGCTGGTGATGCGCGCGGTCACCTTGTCACCGGCCAGACCGCGAATGAGCAGCAGGGCTGATTCCGCCAGGCTCATGGGGTAGATCTCTTCCGGGCAGCCGTTGGTCACGTCCCGCACCCAGGCACTCGCCTTGAGCAGGCCATCGAGGGCCTTGGCATCCTCGGCCGACTGCTCGCCGAACTCCAGCGCCCGCTCGCCCTTGGCGGCATAGAAACCTTGGGCAAAGGCGAAACGGCGCTCCAGATCCCAGGCTTCACCAGCCAGGCGAACCCGCTTGATGCCGGAGGACTCCAGGCGACGACCGGCACGCTGGATGGCGCGCAACGGCTCTTTATCAAGATGCACCAGGGTCTCATCGCCATTAAAACTCAACAAGGCACCCTCGCCCCAGTGAGCGGCGGCGGCCTGGGTGGACAACACTACATTCATCATCTCAGCCATCTCTCTTGCTTCCTTTTCTTTGGCATACTCTTTTTGGCAAATTGTCGGCTTCTCGCCCTGCAATCCGAACTGGCGGAACACGGAAAATCGGGCGATAAAAAAGGCCGTCCCCTTTCGGGTCACGGCCTTCACCATATCACTTTTATGTCAGGACTGACTGCATGCTCAATTAACCAGTGCGCAATCAGTGCCGCTCGGAGGCGAGGTTGAGGGTGTACTTGGGCAGCTCCACCACCAGATCCTCATCCGCCAGACGCGCCTGACAGCTCAGACGGGACTCGGGCTCCAGACCCCAGGCCTTGTCCAGCATGTCATCTTCCAGCTCATCGCTCGGCTCAAGGGAATCAAACCCCTCACGCACCACGCAGTGACAGGTGGTGCAGGCGCAGGACTTTTCACAGGCATGCTCTATCTCTATGCCATTGCGCAGGGCGATGTCCAATATGGTTTCACCGCTTGCCCCTTCCAGGGCAGCCCCTTCCGGGCAAAGTTCGGGATGGGGCAAAATGATCAGTTTTGGCATATCACACCTTGTTAACGTCTTGGCCAGTCAGCACCTTGCGGATGGAGGCATCCATGCGACGGGAGGCAAACTCGCCACTGGCGGCATCCGCCGCCTCGATGGCATCTTTGATTTGATTGGTTGTTCCTGTGGCACGCATGGCCAGCAGGTGGGCGATGGCCCCGTCGATTTGGCTGCGTTCGGCCGGGCTCAACAGCGCCTCACCATCCACGGCCAGCGCGGCATTGAGGCTCTCGATCACCCGGTCCGCGTCCACTTGCTGCTCGGCCAGCATACGGGCGGCCATATCCTGCTCCGCATGCTCGAAGGAGGCGGTCAGCATGCTGAGGATGTCATCCTCGGCCAGTCCGTAAGAGGGTTTGACCTGAATGTCAGCCTGAACCCCGGAGGATTTCTCCATGGCACTGACCGAAAGCAAGCCATCGGCATCCACCTGGAAGGTAACTCTGATATGAGCCGCGCCTGCCGCCATCGGCGGGATCCCGGTCAGAGTGAAGCGGGCAAGGGAGCGGCAATCTGCCACCAGTTCCCGCTCACCCTGCACCACGTGGATTGCCATGGCAGTCTGGCCATCCTTGAAGGTAGTGAACTCCTGGGCGCGAGCCACCGGTATGGTGGTATTGCGCGGGATCACCTTCTCGGCCAGGCCGCCCATGGTCTCGAGTCCCAGGGAGAGCGGGATCACATCCAGCAACAGCATCTCGGCATCGGGTTTGTTGCCCACCAGAATATCGGCCTGAATGGCGGCGCCGATAGCCACCACCTTGTCCGGATCTATGCTGGTGAGCGGCGTGCGGCCAAAGAAACTCCCGACTTGCTCACGCACCAGCGGCACGCGAGTTGAGCCGCCGACCATGACCACTTCCAGCACCTCATCGGCACTGAGACCGGCATCTTTCAGGGCCCGGCGACAGGCCAGCAGGGTCCGCTTGACCAGGGGCAGAATCAGTTCGTCAAACTGGCCGCGGGAGCATTCGCCCTGCCAGCCGGCGAAGGCACAGGAGACAGTGTCTGCATCGGTCAGCCCATGCTTGATGGCGGTTGCGGCATCGAGCAGTTCCCGTTGCAAGCGCGCATCCAGCTGCCCTTCCAGCCCGGCCCGGGCCTTGAGCCAGTCGGCAAGCAGGTGATCAAAGTCATCGCCACCCAGGGCGGAATCACCGCCGGTGGCCATCACTTCAAACACGCCACGATGCAGACGCAGTATGGAGATGTCGAAGGTACCGCCGCCGAGATCGTACACGGCAATCACCCCCTCCTGCCCCGAATCCAGGCCATAGGCGATGGCGGCGGCGGTGGGCTCATTGAGCAGACGCAGCACATGCAGACCGGCAAGACGAGCCGCATCCTTGGTGCCCTGGCGCTGGGCGTCATCGAAATAGGCGGGTACGGTAATCACGACGCCGTCGAGGTCGCCGCCCAGGGTCGCGGCGCCACGGGCGGCCAGCGCTTTGAGAATTTCAGCCGAGACCTGCACCGGATTGACCAGCCCCTGGCGAGTGAGGATCTGCGGTGATCCCTTGTCGCTTGCCACGAATTCGTAGGGCTGTTGACGGGTATCCAGATCCGCCAGCGCCTTGCCCATCATGCGTTTGACCGAAATGATGGTGTTCTGGGGATCCTGGGCGGCCTCGGCTTTCGCATCGAAACCGACCCGGATGCTGTCAGCCTGATAGTGGACGGCAGAAGGCAGCAGGGCGCGACCCTGTGCGTCATTGAGCGTATCTGCCTGACCGCTACGCACCGCGGCAACCAGCGAATTGGTGGTGCCCAGATCGATGCCGACGGCACGTTTATGCTGATGAGGCGCGGCGCTCTGGCCGGGCTCGGCGATTTGCAGTAATGCCATGGGGTATCACATTTCCAGCGTTAGAAGATCAATATTCGAACAGCGAGTCTTCGAAGCGCTCCAGCTCTTCGAGCAACTTGTCGACGAACTTGAGTTTGCGCACGCAATCGGCCGCCTTGAGATCCTCGCCCATGGCGAGCGTCTCGGTCAGCTGTTGCATCAGGTGGTGATGCTCCTGGTCGATTTCGCGGCGAAAATCCGCGATGGCCGTCTCAGGTTGCGCCTCGGACTTGAGGTCTGCGAGGCGTTCACGCCACTCCAGTTGCTGCATCAGAAACCCCGTATCTTGCAGGGTTTGCTGTTCGGCGCGAATGTCAGTGCCACGCAGGGAGAGCAGATACTCAGCACGGCGCAAGGGGGCTTTGAGGGTAGAGAAGGCATCATTGATGCGAGCGGCTTGCTGCACTGAAGCCAGCCGCTCCCGTTCGGGAGCGGTGGCGAAACGATCTGGATGGAACTGAGTTTGCAGTTGGCGGTAGGTATCCCCCAGCTGGCGGATATCAAGTTCGAACCCCTGCGCCAGACCGAACAACTCGAAATGGTTCATGAGGTACCCTTAGACACTGAAACTTTCGCCACAACCACACTCGCCCTTGGCGTTGGGGTTGTTGAACTGGAAGCCCTCGTTGAGGCCCTCCTTGACGAAGTCCAGTTCGGTGCCATCCAGGTGGGCAAGGCTCTTGGCGTCGACGATGATCTTGACACCCTCTTGCTCGAACACCTTGTCCCCGTCATTCAACTCATCGACGAATTCCAGCACATAGGCGAGCCCAGAGCAGCCGGTGGTCTTGACGCCGAGGCGCAGGCCCAAGCCCTTGCCCCGGTTGATCAGAAAACTGGATACCCGCTCTGCCGCGGATGCTGTCATGGTAATGGCCATACTGCTCTCCGGACCTTAAACGAGACCTTTCTTCTGCTTGTAGTCGGCGATGGCTGCCTTGATGGCATCCTCAGCCAGGATGGAGCAGTGGATCTTGACCGGTGGCAGTGCCAGTTCTTCGGCGATGTCGGTGTTTTTGATGCCAGCCGCTTCGTCCAGGGTCTTGCCCTTGACCCATTCGGTCACCAGGGAGCTGGAGGCAATGGCAGAGCCACAACCATAGGTCTTGAACTTGGCATCTTCGATGATGCCAGCATCGCTGATCTTCAGTTGCAACTTCATGACGTCGCCGCACGCAGGGGCACCGACCATGCCGGTGGCAATGCTGGGATCGTTCTTGTCGAAACCACCGACGTTACGGGGGTTTTCGTAGTGGTCTATTACTTTTTCACTGTAAGCCATGATTAACTCCTGCTAATTCCGTTGTAGCCATTGACCTTGAGGATCAGTGGTGTGCCCATTCGACCGTGTTCAGATCGACGCCGTCCTTGTACATCTCCCACAGGGGAGACATCTCGCGCAGACGACCGATGGAGCCACGGATAAGCTCGACTGCATAGTCGATCTCTTCTTCTGTCGTGAAGCGACCCATGGTGAAACGAATGGAGCTGTGTGCCAGCTCGTCGTTCAGACCCAGGGCGCGCAATACATAAGAGGGTTCCAGGCTGGCGGAGGTACAGGCTGAGCCGGAAGAGACCGCCAGATCCTTGAGTGCCATGATGAGGGATTCCCCTTCCACATAGGCAAAGCTGACGTTGAGGTTGCCCGGCACGCGCTGCTCGAGGTCACCGTTGATGTAAACGGCTTCCATGTCTTTCACCCCGTCCCACAGACGCTGGCGCAGGGCCATCATCCGCGGCGCTTCGCTGGCCATCTCTTCTTTGGCGATGCGGAACGCCTCGCCCATGCCGACAATCTGATGAGTCGGCAGGGTGCCGGAGCGCATGCCGCGCTCATGACCGCCACCGTGCATCTGGGCTTCCAGACGAACCCGGGGCTTGCGGCGCACATAGAGGGCACCGATGCCTTTGGGGCCATAGACCTTGTGAGCGGAGACGGAGAGCAGGTCGACCTTGAGGGCTTCGACATCGACCGGGATCTTGCCCGCGCTCTGAACGGCATCGACGTGCAGGAAAATCTTGCGCGAACGGCACAGGTTGCCGATGGCCGCGATATCTTGTACCACGCCGATCTCGTTATTGACGTGCATGATGCTGACCAGCACGGTGTCGTCGCGCATGGCGCCTTCAATCTGCTCAAGGGTGAACAGACCGTTGGGCAGCGGCTCGAGGTAAGTCACCTCATAGCCTTCACGCTCCAGCTGACGGCAGGTGTCGAGCACCGCTTTGTGTTCAGTCTTGGAGGTGATGATGTGCTTGCCCTTGCTGGCATAGAAGTGTGCTATGCCCTTGATGGCCAAGTTATTGGATTCAGTCGCACCAGAGGTGAACACGATCTCGCGGGGATCGGCACCAATGAGCTCTGCCACTTGATTACGGGCCAGGTCAACCGCCTCTTCAGCCTGCCAGCCGAAACGGTGAGAACGGGAAGCTGGATTGCCGAACAGGCCATCCATGGTGAGGCACTGCATCATCTTCTCTGCGACTCTGGGGTCAACAGGGCAGGTTGCCGAATAATCAAGGTATATAGGCAGTTTCATCTTTTTCTCCGTTACAGACCCACCACACATCGGTTGGCTGTGGAAAGCACGTTTATAGTTGGACTTTCAAGCTCACATCGCCGCGTTCTACCCGATCAACCAGGGACAACACGGTCTTCATCTGTTCATCTTGCTTGTCAGCAATGCGGCGTACATCTGTCTGCCCGACCAGTTCGGCCAGGGAGATATCACCGAGGAAACTGGAGATGCGCTCACTGAGATCGCGCCACAGGGAGTGGGTCAGACACTGGGTGCCACCGTGGCAGCCACCTTTCCCCAAGCACTTGGTGGCATCGACCGACTCATCGACTGCGGTGATCACCTGGCCGACCGAGATGGCCGCCGGATCCAGACCGAGTCGATATCCGCCGCCGGGGCCGCGCACACTGCTCACCAGACCATGCTTGCGCAGGCGGGCAAACAACTGTTCCAGATAGGAGAGAGAGATGCCCTGGCGCTCGGAAATATCAGCCAGGGGCACAGGCCCCTGATCAGCATGCAACGCCACGTCGAGCATGGCGGTTACTGCATAACGTCCTTTGGAAGTCAGTCTCATATCCGTTACCGTCTTGCGAACCAATTGGCAATAATGGTCACATACCCGACTAATTCAGTCAAGTATATAGTTGACCGTTTTAGTCGGGATTAATCCTGCGGTCTTGGTTTCTGAACCGACGTCAATATGCCGCGTAAGATGTTGAGTTCGACCGCCTCGGGACGGGCCCGATTGAACAGGCGACGCAACTTGTTGATCACCTGCCCCGGATGCTCTTCGCTAATGAAGCCGGTCTGCAGCAGTGTCTGCTCCAGATGGCGATAAAAGCCATCAAGCTGTTCACCACTCGGGTAGGCGACCTCGTTCATGGGCTCTGGGACCTGCTCCTGGCTCGCCAGCCAGTGCATGCGTATCTCGTAGCAGAGGGTCTGCACCGCCATGGCGAGGTTGAGGGAGCTATATTCGGGATTGGCCGGAATGGCCACATGGAAGTGGCACTTCTGCAGTTCGTCATTGGTGAGCCCCGTGCGCTCACGGCCAAAGACCAAGGCAACCGGATGCTGGTTCGCCTCCCTCACCAGCTGCTCTCCCGCTTCGCGCGGATCCAGCATGGGCCAGCTCAGAGTACGCGAACGCGCGCTGGTACCGATCACCAGGGCACAATCGGCGATCGCCTCATCCAGGGTCGCAACGACACGGGCATTGGCCAGTATGTCGCTGGCACCCGCCGCCAGGGCGTTAGCATGGCTATCGGGCAGCTCCTGGGGATCAACCAGTATCATATTGCTCAGGCCCATTGTCTTCATGGCGCGAGCGGCCGAGCCCATGTTGCCGGTGTGAGAGGTGTTTACCAAGACGATACGAATCTTATCCAACATGCCTGGTCAATCTTTCGTGAAAAATGGCGCGCAATTGTAACATAGCCAATCCCCCTTTTGGCATCGTAAATACCGATCCATTTCACGGTAAGCGGGAACTAATCCCCCAGGGAGTCGGGACTAACAAGATAGGGAGACGGTTCAGAGGTACGCCGGCATGTTGCCACGCAGGTTATACGAAAGTTTGCCAAGCGCTTATCTGGGCGGGGGGAGCCTGCTGCTACTGCTTGGCCATCACCCCCTGCTATGGGGGGCTGGCGCCCTGTTGTTTGGCTGTGGCGCCCTGATCTGGATGATGCGCTCCAGCTACAGGCGCACCGATCTGGTGGTCTATCCGCGACATAGCTGGTTTCGCCCCGAATGGCTCTATGAAGCGCAGCCCTTTCTCCTGCTCGGGCTGGCCATTGCCCTGGGCCAGCACGAGCAAGGGCGTTGGCTAGCGCTGCTTGCCGCTGGCTGGGCCCTGCGCTGCCTCTGGGCAAGACACTTGCATCGCCACCATACCCCGGGGCTGGTGTCACAACTGAAGCGCTGCACCTTGCGCCGTCGCCACCGTTTGTTCTGAGGCTCCCTTTCCGCGCTCGATGAAGTGCGCCAGATCCAGCAAGGGGTACTTGAGCAAGGCAGGCAGGTAGGCCAGGTCCAGGCTGTCTATCAGGTTCTTGAGCTCGAGGCCAAGTTCGGTATCCCCTTCAATCTTGAGGCGACGCTGGAAGAAGAGCGTGTCCGGATCTTCCTTGCGCGCCGCGATGAGGATGAGATCCTCGGCGCCACCGCTGAAGCTGACATCCACCCGAGGTGCCCCCTTGACCACCGCCAGCTGACCTTCGCGCAGGCTGATGAACCAGGACAGTGCCAGATCCGTCACCTCAACCTTCAGCCACTTGTCCGTCAGGAAGTCGAGATCCCCGTCCGCGATAGCCTCCCGAAACACCCGGGCCAGCAAGGGTTCCATCAACCTGCGCTGCAGGGTAAAGGGCACCAGCCCCAAAGGGCGGCGCAGCAGTTGGGGGGCCCGTTCGACCAGACGGTGCTGCAGTTGTTGAAACACGGTTCACTCCTCATGAGGTTTTCGGGCATTCAAGCACAGGTCGAGGAGATGGATCCTGTTGAAAATCAAACTTGTGCGCGGTTAACCCTCTCTGGGTAAAGCCACCGAAAACTGCCTCAGGTCAAAAAGCGTGACGACAACCCTGCATACAATCGGGACACTTTTGCGTGATCGGAGCACAACCGATGGAATTACTCTGCCCGGCAGGCAGCCTGCCGGCCCTGAAAAGTGCCGTGGATAACGGCGCAGATGCCGTCTATATCGGCTTCAAGGATGACACCAATGCCCGCCATTTCGCGGGGCTCAATTTCGATGGCGGCAAGCTGGAAAAAGCGGTCGACTATGTCCATCAACATGGCCGCAAGCTGCATATCGCCATCAACACCTTCGCCCACCCAAACCAGCATGCCAGGTGGCAACAAGCGGTAGACAGAGGGGTGGAACTCGGCGCCGATGCGCTCATCATCGCCGATCTGGCCGTGCTCGATTATGCCAGCCGCCGCTACCCCGAGATGGAACTCCATGTCTCGGTGCAGGCCAGCGCCACCAATGCCGCCGCGATCCGCTTCTATCAGCAAGGGTTCAAGGCGACCCGCATTGTGCTGCCCCGGGTGCTCTCCATGCATCAGGTCAGGCAGTTGTCCCGCGAGACCGACGTCGGCCTGGAAGTCTTCGCCTTTGGCAGCCTCTGCATCATGGCGGAGGGGCGCTGCTACCTCTCCTCCTACTTGACCGGGGAGAGCCCCAACACCGTCGGCGCCTGCTCACCGGCCAAGTACGTGCGCTGGGAAGAGACCCCAAAAGGGCTCGAGTCCAGGCTCAACGAGGTGCTGATCGATCGCTACGGACCCGGTGAAAACGCCGGCTACCCGACCCTGTGCAAGGGGCGCTTCGAGGTGGATGGCCAGACTTATCATGCCCTGGAGGAACCCACCAGCCTCAACACCTTGGGGTTGTTGCCCGAGCTGTTTGGTGCCGGCGTGCAGTCAGTCAAGATTGAGGGGCGCCAGCGCAGCCCGGCCTACGTCGAACAGGTCACCCGGGTATGGCGCGCGGCCATCGACAGCTACCTGAGCGATCCCGAGCACTACAGCGTCAAGCCCGAGTGGGATGCCCAGCTCGCCCGCGTCTCCGAGGGCAGTCAAACCACCCTCGGCGCCTATCACCGCAAATGGCAATAAGGAGAGGCCCCATGTCCCGCTCTCTCAGACAAGACGGCAATATCTTCCACTGCCAGCATGACGGCAAGGAGCACAACTAATGCAATTTTCTCTCGGCCCCCTGCTCTTCTACTGGCCCAAGACCGATACCCAGGCTTTCTATCAGGCCGCCATGGCCAGCGATGCCGACATCATCTATCTGGGCGAGACGGTGTGCAGCAAACGCCGTGAATTCAAGGTCGAGGAGTGGATAGCCCTCGCCAAGCAGGTCGCGGCGAGCGGCAAACAGGGGGTACTCTCCACCCTGGCGCTCATTTCGGCTCCGTCCGAACTCAAGGAACTCAAGCGGCTGGTCGACAATGGCGAACTGATGATAGAGGCGAACGATCTGGGCGCCGTACAGCTCGCCCGGGAGGCTGGCGTGCCCTTCGTCTGCGGCCCCGCCATCAACGCCTATAACGCCGAGGTGCTGCGCATGCTGCTCAAACAGGGCATGACACGCTGGGTGATGCCGGTGGAGCTCTCCCGCGACTGGCTGGTCACTCTCAACCAGGACTTGGCAACGGATCGCCAGCATTTCGAGGTGGAACTGTTCGGCCATGGCTATCTGCCGCTGGCCTATTCGGCCCGCTGCTTCACGGCCCGCTCCCTGGATAAACCCAAGGATGGCTGCGAGCTGGCCTGCATCCACTATCCGACCGGCCGCCAGGCCCTGAGTCGGGAGGGACAACCGCTCTTCAACCTCAATGGGATCCAGACCCAATCAGGTTACTGCTACAACCTGGGCAATGAACTTGGCGGTATGGCGGGTCTGGTGGATGTGGTGCGCCTCTCCCCACAAGGGATGGATACCCTGGATACCTTGGCCCAGTTCAGGGCCAACCAGCAGGGCCTGGCTCCCCTGCCCCTCTCGGGGGATCGCGAATGCAACGGCTACTGGCACCAGATCCCGGGCATCCGCCTGGCGCAATGAGCACGGCACCAACAACAATAAAGGCCTCGCAATGAGGCCTTTATGTTAACAGCGCAACTTAGAGCGCGGCGGGTTTGCCGCTTTGCTCGCCCTGGGGCTGACTGCCCGGGGGCGGCGACTTTCTCGCCATCAACTCCAGCTCCAGCAACGCATATCTGTGCTCGATGAAGTCATAGACGTTGTTGGCCAGCGCCAGCTTGAAGTAGCTGATCGCCTCTTTGCGGTTACCCTTGAACAGCTCGAACTTGCCGAGATAGAAGTAGGTCTCGCACAGGCGCTCGGCCAGTTCACGGTTGTCCTTGACCCCTTTCACCACGCTGCCCATCAGCTGGGTCGCATTGATCTGGCCGGTGTAAAGGCGCACCAGATCCCAGTTCCAGGCACCATCACCCTGCTTGTTCAGGTGATCCCGCAGATGGCTCATGGCCGTCGACTCGTCGAGTTTTCGCTCGGCCAGATAGAACCAGAGGGCCCGGTAGGGATCTTCGGGCTGGGCATCATAGAAACGCTTCATGTCCGAGACGGACAGCGCGGCTCTGTTGCCGTAATAGAGGGCGATGCCACGATTCAAATAGGCATAGTCATAATCCGGGGCCAGCTCCAGCGCCGAGTCGAATGCCTCATAGGCCTCGTCATAGTTCTGCTGCTGAACCAGATAGACACCGATAAAGTTGTAGGCCTCGGCAAAGTCCGGCTTCTCCCGCAAGGCGCGGTTGAAGTCGAGCCGGGCCAGGGAACGCAGTCCCACCCGATCGAACACCACGGCGCGCTCGTAGAACAGCTCGGCACGTTGCTCAGGAGTCAGCTCCATCTCACCCAGCATCTGTCCCAGACGGGCCAGGGCCAGTTCGCTCTGATAGGAAACCTGTAACGGCGTCGCCAGCACCAGCGATGTGGGCTGCGGTTGGGTAACTTTAGGGGGCTCTACCTGACTACTACTGCTGCATCCCCACAGGGGCAGCAACACCAGGACACCGAGCAGGTATCCCATCCCTTTACTGACGCTCAATGAACACTCCGACCCAGACCCTTGACCTGGCATATGGTAAAGAGGAAGCAAGGCTTTGTCATGTGGCTGGCCTGCTTCTCGACAAATAAATCAGGATTCGACAGGGTATCCAGCCTCGGACCAGCCCCGAAAGCCTCCATCGACGCTGACCACATGGCGATATCCCATCTTCTGCAGGGCATCGGTCGCCAATATGGAGCGAAAGCCGCCACCGCAGTAAAGGAAGAGTTCCGTATCAGGATCCGGGTAACGGAGCTCGATATCGCGCTCGATCACCCCTTTGCCGAGGTAACTGGCCCCCGGCAGATGACCCTTGGCCCACTCGCTCTCCTCGCGGACATCAATCAGGTGAAAGGTGCGCCCCTCATCCTGCCAACGTTTTATCTGGTGCACATCGGTTTCGGTAATCTGGCCACGAATGGCCTCAACCAAAGCGAGGAAACGGGGACTGTGTTGCATGGAAGGCTCCTTGCGGTCAGGAATGGCGGATCACGGCTGGCATGGGAGCCCGCCCGGAAGATAGCAAGCCATGACCATACGGGGGATGGGCGCATTTGTCACCCCCCTCCTTGTGCAACCCATAGCGCCGCTCAAAAAAAGAGAGCGCCCGGAGGCGCTCTCTTTCATCAAGGCTGTCGACCAGCAATCAGGGCATGATCTCTGGTAGATCGGCTCCTTCTTTATCGACTTGGGTCGGCAGCATGTGCTCCCGTTTGATGCCGAAGAACATGGCGGAGGCACTCGCCACATAGATGGAGGAGTAGGTCCCGAAGGCCACCCCGATCACCATGGCGATGGCAAAACCATGGATCAAGGGTCCGCCCTTGAGCAGCAGCGCCACCACCACCACGAAGGTCAGCCCCGAGGTGATGATGGTCCGGCTCAGGGTTTCGGTCATGGAGAGATCCATGATGTAGGGGGTATCTCCTTTGCGCACCTTGCGGAAGTTCTCCCGCACCCGGTCAAACACCACTATGGTGTCGTTCAGGGAGTAACCCACCAGAGTCATCAAGGCCGCCAATACGGTCAAGTCGAACTCGTACTGGAAGTAGGCAAAGATGCCGAGGGTGATGATGACATCGTGCGCCAGGGAGAGGATACCCCCCATCGCCAGCCGCCACTCAAACCGCACCGCCACGTAGGCCAGGATACAGAGGATGGAAGCCAGCATGGCCAAGGCCCCGTCTGTCGCCAGTTCATCACCCACCGAAGGGCCGACGAATTCGACTCGCTTGAGAATGGCGCCTTCATCAACCAGCTTCGCAGCTGCCAAGACTTCGTTGCCCTGTTGCTCCACCTTGACCCCCTCTTTCGGAGTCATGCGCACCAGTACGTCACGGCTGGAACCGAAGAATTGCAGGGTCGCCCCTTCAATCTTCCGCTCTGCCAGTGCTTCGTGCATCTTGTCCAGGCTCACCGACTGCTGGAACCCCACCTCGATGGTGGTACCACCGGTAAAGTCCAGCCCCCAGTTCAAACCCCGATCGAACAGGCAGAACAGGGCGAGTATCGTCAGCAAGGCAGAGAACACCATTCCCGACTTGGCAAAGCGCATGAAGGGGATGGGCTTTTCAAAATGTAGAATCTGAAACATGTCTCTTCCTTAGATCGGCAGCTTGTCGATGCGCCGTCCACCCCAGGCCAGGTTGATAATGGCGCGGGATACCGTGATGGCCGTAAACATGGAGGCGGTCAGACCTATACCCAGGGTCAGGGCGAAGCCCTTGATGGCCCCGGTGCCGATACCAAACAGGATCACACAGGTGATGAGCGAGGTGATGTTCGAGTCGGCGATAGTCGAGAAAGCGCGGTCGAAGCCCATGTGAATGGCTTGCTGCACCCCGCGACCATTGCGGATCTCTTCACGAATACGCTCGTAGATCAGCACGTTCGCATCCACCGCCATCCCCAGCGTCAAGACGATACCGGCGATACCCGGCAGAGTCATGGTGGCCCCCGGTATCATCGACATGATGCCGACGATCAGCACCAGGTTCATGGTGAGGGCCAGGTTGGCCACCCAACCGAACGCACGGTAGTAGATCCCCATGAACAGCACTATCACCAGCATGGCCCAGCCGATGGCTTCCATACCGTTGTCGATGTTCTGCTGACCGAGGCTCGGGCCTATAGTGCGCTCTTCCACTATCTGGATGGGCGCAATCAGGGCACCGGCACGCAGCAGCAGCGCCAGGTTGTGGGCTTCGTTGGCGTTGTCTATGCCGGTGATGCGGAACTGGCTTCCCAGCCGTGACTGGATAGTCGCGACGTTGATCACCTCTTCCTGCTTGCGGAACTTGCGCTTGCCGTCCGGACCGGGTTGACCCACCGGCTTGTATTCGATGAATACGGTGGCCATGCCTTTACCCACATTGTCCTTGGTAAAGTTGGCCATCTTGTTGCCACCCTGGCCATCGAGCTTGATGTTGACCTGGGGACGGCTGTACTCGTCGAAGCCCGACTGGGCACCGACAATATGGTCACCGGTCAGGATGATGCGTTTTTGCAGCACCACGGGGCGGCCATTGCGATCGGTATAGACCTTGGAGCTCGGCGGTACCCGGCCATCGGCGGCAGCCTGGGGATCGGCGGTCTCATCCACCATGTGGAATTCCAGGGTCGCGGTGGCGCCCAGAATTTCCTTGGCACGGGCGGTATCCTGGATACCGGGCAGCTCGACCACGATGCGCTCGGCACCCTGTTGCTGCACCAGCGGCTCGGCGACGCCCAGCTCGTTGACCCGGTTACGGATGATGGTGATGTTCTGCTCGAGAGCGTACTTCTTCACCTCCTTGATCTTGGCTTCACTCAAGGTAGCCAGGATCAGGAAGTCATCACCCTTCTGCTCGCTGTTGAAGGTCAGATCCGCATTCTGGCGGCGCAGATGGGCGATGGCCTTCTCTTGATCCGCTTCATCACGGAACAGGATTTCAACCTGATCGCCGCTGCGGCGCACCCCAGAGTAACGGATCTTCTGGGTACGCAGCTCGGTACGGAAATCCTGCACCATCTGATCTTGCTGCTTGACCAGCGCCTCGGCCATGTCCACTTCCATCAGGAAATGCACACCACCGCGCAGGTCGAGACCCAGCTTGAGGGGAGCGGCACCGATCGCCTCGAGCCAGGCGGGCGTGGACGGCGCCAGGTTCAGCGCGGTGACAAAGTCATCACCCAGCTTGGACGCAACCAGGTCACGGGCCTTGAGCTGATCTTCGGTATTGGTGAAACGGACCAGGATCTGGTCATGTTCGAAGGCGGCATGTTTGACCGGAATAGCGGCCTCATCCAGGATCGCTTTAACCTGATCCAGCGTCTTGAGCTGAACTTCGGCACCGCGACTGGCGGAGACTTGCAGAGCCGGATCTTCACCGTACAGGTTGGGGGCTGCATATAGAAAACCGATGGCGATCACGATGATCACCATCAGGTATTTCCACAGCGGATAGCGGTTTAACACGCTGTGCTCCTTGGGAGATTAAAGGGACTGGATAGAACCTTTGGGCAGAACGGCGGTGACGAAATCACGCTTGATGGTGACCTGGGTCTGATCGTTCAGGGCCAGTACCAGATAGTCGTTCTCGGTGGAGACTTTGGCGATTTTACCGACCAGGCCACCGGAGGTGAGCACTTCATCGCCCTTGGCCAGTGAGCTCATCAGGTTTTTATGTTCCTTCACACGCTTGGCTTGCGGACGATAGATCATGAAGTAGAAGATCAGGCCAAACACGGCCAGCATGATGATCATTTCCATGCCGCCACCCTGGGGACCGGCACCGACGTCTGCATAGGCCTTGGAGATAATGCTCATTTAACAACCTCTTATTGATATGGATTTAAGACACAACGCGCTGATACGTTGTTGTTATTACACGTTTTCTTCAGCTAATGGAGGCACGGCCTTCCCTTGCCGACGATAAAACTCAGTCACAAAGTCGTCTAATTTACCCTGCTCGATCGCGTCCCGCAAACCCTGCATCACTCGCTGGTAATAACGCAGGTTGTGAATGGTGTTCAAACGGGCACCTAATATCTCGTTGCACTTGTCCAGATGGTACAAATAGCTGCGGGTGTAGTTCTTGCAGGTGTAGCAATCGCAGTCCGCATCCAGGGTGCTGGTATCCTCGCGATACTTGGCGTTGCGGATCTTGACCACCCCGTCCGTGGTAAACAGATGACCGTTGCGGGCGTTGCGGGTCGGCATCACGCAGTCGAACATGTCGACGCCGCGGCGCACCCCTTCCACCAGATCCTCCGGCTTGCCCACCCCCATCAGGTAGCGCGGCTTGTCGGCCGGGATCCGTGGGCAGACGTGCTCGAGGATGCGATGCATGTCTTCCTTGGGCTCACCCACCGCCAGGCCGCCGACCGCGTAGCCGTCAAAACCTATCTCGAGCAGGCCGTCGAGGGAGACATCCCGCAGCGGCTCGTAGACGGAGCCCTGGATGATGCCAAACAGGGCATTCTTGTTGCCCATCTCATCAAACTTGTCACGGGAGCGCTTGGCCCAGCGCAGGGACATCTCCATGGACTTGCGGGCTTCTTCATAGGTCGCCGGGTACGGCGTGCACTCGTCGAAGATCATCACGATGTCGGAGCCCAGATCGTACTGGATCTCCATGGACTTCTCGGGGTCGAGGAAGATCTTCTCACCGTTGATGGGGTGACGGAAGTGCACGCCCTCCTCGGTGATCTTGCGGATGTGACCCAGGCTGAACACCTGGAAGCCACCGGAGTCGGTCAGGATAGGGCCCTGCCAGTTCATGAAGTCATGCAGATCCCCGTGGGCGCGCATCACCGCCTGCCCCGGCCGCAGCCAGAGGTGGAAGGTGTTGCCGAGCAGGATCTGGGCGCCGGTCTCGCGCACCTCTTCCGGGGTCATGCCCTTGACGGTGCCGTAGGTGCCGACCGGCATAAAGGCCGGGGTCTGCACAGTGCCGCGCTCGAAGACCAGTTGGCCGCGACGGGCGCGACCGTCAGTGGTTTTCAGTTCAAATTTCATCACTACCTCTATTCAGTCAGAGAAACAGTCTGACAGCAGGGAGCCCGACGGGCCCGATATGGGACTGAACGCGGCTCAGCCCCGGCGACGGGTGACGAACATGGCGTCCCCGTAGCTGAAGAAACGGTACTGCTCGGCCACGGCCGCCTGATAGGCCGCCATCACGTTCTCATACCCGGCGAAGGCACTGACCAGCATGATCAGGGTCGATTCCGGCAGATGGAAGTTGGTGACCATGGCATCGACCACCTGGAACTGGTAGCCGGGGAAGATGAAGATGTCGGTGTCACTGAAAAAGGGCGCCAGCGGCTTGCCCTGGGCCAGGGTCACCTTGGCCGCACTCTCCAGGGAACGCACCGAGGTGGTGCCCACCGCAATCACGCGACCACCACGGGCCCGGGTCGCGGCTATGGCGTCCACCACCTCCTGGGGCACCTCGGCATATTCCGAGTGCATGTGGTGATCTTCAATCTTGTCGACCCGCACCGGCTGGAAGGTGCCCGCTCCCACATGCAGGGTGACGAAGGCGGTCTCCACCCCTTTGGCCCGGATCTTCGCCAGCAGGGGCTCATCGAAGTGCAGACCCGCGGTCGGCGCCGCCACGGCGCCCGGCTTCTGGTTGTAGACGGTCTGGTAGCGCTCCTTGTCGGCATCCTCGTCGGGCCTGTCAATATAAGGCGGCAACGGCATGTGGCCGATGGCTTCCAGGATCTCCAGCACCGGACGGGAGTCCAGGAAGTGGATCTCGAACAGGGCGTCGTGGCGGGCACGCATCTCGGCTTCCACACCGCCATCGAGTATGAGACGGGTGCCGGGCTTGGGCGCTTTGGAGGCCCGCACATGGGCCAGCACGCTCTTCTCATCCAGGATGCGCTCCACCAGCACCTCCAGCTTGCCGCCGCTGGCCTTCTGGCCAAACATGCGGGCCGGAATGACCCGGGTGTTATTGAACACCAGCAGATCGCCGGGGTTGAGCAGGTCGAGTACGTCGACAAATTGGCCGTGGCGCAGGGCGCCGCTGTCGCCATCGAGTTGTAGCAGACGGCTGGCAGTGCGCTCGCTCATGGGATAGCGGGCGATCAGCGCATCGGGCAACTCAAAGGAAAAATCGGATACTTGCATCGTGACTACTTGGCTTGGCAATAGGATCGGCGGCTAGTCTAGTTATCCCCTCCTGGCATGGCAACCGAAAAGGCCAAAAACACAAGGGATACAAGGGGTACAGACCGACTTTGTGAACCAGGAACCGTTAATTCGGCTATCGCCTTTCCCCTTGACTCCGATCATGTTTCGCCCCTCGGCACTGGGCTAGGGTGAAGTGAACCACACAAGGTTGGCCCCAAGGAGGTTTGCATGATGACCCTGAGCGAGATAATGACAGAGCAGCCCTTCACCCTGGGGCCGAACAACAGCGTCAAACAGGCAATGGATCTGATGCAGCAGGAGCGGATCCGCCATATCCCCATCGTCAATGAGCAGCAACAGTTGCTGGGCCTGGTCACCCTCACCGACATACTGGCGACCCGCGAATCCAAACTGTTGCTGATTGACCCTGAGCGGGAGGCCGAATTTACCGACAGCGTGCGCCTCGAGGAGATCATGACCCGCAAGGTTTCGACCGTCAGCCCCCGTGCCGGCATCAAAGAGGCTGCCCTGTATCTGCAACGGCATCGCTATGGCTGCCTGCCGGTACAAGACAAGGGAGAGCTGATCGGCATCGTCACCGAGTCGGATATGATCACGGTGGCGATCAACTTGCTGGAGCTGATGGAAGATCGCGATCCCTCCCCCATCGGGGATACCACTGACGATCACTGAGTCAATCGCCCCATAATTTGGTAATAAAACTACAAAACACACCAAATTTGACGATCATTTCGCCACAAAGGCCTTAGTGACGCACATATTTGATATAAAAAGAACATAATGGGGTTGCAGTGTGACATGGATCACACTATTATTCCTCCCCTGCAATGTTTGCCGAGAGAATGCCAGTGGCGCGTGCAACCACCCTAGCGTTTTCTCATTGTCTGCAAGTTTGCACACCCCGTAGTGAGTCTTTATTTTTATTGCCATTCCTTTGTTTTGATACCCCGGCCCTGGCGCCGGGATTTTTTTATCTCCCCTCCCCCTGCCGTATCGCCAGACCCTTTGCCAGCGACAGGATCGATGCCGGCATTGACTCGCACCCGCTGAGGCAGCCCTCCTCAGCAAACCTCTACCGCTGCTCATCCAACCGCTCTTCCCGGCGCGACATCACGCCCACCTCACCATTCCCCTCCGACATGAGAGAAAGATGGATTGAACATCTGCCTTATCTTTATAAAACATATGTTTATTCTAAATTGATCGGTATATTCATCCTGGGTACAGGCAAGACGGTTAATCTAAAAAACAGATTTGTCCGATTCATAATTGCCGCTTTAACCGATTGGGGAATGGCCCTATCATCATCCCAGTCAACTAACCCAGGGTCGCAAATCGTTGCCCCAGGGACACACAGGAGCAAATAGATGTCTACCTATATCAATACTGAAATCAAGCCGTTCAACGCTACCGCCTACCACAATGGCAAATTCGTTCAGGTCTCCGACGCTGATTTGAAAGGCAAGTGGTCCGTGGTGTTCTTCTACCCGGCTGACTTCACTTTCGTTTGCCCGACCGAGCTGGGTGACCTGGCTGACAACTACGCCGAATTCAAGAAGCTGGGCGTCGAGATCTACTCTGTCTCCACCGACACTCACTTCACCCACAAAGCGTGGCATGACACCTCCGACACCATTCAGAAGATCCAGTATCCGATGATTGGTGACCCGACTGGCGCCATCACCCGCAACTTCGGCGTGATGATCGAAGAAGCTGGCCTGGCTGACCGTGGCACCTTCGTGATCGACCCGCAGGGCATCATCCAGATCGTTGAAATCAACGCTGGTGGCATCGGCCGTGACGCCCTGGAACTGCTGCGCAAAGTCAAAGCTGCCCAGTACGTTGCTTCCCACCCGGGTGAAGTGTGCCCGGCCAAGTGGCAAGAAGGCGATGCCACCCTGGCCCCGTCCCTGGATCTGGTAGGCAAAATCTAAGCCTCCCTCCTCCAAGACCGGCCCACTCAAGGGCCGGTCTGCTTTCTGGCCCAGTGCTTTCTGCATTCGGTGTTTTCTGTATCCCGTACTTTCTGTTTTCAGTAATGGCGCCGACCCGCAATCAGTAAGAAGGAATTCGACCATGTTAGATACCAACCTCAAACAACAACTCAACGGTTACTTGCAGTACATCGTCAATCCCATCGAGATCAGCGTGTCCGGCAATGACAGTGACAAATCCGCAGAGCTGCTGGCCTTAGGCCAGGAAATCAGCGAGATGTCCCCCAAGATTTCCATGACCGATGGCACTGCTACTCGCAAGCCTTCCATGAGCGTGGCACCACAAGGCCAGGCACCGCGCGTGCATTTTGCCGGCATCCCCATGGGTCATGAATTTACCTCCCTGGTGCTCGCCCTGCTGCAAAGCGGCGGCCACCCCTCCAAGGCCGATCCGGCCGTGCTGGAGCAGGTCAAGAACCTGAAGGGCGAGTTCCACTTCGAGACCTATATCTCCCTCTCCTGCCACAACTGCCCGGACGTGGTGCAGGCCCTGAACCTGATGGCCACCCTGAACCCCGGCATCACCCACACCATGATCGACGGTGCACTGTTCCAGGACGAGGTGAACGAGCGTCAGATCATGGCGGTGCCGAACGTCTATATGAACGGTCAGCCGTTCAGCCAGGGCCGCATCTCGCTGGAAGAAATCGTCGCCAAGCTCGATACCGGCGCGGCCGAGCGCAAGGCCGAAGAACTCAACGAAAAGGCCCCCTATGACGTGCTGGTGGTGGGCGGTGGCCCGGCTGGCGCTGCTGCCGCCATCTATGCCGCCCGCAAGGGGATCCGCACCGCCATCGTCGCCGAGCGTTTCGGTGGCCAGGTGATGGACACCGTCGGCATCGAGAACTTCATCTCCGTGCCCTACACCGAGGGCCCCAAGCTGGCCGCCAGCCTGGAGCAGCACGTCAAGCAGTATGGCGTTGAGCTCATCACCGAGCAGCGTGCCGCCGCCATCAGCAAAGACGGCTATGTGAACCTGGAGCTCGCCTCCGGTGCCACCTTGAAGAGCCGCGCCGTGATCCTGGCGACCGGCGCCCGCTGGCGCGATCTGAACGTGCCGGGCGAGCTCGAGTACCGCACCAAGGGCGTGGCCTACTGCCCCCACTGCGACGGCCCCTTCTTCAAAGGCAAGCGGGTGGCGGTCATAGGTGGCGGTAACTCCGGCATCGAAGCGGCCATCGACCTGGCCGGCATCGTCGAACACGTTACCGTGGTGGAGTTCGCCGACACCCTGCGCGCCGACGAGGTGCTGCAGAAAAAAGCCCGCTCCATGGGCAACATCGACATCATCATGAGTGCCCGCACCACGGAAGTGATCGGTGACGGCAGCAAGGTGGTCGGCATGGATTACGAAGATCGCACCACGGGCGAAATCAAGCATCTCGCGGTGGCTGGTATCTTCGTGCAGATCGGGCTGGTGCCAAACACCGAGTTCCTGAAAGGAAGCGAAGTGGCACTGACTCGTTTCGGCGAGATAGAGATCGACGCCAAGGGCGCGACCTCCCTGCCCGGCGTCTACGCCGCGGGCGACGCCACCACGGTGCCGTTCAAGCAGATCATCATCTCCATGGGTGCCGGTGCCACCGCCGCATTGGGGGCCTTTGATTACCTCATTCGCACGCCTGAGCCCACTCAGGTGCAGCAGGCTGAGCCTGCTCTGGCCTGAGCCCCGCCAACCTGATCGCAAACCGGTGCCTTGGCACCGGTTTTTTTATTTCCATTGTCGGACAACGTTGCCGACCCCATGATGGCAGCGCCCCTGTCAACCGCGCGGGCCGAGCCGCTTGCTCATGGCGATATTGGTCACCTCATAACCCAATCTGCGATAGAGGGCCAAGGCCGCTGGATTGTTGGCGAACACATTCAACCCAATGCTAATCAGCCCCAAGTCGCGGGCCAGAGGTTCGAGCAACTCGAAGGCTCGCTGACCATGCCCAAGACGCCTGGCTTGGGGCAAGATGGTGATGTCGAACACGAAGCCAGTACGAGTCTCCCCGGATCCCCGCAGGGCAAACCAGAGGCCCCCCACCGTCTCTCCTTCCCCGTCGAGGATTTCGAACAAGCGATGATCGGCAGTCTCCAACCCTTGAGGCAGCAGTGCCTCGTATTCGGCCTGGGCGCGTGCGAGCGCCCCCACCAGTGGCCAACGGCCGGTCGCCACATTCTCCTCGGCGTAATCACGCCAGGATTGCGCCACATAGCGCTCATAATAAGCCTGGCTCATGGCCACCAGCTCGGTCTTCATAATGGACTCCTCCATGATCTGTTAGCCTCCCTTGTGCCTGGGTTCCCCGTGGCATCAGGATCCCTCCCCCCTCGGTGTCACTGCTCGGTTCTGAGCCAGACGCTTTGTCAACGTCCGGCTAACTCGTCTGCCCATGGGGCTCGGCCAGCTCCACATCGGGTCTGGGCTCGAGCTCGGCGCTCATGGGCGTATTGGGTGGCACCGGCATAAACTGCTGGTGCTCCGCCAGGGGAACCGGTGCTCGCACCCGCTGGCGCCATATCAGAAACAGCGTCAACAGCGCACCACAGAGGCAGAAGTAGGCAAACAACCCTTGCGGGCCAAACAGGTGGATGGCAGTCGGCGCCAAGACGGGTCCTATCATGGCTCCCAGGCTATAGGCGAGCAGCAACCCCTGGTTGGCACTGAGTACCTGATCCGGCTTGAGCTCATCACAGGCATGACTGAGGCTCAGAGGGTAGATGGAGAACGCCAGGCCCCCAAACAGGAAGATGAGCCCGGTCATCAGCCACTGAGGCTGCGGGGCTGGCAGTATCACCATCAGCAAGGCGATGACGGAGAGCAAGGCGGCAAGGACCCCGATGATGAGTCGCCGATCGAAACGGTCCGATATGCGGCCTATGGGGTACTGCAGACACATGCCCCCCAGGATCACCACGGCCATCATGTTGGCAACCCGCTCGATGGGATAGCCACTGTCGGTGAAAAACAGCGGCAGCAACCCATAGATGGCCCCCAGAATGAGACCCGAGGTCACGCTGCTCCACATGCCCGCCGGGGTGAGGCGGAACAACTCGAGAAAGCCCACCTTCTGGGGCTGGATCATGGCTGGCATGGCCACCCGGGAGAGAGCAAGCGGGATCACGGAGAGGGAAGCGCCCATGGCGCACAGGGCGAAGGGCACCAACATCATGGGATCGATGACCTTGAGCAACAGCTGACCCGCCGCCAAGGCGCCATAGAGCAATATCATGTAGAGGGACATCAGCTTGCCCCGGTTGGCCGGGGTGCTGGAGACCAGCATCCAGGATTCGAGCACCACAAACAGGCCGCCGGTGGCAAAGCCTCCCAGCAGCCTGAGTCCGGCCCAGACCCAGGGATCGACAATGAGGCCATGCAGGATGGTCAGGGTGCAGATAAGGGAGGCATAGGCGGCGTAGGCACGGATATGGCCCACCCTGATGATGAGGCGGGCATTGGCGAAGGAACCGAGCACCAGTCCGGCGAAATAGGCGCCGGACACCAATCCTATGGCCTGCGCATCCACCTGCTCGGCCGAGAGCCGTACCGTCAGCAGTGTGCTCATCAAGCCATGACCCAGAATGAAGATCACCAGACTGATCAGCGGGGAAATCACCCCTTGCAACCGCGTTGCCACCATAAACAGGCCACCCTCATTTTCAAGCCAGAACCACACAGGCTACGGATAAATGGCGCAGGCTTCAACCCGCACGGCGCCACCCAGCTCGGTTGAACGGCCGCCATGGTTCACTCAGCCCCGGATAATCTGCCCATGGGCAGAGACAAGCTCGCCCGCGGCTTCGTTGCCAGCACCGCCTGTTTCAGACGCTGGTCGAGGGGGAGATCCCCTTGGTCATGACCCCATAGAGCAAGGCCAGCAGTGCCAACCCGAAGCCAAGGCAGCCCACCCCCATCCAACCCGCCTGCTGCCAGGCCAGCATGGCACCGCTGGAGCCCAGGGTGCCCCCCAGGAACATCGCCACCATGAACAGGGTATTGATCCTGCCTCTCGCCTCGCCCCTCAGTCCATAGATCAGGTGCTGATTGGCGATCAAGGCACTCTGTACCCCCAGATCCAGCAAGATAACCCCCATCGCCAACCCAAACAGCGAGTGCCATGCCTCAAAGAGGCCCCATGCCAGTACCACCAGCAGCGCCCCCGCCAGCACCACGGGCTTAGCGCCCACTCTGTCCGCCATCCGCCCAGCAAGCGGCGCGGCCAGCACGCCGACGATGCCGATCACCCCGAACAGACCGGCTGCCTCAGCCCCGAGACGGTACTCGGAATGGGCAAGATAGAATGCCAGCACCGTCCAGAATGCGCTGAACGAGCCAAACAGCAGCGCCTGGATCAGGCTAGCCCTGCGCAGAGAGGGCTCCTCCCGCCACAGGACACTCAGTGAACGCAGCAAACGTCCATAGCTCATGGTGGAACGAGGCAGATGCAAGGGGATCATCCTGGCCATCAGCACAGCCCCCAGCAGGGCAAGCGGCGCCCCCAGCCAGAACATGGCGCGCCAGCTGGCGTAAGCGGTAATGAAACCCGCCAGGGTACGACTCAAAAGGATGCCGCTTAACAGCCCGCTCATCACGGTGCCGACAATGGCCCCCCGCCTGGCTGGGTCGGCCAGCGCCACCGCGACCGGCACTATCTGCTGGGCCGCCGTCGCCCCCACCCCGAGTATCACTGACGCCACCATCAATCCGACGGCCCCCGTCGCCATCGCGGCCATCACCGAGGCGGCTGCAATCAGCCCAAACTGCCCCACGATGAGCCAGCGGCGCTCAAGTACATCCCCCAGTGGCACCAGAAACAGCAAGCCGGCGGCATAGCCCAACTGAGTCAGCATGGCAATCATGGGAATGGCAGGCTGATCGGGGAAATCCCGTGCCATCACCTCCAGCATCGGCTGGTTGTAATAGATATTGGCGACGGCCAGGCCACAGGAGAGCGCCATGGCGAAGATAAGCGAGCGGTTGATGGCAACCTTGGGCAAGGTTGTCGACCGGCTTGATGGCGATGATGTCATGACACTCTCCTGGTAGATGATGGGCACACCGTGGCGCGCACGAACCTGATGAAGAGAGCATAACGATGGCCAAGAGACTCCGGTAGACGAGTGATCGCCATAACACTTATTCCACCGAGGAATGGCCCTGTCCCTTGTCGGCTGTCCGCTGAAGGCCAGCCAAGGCGGCCACGAATGCCACAAACGCGCGGGACTTGGCGCTTGACTGACGACCCGCAGGAAGCAACGCCCACAATGAGAGGCGGGGAAGCTGCCACTCGGGGAGAACCCTGATCACCTCGCCACTGGCCAGCTCGGGGGCAAACATCCACTCGGAACCTATGCCTGGTCCCACGCCAGCTAGCACAGCGGCGCGAACACCCTCGGCGGCAGACACGGTCAGCCGCCCCTGGCCGGTAAACACAACCTGCTCTTCCCCACGGCAAAAGAGCCACTGCTGGCTCATACCGGGCTGGGGGCTATAGAGCACGAGTGGATGATCTTGCAGCTCTCGCGGGGATACGGGCAGACCTCGGCTCGCAAACCAGGCTGGCGTGCCCACGACGCTCATTGCGCAGTCAGCCAGCTTGCGAGCGACCACCCCGGAATCACTCTGCTCCCCCAGCCGCAGGGCCACATCGATACCCCCCGAAATGAGATCCACGTTGCGGTCATCGAGCTGGATCTCGATCGCCAGATTGGGATGGGCAGCCAGGAAAACCGGAAGATGAGGAATAATATGCAGGCGGGCAAAGGTCACGGGGGCGCTGATCCGCAGGCGGCCGCTCACACCGGTGCGGCATAGCTCAACCGCGGCTTCGGCCTCCCTGATATCATCGAGGATCTGCCTCGCGCGCAGATAGTAGGCCTCTCCGGCTTCGGTCGGTGTCAGGCCCCGAGTCGAGCGCAGCAGCAGTCGGCAACCCAGCTTCTCCTCCTGCTGTGCAATCAGCTTTGATATCGCGGGCTGGCCGAGATGGAGTCGACGTGCCACCGCCGAAAAAGAGCCCGTCTCCACCGCCAGCACAAAGGCCTCCATAGCCCCGAGTCTATCCATCTGTTATCCCCTTCTCGCACAGGCGCCGTGAGACCATGTATCTGATATGCAACGGCCATGGTCGCAGCCGAGTGTACCGCGAAACAGGGCCATGCCTAACAACCCTGGAGATAGATACAGACAGACTCGCTCACCGCCTTATGGTGACGCCTGACAAGCCCACTGCCGCTCAGCATGGGGACGGCGGCAAACAGACATAAAAAAGGCCGCTCGATGAGCGGCCTCTTGGCATGGTGTCAGCGCTTAGCTATCGCGGCGCTTACCAGCAAATTTACGATCTTTATTGAAGCCACCTTCACGGCGCTCTCCACCCTTGTTGAACGGGCGGTCACCGGCTGGACGACGATCCTTGTTGAAAGGACGGTCGCTGCGCTGCGGGCGTGGCGCTGTGTTGCTGCCGGCAGGCACTTCGGTATAGCGAGTGATCTGCAGCGGACGCTGGCAAACACGGGCCTTCTTGATCACTTCCAGTACATCGGCGGTCATGCCCTTGGGCAGGTCGACGGTGGAGAAGTCATCGGCGATGTCGATGTTACCGATGAAACGGCTCTCGATGTTCGCTTCGTTGGCGATGGCACCGACGATTTGACCCGGCTTGACACCGTGATGGGCACCCACGTCTACACGGTAGCGCTCCATCTCCACATCCGGGTTGTCTTTGAGCGGACGCGGCTCCAGGGACGGCATGCGACGGGCTGGACGATCGCCACGGTCACCACCATCACGGCTGCCGAAATCACGGCCACCGTCACGACGCTCGAAGTCACGACCGCTGCCAGCATTGAACTGCGGCTCAGGGATGGAGTCATCCAGCAGCAGCGGTTGGTCGCCCTGTACCAGCTTGGCCAGTGCGGCAGCCAGTTCCAGCGGATCGACAGAGTCTTCCTGGATCAGCTCGTTGACCAGGTTGTGGTACAGCTCAAGCTCTTCGCCCATCATGGTTTCCCGGATGCGCTCTTTGAACTTGGTCATGCGATGCAGGTTGATGTCATCGGTGCTCGGCATCTTCATCGGCTCGATGGCCTGACGCGTTGCGTGCTCGATGGCGCGCAGCATGCGGCGCTCGCGGGGAGCCACGAACAGGATGGCTTCGCCTTTACGACCGGCACGGCCAGTACGGCCGATACGGTGCACGTAGGATTCGGTATCGTAAGGGATGTCGTAGTTCACCACGTGGGTGATACGCTCAACGTCCAGACCACGAGCGACGACGTCGGTGGCGATCAGGATGTCCAGCTGGCCTTGACGCAGCTTGTCGACGGTACGCTCACGCAGTTTCTGCGGAATGTCACCGTGCAGGGCTTCACAGGCGTGGCCACGGGCGGCCAGCTTGCCAGCAAGCTCTTCGGCAGCGTTCTTGGTGCGTACAAACACCAGAACAGCCTCATAGGGCTCGACTTCCAGCAGACGGGTCATGGCGTCCAGCTTGTGCAGACCGGTTACCTGCCAGTAGCGCTGACGAATGGTCGGTGCAGTGGAGGTCTTGGAGACGATCTTGATCTCTTTGGGTTGCTTCAGGTGCTTCTGGGCAACGCGACGGATCTGATCTGGCATGGTGGCAGAGAACAGCGCAACCTGGCGACCGGCCGGGCACTGATCCATGATCCAATCCACGTCGTCGATGAAGCCCATGCGCAGCATTTCATCGGCTTCGTCCAGTACCAGTGCTTTCAGGCCGGAGAGGTCCAGGTTCTTGCGACGGATAAGATCCATCACGCGACCCGGGGTACCCACGACAACCTGAGCGCCACGGCGCAGGGCACGGGTCTGGGTTTCGTAAGAAGAACCACCGTAGATGGGCAGTACGTGGAAATCAGGCATGTGATGGGCATAGCGTTGGCACGCTTCTGCAACCTGCAGCGCCAGTTCACGAGTCGGTGCCAGCACCAAAACCTGGGTGTTGCGGTTACCAGCTTCCAGACGAGAGAGCAAAGGCAAAGCAAAAGCAGCGGTCTTCCCTGTACCGGTTTGCGCCTGCCCCAGCAGATCGTGTCCCGCCATCAGGTGGGGGATTGCTGCGGCCTGGATTGGTGACGGGCGCTCATAGCCCACGTCCTGCAGCGCTTTCAATACAGGCGCGGCCAGTCCAAGCTCACTAAAAAGGGGCAGTTGTTCGGTATCAGACATAGATTCTTCCAGATTAAGGCAGGCGGCTAAACACCGCGGAATAGCAAAAGGCGGCGATTATAGCGCCACTTTGTTCTGCTGTCTTGAAAAATGTGATAGGCCTCTCAAGACGTTGGCAATTATAGAGGGATCTTGCGACTATGGCTTGCTTATTTTTCAGCCATGGTGCGTGATAGCAGATCGCAATGCTCGCTAGCCCTTGTCCCGCTTGTGTTTGAGCACGGCAACCGTTAAACGGCTGGTACAGAGTAAACGTGCCCTTTCATCCCGAATTTCTATCTGCCACACCTGAGTCGTCGCGCCCAGATGCAACGGCGAGCAGCGCCCCGTCACTCTCCCTTCCCGCTTGGCACGCAGATGATTGGCATTTATCTCCAGACCGACGCAATAACTGTCGCTGCCAACCGACATATTGGCCGCCACCGATCCCAGACTCTCCGCCAAGACCACAGAGGCGCCACCGTGCAACATGCCAAAGGGCTGATGGGTGCGCGCGTCCACAGGCATGGTCGCTTCCAGCCAGTCGGGCCCGAAATCAGAATACTGAATATCAAGATGAGCCATCAGAGTGTTGGCCGATGTCGCGTTGAGCCGCGCCAAACTTAGGGGCTGTTGCCAGATGGCGGCTTTATCGTCGTTCATGAAATGCAGATCTCCTTAAATGAGGGTGGACCTCATGGGGGAAACAAGATGACGGATGCCCCCTGTCTGAGCGGGTCGGCATCCGCCTTACCAGGGGTAACTGATGCCGGGCCAGTCAGACCAGGCAACGTCTCGCCCTGGTAAACGGGGATGGTGCCACTGCCACACCTTGCCCAGCCAGGCACGTAGCTCGGCCTCCAGCACGGCGTCAGCGAGGGGCGCCTCGGCCACCTTCCAGAAGAAGAGCTCCACCTCCACCTCCGGCAGCACCGAGGGGTAGAGATAGACGCCGCCCCAGAACTCGGGCTCCCGACTCGGGCTCCAGAGGCCATAGGCGAAGGAGCGCTTGGCCAGGAACTCCGATTGCTGCCAGGCCAGATCCTCCTCATGCTGGCCGAGGCTGAACTGGGCGGAAGGCCAGATATCCTGGGGGCGAAACAGCTGATGCAACTGCTCCCGCTCGCGCAACATGGCCACGAACTCCACCACAGCCTGAGCCGGGTTGACCGGTAACAACAGAAAATCCGGGTGCCGCAAGGCTTGCGGCACCCGAAACCGCTTGGGCAAGCTCAGCATCAAAGTAATTCCAACAGCGCCTGCAGTGGATGTTTGAGTTTCTCCCCCTCCATCCGTTTCACCTGGCTGCGACATGAGTAGCCCGTGGCCAGACAGCGGCCCTTGGGTAGGCGAGAGAGCGGCTCGGCCCAGCTCAAGGCGTAGATCCCCTTGGAGTTGTCCACCTGTTTGGCATCGTGACCATAGGTGCCGGCCATGCCGCAGCAACCGACCGACACGGGCTGCAGGCGGGCGCCAAAGCGGTCAAACAGGGTGCTCCAATCGCCATGGGTAGTGGGCTTGGCGGTCTTTTCGGTGCAGTGGGCAAACAGATACCAAGGTTCAGCCGCCGTCGTCTCCTCGGACGCCTTGGGCTGCGGCGCAGGGATGGACAATAACCACTCCTGAGGCAGTAGTACCTGGAAGTCGCCACGGGCAGTACCCAGCGCCTTCACATACTCATCGCGATAGCAGAGTACCAGTGAGGGATCGACCCCCACCAGAGGCACATCGAGACGGGCCAGGCTGTTGAGGAATTGGGCGCTGTTGGCCGCGGTGCGGGCGAAGGCGCGCAAGAAACCTTTCACATGCTGAGGCTTGCCGTTGGGCAAGAAGGGCAGCAGATAGGGCTGATAGCCGAGCTTGGTCACCAGTCGGACCAAATCGCGCACCACGGGCGCATCGTAATAGCTGGTAAAGGGATCCTGCACGATGAGCACCACTTTTTGGCGCTGCTCGGCACTCATAGCTTCCAGTCCGGCCAGGTCGAAGTAGCGGGCACGGTCGTCGCGCAGCGCCTCGGCCAGGGTCGGGACACTCAGTAGCGGCACATCCACCATGCCGATGCTCTTGGCACTCAGACGCTGAGCCCACTCCTTCTCCAGGAAGAAGTTGACCAATTTCGGCACCTTGGCCAGCCAGGGGGTGTAGCTCTCGACGGTGCCGACGAAGTAATCCTTGGGGCCACGCAGGTAGCGCGCGTGGTAGAGCTGAATGAAACGAGCCCGAAAGCTCGGCACATCCACCTTGATGGGGCACTGGCTGGTGCATGCCTTGCAGGCCAGGCACCCCTCCATCGCCTCCATCACCTCGTGGGAGAAGTCATACTGGCCGCGAGCGCGGGCCAGGGTGTTGCGCGTCTTATCGATGATGGCCTTGATAGACAAGCCACCGCTTTGCAGCGCCACCTCTTGCGCGAGGGGATCGAAGCCCTGCTCCGCCAGCTGGCGCAGCCATTCGCGCATCAAGCCCGCCCGCCCTTTGGGCGAGTGGCGACGGTCGCGGCTGATCTTGACCGAGGGACACATGGGGGAGTCGGTCTCGAAGGTGAAGCAGAGGCCGTTGCCGTTGCAATCCATGGCGCGGGTGTAGCTCTCCCGCACCGCAATCGGGATCTGGCGGTCAAACTTGCCGCGCTTGGGCCCGTCAACTGACACAAGCGAAGCGCCGCTGCCATAAGGGATGCAGATCTTGCCGGGGTTGAGGCGGTTGGCGGGATCGAAGGCTCCCTTGACCCGCTGCAGCTCCTCCCACAGCTCGCCAAAGAAGGCGGGGCTGTATTCGGAGCGAAAACCCTTGCCGTGCTCCCCCCACATCAGGCCGCCATATTTGGCGGTGAGCGCCACCACCTGATCCGAGATGCGGCGCAGCAGCACTTCCTGTTCGGGGTCGCACAAGTCCAGGGCCGGGCGCACGTGCAGCACCCCCGCATCCACGTGACCGAACATGCCGTAATCGAGGCCATGACCATCGAGCAGGGCGCGAAACTCCATGATGAAGTCCGCGAGGGATTCCGGCGGCACGGCGGTATCTTCGGTGAAAGCCACCGGCTTCTTGCGCCCCTCGGCGTTGCCAAGCAGCCCCACGGATTTTTTGCGCATGCCATAGATGGTCTCGATGCTCGGCAGGTGGTCGCACAGCTGATAGCCGATGATGCCCGCCTCCCCTTTGGCCAGCAGCTCATCGATGCGTCGGCACAGCTCGGTCACCTTGATCTGGTGCTCGCCCTCGTCGGTGTCGGCAAACTCGACGATGTTGAGTCCCTGCAGATCCTTGCCGGGCACGTCCTGGATGAGGTCTTTCACCGAGTGCCAGATGATGTCGGCGCGAGCCAGCCCCAGCACCCGTGAGTCCACGGTTTCCACCGACAGGGCATGGGCCGCCACCATAAAGGGGGCATTGCGCAGGGCCGACGGGAAGCTGTCGTACTTGACGTTGACCAGGGTGCGATAGCGGGGAATGGGGGTGATGTTGAGGCGAGCCTCGGTGATAAAGCCGAGCGACCCTTCAGAGCCGCACAGTACCCGACTGACGTCCAGGGTATCTGTCTCAGGGGTATAAAGATGCTTGAGATCGTAACCGGTCAAAAAGCGGTTGAGCTTGGGGAAGATGGCCTCTATGTCGGCGCGGCGCTCGCGGCCGATGCGATAGAGGGTGCGATAGATCTCCCCCTCGCGGCTCTCGAGGGCCAGCTTGTCGGCGAGGCGGGCTCCCGTGACGGGCTCACTGGCCATGATGTCGCCGTTTTCCAGCACGGCCTTGAGGCCCAGCACGTGATCCGAGGTCTTGCCGTAGACCAGCGACCCCTGACCGGACGCATCGGTGTTGACCATGCCTCCCAAGGTAGCGCGGTTGGAGGTGGAGAGATCCGGCGAGAAGAAGTAGCCGTGGGGTTTGAGGTAGGCGTTGAGCTGATCCTTCACCACCCCGGCCTGGGCGCGCACCCAACCCTGCTCCAGATTAATTTCCATGATCTGGTTCATATGGCGGGAGAGATCGACGATAATGCCGCCGCCCAGGGACTGGCCATTGGTGCCGGTGCCGCCGCCGCGAGGGAAAAAACTCAAGGTGGCATACTCTGGCCCCTGAGCCAGCGTGAGCATGACTGCAATATCATCCGCGCTGCGCGGATAGAGAACCGCCTGAGGTACTACCTGATAGACGCTGTTATCCGTCGCCATCGCCAACCGGCTTGCATAAGACTTTTCGATATCACCACGAAATGCGCTTCGCCCTAGCAACTCAAGAAACTGCAGGGTTGTGGGTGACAAACTGTCCTGGTAATCGAGTCTCGGGATCATGAATCCTTGTTGCCTTCCATTGCTTGATGCCGGCATACCGGCGACTACGACGGCCCGACACGGCTGCGTTGGCCGAGTCGTGGGCGGTCAGCTCACATGTGGCGGCCAGTATATCAGCTAGAAAACCGCTTGCGATCGGCAATATTCACCATTTGAAAGGAGGATTGTTATGGCTCACCTCAGCCATGTTATCAGTACGTTTATCACCACCGAGAAACAGGCGCTGACCCTGTCACTGTTTGGCTGCATCAGCTTCGCCATCTTCGGGATCGGCTATGGCCTGTTCGCCGGTTCCAACGCCATCATGCTCGACGGCATCTTCACCCTGTTCAGCATGGGTATGACGGGCTTAGGGTTAATCACCGCCTACCTGGTGACCCGCCCCTCCGACGCGCGCTTCCAGTACGGCTACGCCCATTTCGAGCCCATCACCAACGTCATCAACGGCACCATCATCTTGCTGCTCTGTCTCGGCGCTCTCCATAGCGGCATCACCTCCCTGATGGAAGGGGGACGGGAGATAGACCTCGGTCACGCCCTCATCTATGCCGCCGTCTGCACCTTCTTCTGCGCCATCATTTACCGCGTCGAGGCGGCGGTGGCCGAGCGCGTCGATTCCGAACTGGTGCGGGTCGACTCCAAGGAGTGGCTGGTCGACACCCTGCTCAGCGCCACCCTGCTCATCGGTTTCGTGGTCGCCATCGGCCTCGACGCCCTCGGTTATGGCCACTACAACCGCTACATAGACCCCGTGCTGGTCACCCTGCTCGCCCTGTGCGCCACCCTGATCCCCATCAAGGTGCTCGGTCGCAACCTGCGGGAAGTGTTGAAAATCGCCCCCAAGGGGGATGTCTCGGCGCGGGTCGAGCGCGAGATAGACGCCCTGCGCCAGCGCCATGGCATAGAGTGCTACAGCCATCTGGCCAAGAGCGGCCGCCGCTTCGATCTCGAATTGAACATACTGGTGGCCCCGGATCAGGAGTGGCCCATAGAGCGCCAGGATGCCCTGCGCCAGGAGCTCTGGTCCCGCCTGGGCGATACCCTGGGGGATGCCTGGCTCTCGGTCTGCTTCACCCGCGAGAAACGCTGGCTCTGATCCGGCGCTTGCCATCCTGATGCAACGCGGGGCCCCGTCGCCCCGCGTGACAAGGGCCCCAAACAAAGCCCCAGGCAACCCGCCCCGCTGCCTCGCCCAGCGTCACGCTCGCCGCCCCTCTCCTGCCCGTTATTGCTCTGTTTTTTTTAATCTTTAAACCATTGACAGGGAAAACCGTTTGTCGAGTCCCTTGAATCAATAACCATTTCCAGTAGCACAAAATGTTACGAAAATTTCGTTGCTAAAATTAAGTAGGCCAGCTATTTATTTTCGCCAAGGACAAACGGCAGACTGCGCGCCGAAATACAGTGATGTTGTTATCCACCGAACAATAAAAACAAATACACTTATTCCACTTTGTTAAACAGTTAAGGTAAGTCCCATGAAAAAGGTGTTGATCACAGTATTTGCATTGACCATGGCGGGCACCGCCAGTGCTGCCCTTCCCCAGCTTAATTACGAGTGCCCGGGTAAGATCCAGATGCACAGCGATGAGGGTGGCCCCGTCTATATCAATGGCAAGGAGGCCAAGCTCAAGAAGTTCAACGACAACTTCTATGAGGCCAAGGGCGCGGGAGTCACCCTCTCCATCAGCAACACCGGGGGCCAGTACGATGTCTCTTACACCAGCAAGCAGGGCTCGGGCGTCTGCCAGCCGACTGCAGCTGCTGGGCAAGCTGCCCCAGCCAATAAAGCCAGCGCCGCCGAGACCGCCTGTCTGAAGGCCGTAGCAAGCAAGACTGGGACAGCCGTCAGCAAGCTCAATGTGCTCGAGGTACTGGATTCCGAAGCAGGAGTGGGTGTCACCATTGAGGTTCCAGGTAGCCAGGCGCCCTGGTCCTGCCTGAGCGACAAGCAGGGTCATGTGCAGGGCGCCGCCTCGACCGGGTCCTGAGTCGGCCACTGTGCCCGAGTGTGAGGCGGACACGCAGCATCGGGCTGGTTGGCTCACAACATGGGAGGCATTGCCTCCCTTTTTCACTCCTCACTGTCATCCTCATTGAGAGAGACGGAATATAATGACACCGGGAAACATACTCCTGCATGATTAAGAATATCTTTTCATGGGTTTAATTGATGCAGATCAACACTGCCTGTATCAGTGAGTGTATTCCAACGCTGAATGCAATACCCGGCGCCAATATAGTGTTCTATGTGAATGGGTACCGGTTGTTACATTGAGCTCTGCCCATATAAATAATTAATAAAGACTCCACGCTTATTCATACCAGGCGATGATGAAGCGCTCGCGCTCTGGGATCATGCGCTATCACGGCTCCCATTCTTGACCCCTATTATTGTCTTAAACGCAGCACTCTTTTGAAAATATGCTGGTTTATCTCAATGATATGCCGCGCTAGAGTGGCCCCATTCACCCGATGAGGACACCCGAATGAGCCACGATCCCCTGTTTTGTCCGCTGCGCCTCGGCCAGTTGCACCTGAACAACCGTATCGTCATGCCCCCCATGACCCGCTCCCGCGCCAGCCAACCGGGAGATGTGGCCAACGCCATGATGGCGACCTATTACGCCCAGCGTGCCGAAGCGGGTCTCATCATCAGCGAGGGCACCCAGATAGATCCCCTTGGCAAAGGCTACGCCTGGACTCCTGGCATCTATAGCCCAGAGCAAATTGCTGGCTGGAGACAGGTCACCGACGCCGTACATGCCAAGGGAGGGGTCATGTTCGCCCAGCTCTGGCACGTGGGTCGGGTGACTCATCCGGATAATATTGGCGGCGCCCAGCCCATCTCGGCTTCCGCCATCCGCGCGGCCGGGGTCAAGGTGTTTGTCGACAACGGCAGCGATACCCCCGGCTTTGTCGAGAGTGCCCTGCCCCGCGCCATGACTCAGGATGACATAGATGCCGTGGTCGGCCAGTTCCGCCAGGGTGCTCGCAATGCCATGCTGGCTGGCTTTGACGGCATAGAGTTGCACGCCGCCAACGGCTATCTCATCAACCAGTTCCTCGACTCCGAGTCCAATGACCGCACCGACGGTTACGGCGGCTCCCTTGAGAACCGTCTGCGTTTCCTCAAGGAGGTAACCGAGGCAGTCTGTGCCGAGATAGGTGCCGATCGGCTTGGGGTGCGTCTTGCGCCGCTCACCACCCTCAACGGCACCGTCGATGCCAATCCGCAAGCGACCTATCTTGCCGCCGCGACCCTGCTGGGGGAGCTGAATGTCAGCTATCTGCACATCGCCGAAGCTGACTGGGAAGACGCCCCCCTGATACCCGTCGATTTCAAGCAGGGACTCAGGGCCGCCTTCCCCAACACCCTCATCTATGCGGGCAAGTACGATGGTGCACGGGCACGGGCCGCCATCCATGAGGGCTGGGCCGATATGATAGGCTTCGGGCGACCCTTCGTGGCCAATCCGGACTTGCCGATCCGGCTGCGCCACGGTTATCCCTGGACGCCCCACGATCCCGCCACCCTGTTTGGTGGCGCCGAGCAGGGCCTCACCGACTATCCCGTCTACGGCCCGCAGGCTGAGCCGCAGCCCGCTTAACATGTTCAAATAGCAGAGGGCCCAGCGGGGCCCTCTTCGTTATGCCATTTTCCCCTCACCCGGGCCTCAGCTCAGACTGACCCCCTGGCAAGCCGCATAACCGAGGATGCTGCGAGTCAGCCGCGCCTTGGCTGCCAGATTGAGCCAGCTCGCCTCCACCGCGTTCAGACTGAGACGACACAGCTGCTCGCGGCTGGCACCGAGCGCCTCGACCAGGGCGCGCATGTTGGCGTCCATATAGCCCCCGAAGTAGGCGGGATCGTCCGAGTTGATGGTGACGCAGAGCCCCTGCTCGAGCAGGGTCAACACATTGTGGTTCGCCATGGAGGGGAAGACCCCGAGCCGCACATTGGAGAGTGGGCAAACCGTGAGGGGCAACCGGGTGTCGGCCAGAAAGCGCAACAAGTCGGAATCGTCGGCGCAGCGTACCCCGTGGTCGATGCGCCGTACCCCGAGCTGACGGATGGCCTGCCAGATGTAGTCTGCCGGCCCCTCCTCCCCGGCGTGGGCCACCAGCCCCAGTCCCAGCGCCTTGGCACGGGCAAACAGGCGGGTGAACTGCTCAGGCGGATACCCCAGCTCGGACGAATCGAGCCCGATCCCATGGATCCTGTCCAGCCAGGGGTCGGCCTCGGCCAGAGCCGTCAAGGCCGCCTCCTCCCCGAGGTGGCGCAGAAAACTCATGATAAGCCGGTAACTGATGCCCAGTTCGCCCTCACCACGCAACAACGCCGCCTCTATCCCCGCCAGCACCGTCTCGAATGGTACACCCCTGCTGGTGTGCGCCTGAGGATCGAAGAACACCTCGACATGCACCACCTGCTCACTCGCACAACGCTGCAGATAGGCCCAGGTGAGATCGAAGAAATCCTGCTCCTGGCGCAACACATCGCAGCCCTGATAGTAGAGGTCGAGGAAAGATTGCAAGCTGTCGAACTGATAGGCAGCCTTCAGAGTGGCCGCCTCGGTCCAGGGCAGGGTCAAGCCATTGCGCGCCGCCAGACGCAGCATCAGGGCGGGCTCCAGGGTGCCTTCCAGGTGCAGATGCAGTTCCAGCTTGGGCAAGCCCGTGATGAAGTCATCCATGATGTTACGTCCTTGAGTAAAGTAGTGGCTGGCCAGGTTTCATTAGGTGCCATGGCTGCCCGGCCAGCGACACAGACAACAGCGGAGGCAGCTTGGCGCAATTGCTGTCACACCTTGTCATCAAAGGGGCATATAATGGCGGCACAAAAAAGATAACCGATTGAAGACATTTAAGAATGTCTGTGCCTCATCTCTGCCCCTGCAAGGAGTTTACATGAAGAAAAACGTCATCTGTGATATCGACGGTGTCATATTGCACAACAACGATCTCATCCCGGGGGCCGATCACTTCGTCCATCGCCTGCTGGAGCAGGGCAGCAAACTCCTGTTCCTCACCAACTATCCGGCCCAGACCCAGAAAGATCTGCAGAATCGCTTCCGCTCCGCCGGCATCGACGTGCCCGAAGAGAGCTTCTATACCTCCGCCATGGGCACCGCCGATTTCCTCAAGCGCCAGGATGGCAAGAAGGCCTATGTGATAGGCGAAGGGGCGCTGACTCACGAACTTTACAAGGCGGGCTTCACCATCACCGACATCGACCCCGACTTCGTGGTGGTGGGCGAAACCCGCAACTACAACTGGTCCATGATGCAACTGGGCGCCAAGTTCGTGGCGCAAGGTGCCCGCTTCATCGCCACCAACCCTGACACCCATGGCCCCATGATGCATCCAGCCTGCGGCGCCCTCTGTGCCCCCATAGAGCGCATGACTGGCAAGAAGCCCTTCTATGTCGGCAAGCCGAGCGCCTGGATCATCCGCGCGGCACTCAACCGGATGGAAGCCCATTCGGATAACACCATCATCATCGGCGACAACCTGCGTACCGATATCCTGGCCGGCTTCCAGGCGGGACTGGAAACCGTGCTGGTCCTGTCCGGGGTGAGCAAGGTGGCCGACATCGATCAGATGCCGTTTAGCCCCAACCACATTTTCAACTCCGTGGCCGATATCGACATCATTTGAGGCAGTTGGCGGCGGTCCAGCGTACCGAGTCAAGGGCGCCGCCCGGAAAATGGTAATTGTATGGAACCTGTACTGATCGCCGTGGCTTTCGCCTGCGGCATGCTGGTCAACCTGATAGGCCTGCCTCCCCTGCTCGGCTTTCTCGCAGCCGGCTTCATCCTCAACGGCATGGGCTATGAAAACAGCCCGGCCCTGAGTGAGCTGGCGGATCTCGGGGTCACGCTGCTGCTGTTCACCATAGGGCTCAAGCTGAATGTGCGCACCCTGCTGCGCCGTGATGTCTGGGGTACCGCCAGCCTGCACATACTGCTCTCCACCTTGCTGTTCACCCTGGTACTCCTGGTGTGCAAGGGGCTGGGCATGGCCCTGGCCATGTCCCTTGGCTGGCAGCTCGCCGTGTTGCTGGGCTTTGCCCTGTCATTTTCCAGCACGGTGTTCGCGGTCAAGGTGCTCGAGGAGCGCAGCGACATGAATGCCCTCTATGCACGCCTCGCCATCGGCGTGCTGGTGATGCAGGACATTTTCGCCGTCGCCTTTCTCGCCATCTCCAGTGGCAAGCTGCCGAGCATCTGGGCGCTCTGGGTGCTGGGGCTGCCTCTGTTGCGCCCCCTGCTTTGCAAATTGCTGGAGCGGGCAGGTCATGGAGAGTTACAGGTGCTGCTTGGCATCTTCCTGGCCCTGGTAGTGGGCGCCGCCGGTTTCGAGGCGGTTGGACTCAAGCCAGATCTGGGGGCGCTGATCATCGGCATGATGCTGGCCTCCCACCCGGCCGCGGCGGGCCTTGCCAAGGCGCTGTTCAACTTGAAAGATCTCTTCCTCATCTGCTTCTTCCTGACCATTGGCCTCAACGGCCTGCCGACCCAGGACGCCATGTGGATAGCCTTTGCCCTGGTACTGGCCCTGCCATTCAAGAGCGCGCTCTACTATCTGGTCTACAGCGGTGCCCACCTGAGGGTGCGTACCGTGCTGCTCTCTACCCTGGCGCTAACCAACTTCTCCGAATTCGGCCTCATCGTGGCCGCCATCGCCGCCAAGGCGGGCTGGCTCTCCCATGAGTGGCTGATTGCGCTGTCGCTGGCACTGGCGGCCAGCTTCATGATCTCGGCCCCCCTCAACAGCCAGAGTGAACGCATCTATCACAGACTCGGCAACTGGCTGCGCGGCTTGCAGGCCCGGGAACTGCATCCGGAAGACAGGCCCATTGAACTCGGCGATGCCGAGGTGATCATCCTCGGCATGGGGCGCATCGGCCAGGGCGCCTACTTCGAACTGGAACACAAATATGGCCCCGTCATCCTGGGGGTGGAGAATGACGCCAGCAAGCTGCCGGCCCTGCGCGAGCGCAACATGAACGTCATCGAGGGCGATGCGACCGATACCGACTTCTGGGACAAGGTGCTCATCTCCAACCAGATCAATCTGGTGCTGCTGGCCATGCCCCACCATTCGGGCAACCTCTATGCCATCGAGAAGCTGCGCAGCCATGGCTTCACCGGCCAGATAGCCGCCATCGTCCGCTTCGAGGACGATATCGAATCCTTGCGCGAACAGGGGGTGGATGCGGTGTTCAACGTCTATGACGAGGCTGGCAGCGGCTTCGCCCGCCATGTCATCAAGGGGGTAAAAGGACCTGAGGATCTTGGCAAGGCGCGCTCGATCGTTTAGTTTACTTTTCCAACTGTTAAATAAAACGAACAAGGGGCCAGGATGGCCCCTGCTAGCCACCGCCATAGACCCGAGTCACTGCCAAGGAGGCACAATGCTGACCCTCAATCGATCCGAATACCCTGCGTTGACCCTTCATCAACCGGCGCGCTCTGCCAAGGGGGTTTCATGCTGAGCCTGAAAGATTGGACCCTGCTCGACCGCCAGAGCGTCACCCCCTCCTCCCTTCTCCCCTCAAGGGACAAAATCAAAGCCGGTCACCCTGAGCAGACACTCTGGAACCACTACTCGGATCCGAGCCAGCAGTTTCACGTCGGCTTCTGGTCCTGTGAGCCGGGCCGCTGGGCCATTCACTATACCGAGCATGAGTATTGTCAGCTGATCGAAGGGGAGGTGTGCATCCACGACACCCTGGGCGGCCAACTGCGCCTCTCCCCGGGGGATCAGTTCGTCATTCCGGCTGGCTTCGTCGGAGAGTGGGAGACCCTGACCCCTTGCCGCAAGCTCTATGTGATCTTCGAACCAACGGGTGGGTCAGCCCCCCAATAAACGAGCGGTGAAATGGCGTCAGGGACAGCGAAATCCAGCAGGGTGACGTATACGTCAACCAACTTGACGCAAAGGTCAGGTTCGCGGCTCATGGAGAAAGCGGCCAGAGCCCTGATTTTGTGCGGTGTTGCCGCTTGCAAAAGGTTTTGGCGCTAGGCATTGTGAAAGACGAGGAATGTAAATGGAATTTCGAGCCCAAACGTGGGGGGCTCAATAAAATCAAAGAGGATTTACATCAATGTGTTCAATATTCGGCATTCTGGACATCAAGTCTGACGCAGCCAGCTTGCGTAAATCGGCGCTTGAAATGTCCAAGCGACTACGTCATCGCGGACCCGACTGGTCCGGCGTCTACAGCTCAGACAAAGCCATTCTGGTCCACGAGCGGCTGGCCATCGTCGATCCGGGCAATGGCGCCCAACCCCTCTACAACCCGGCGCGCAGCCACGTGCTGGCCGTCAACGGCGAGATCTACAACCACAAGGAGCTGGAGCAAGAGCTCAAGGTGGACTTCCAGTTCCAGACCAAGTCTGACTGTGAGGTATTGCTCGCGCTCTACCAGGAGAAGGGCCCCGCCTTCCTGGATGATCTCAACGGCATCTTCGCCTTCATCCTCTATGACGCCGAGCAGGATGCCTACCTGATTGGTCGCGACCACATGGGGATCATCCCCCTCTATACCGGCCGCGATGAACACGGCAACTTCTATGTCGCCTCCGAGATGAAGGCCCTGGTTCCCGTGTGCAAGAGCGTGGAAGAGTTCCCGCCCGGACACTATCTGTGGAGCAAGGATGGCGAGCTGACCCAATACTATCAGCGCGACTGGCGCGAGTTTGACGTCGTCAAGGACAATCCTGCCTCGGTAGAGGAGCTGCGTGCCGCCCTGGAAGCGGCCGTCAAGCGCCAGCTGATGTGTGACGTCCCCTACGGCGTACTGCTCTCCGGCGGGTTGGACTCCTCGGTCATCTCGGCCATCACCAAAATTTATGCCGCCCGTCGCATCGAAGACGATGGCAAGAGCGAGGCCTGGTGGCCCCAGTTGCACTCCTTCGCCGTCGGCCTGGAAGGCTCGCCAGACTTGGCCGCCGCCCAGAAGGTGGCCGATCATCTGGGCACCATTCATCACCAGATCCACTTCACGGTGCAAGAGGGACTCGATGCCCTGCGGGACGTCATCTATCACCTCGAGACCTATGACGTCACCACCATTCGTGCCTCGACCCCCATGTATCTGATGGCACGTTACATCAAGGCGATGGGTATCAAGATGGTGCTGTCGGGAGAGGGATCGGACGAACTGTTCGGCGGTTACCTCTATTTCCACAAGGCGCCAAACGCCAAAGAGTTCCACGAAGAGACAGTGCGCAAGCTCGATGCCCTGCATCTGTACGATTGCCTGCGCGCCAACAAGTCCATGGCAGCCTGGGGCGTGGAAGGCCGCGTGCCCTTCCTCGACAAGGAGTTCATGGACGTGGCGATGCGCATCAATCCTGCCGCCAAGATGTGTGGCAACGGCAAGATCGAGAAACACATCTTGCGCCAAGCCTTCGAGGAGCTGTTGCCCCACGAAGTGGCATGGCGCCAGAAGGAGCAGTTCTCAGACGGTGTGGGTTACTCCTGGATAGACAGCCTCAAGGCCATGGTCGAGGTCGAGGTGACGGATCAGATGTTCGAGGCGGCGGCGTATCGCTTCCCCATCAACACCCCGCTCACCAAGGAGGCCTACTACTACCGCAGCATCTTCGAGGAGCACTTCCCCCTCGAATCTGCCGCGCGCTGTGTGCCCTACGGCAAGTCCGTCGCCTGCTCCACCCCCACGGCGCTTGAGTGGGATGCCAAGTTCAAGGAGATGGCCGACCCGTCCGGGCGCGCCGTGCTGGATGTGCATCAACAGGCTTACTAAGCCGGTGCCTATCCGCCCCGATAACGAAAAAGCGCAGCCAAGGCTGCGCTTTTTTATGGCTCCCGTTTGATGAAGCGGGAGCCCTGACCCAGCCTAGCGCCCCTGACAATACTCGCTGAAGGCGTCGATCACCTCGGCCACATCATCGTCGGTTATCTGCAAATGGGTCACCAGCCGCATCTCGCCATAGCCGGAGAAGAGAATGCCGCGCTCCTTCATGAAGGCCAGCAGCGCGCTGCTGTCTCCCTGGGTGAGCTGCAAGAACAGCATATTGGTCTGCACCTGGCTCACATCCAGCTTGATGCCGGGCAACCCGGCCAGCCCCTCGGCCAAACGGCGGGCCCGGCGATGATCGTCTGCGAGACGCGCGCACTGGTGCTCCAGGGCAAACTGGCCGGCGGCGGCGAGGAAACCTGCCTGACGCATGCCACCCCCCACCATCTTGCGCAGCCGTCTGGCACGCTGGATCAAGGCGCCATCCCCCACCAGTACCGATCCCACCGGTGCCCCCAACCCTTTGGAGAGGCAGAGCGAGACGCTATCAAAGGGGGCGGCAATCTCAGCAAGGGAGACCCCGCTTGCCACGGCGGCGTTGGCAACACGGGCACCATCCAGATGCAGCTTGAGACCATGTTCATCGACAAAATCACGGGCCTGACGCAGATACGCCAGGGGCAGCACCTTGCCATTGTGGGTATTTTCGAGGCAGAGCAGCCGCGCCTGGGCGAAATGGGGGTCATCGGGTTTGATGGCCTGTTTGAGATCGCTGAACGCCAGGGTGCCGTCTGCCTGCATGGGCACGGGATTGAGCGCCACCGACCCCAGCACGGCACTGCCCATGGCCTCATAGCGGTAGATGTGGGCGCCATTGCCAAGCAAGGCCTCTTCGCCCCGTTGGCAGTGAGACAACACCCCGAGCAAGTTGGACATGGTGCCCGAGGGGACAAAGAGCGCGGCCTCCTTACCCAGACGGGTGGCGGCATAGGCCTCCAGAGCATTGACGGCGGGATCCTCGCCATAGACATCATCGCCCACCTGGGCGTGCAGCATGACTTGACGCATGGCGTCTGTCGGTTGGGTTACCGTATCACTTCGTAGATCGATGTAGCGCATCCTGTCCCTCCAATGGCAAGAGCCTGACGTTAAGCCAGCTGAGCCCTGTTTGGCAAGGAGGATGGCCTATGAAAACCCTACTACCAGGACAGGTGATACCCTGCCAGCACCAGCCTGTCGCCCCGATGAATCGTTTTCACTCTGCAGATGGAAACCCTATTACCAGGGCAGAAGATGACCGGCCAGATCCTGAAACTGGCCCGAGTGCGCCGGCCCCAGTGTGCGAATGGCATCGAGCAGCAGTGGCGCAACCTCGGCGGGGGGACGCACCGTCTCGGCAGGCGGCATGGTCAACAGAGGATCGCGCAGGGGGGTATGCATGGGGCCTGGGTGCAGCGCCACCACCGCCGCCCGGGGGAAGCGCTCGCGCCACTCAAGCGCTAGCGTCTTGACCCCCATGTTGAGGGCCGCCTTGCTCATCCGATAGCTGTAGTGTTCCCCTTGCTGGTTGGCGGTCAGGCTGCCTTCGAGATCCGAGAGGGTGATGAGCAGGCAATCGCTCTCTGCCGTCATGCGCTGGCTCAGATAAGCGCCCAGCGCCAGGGTTGGCCAGGCATTGGTGCGCACACTCTCGCACAACCAGCGGGGATCGACCTCCTCTACCCGGCGCTCCGGCATGAAGTGCAGATCATGGAGCACTCCTATGGTGTTGATGATGACATTCGGCAACCTGTCAAAGAGGGTGAACAGAGCCTCGAACGCCAGGGGATCCACATCCAGCATGGGAAAGGTGGCGCCAGCCTCTATGCCAGGCGGCACATGACGCCCCGCCAGGACGAAGGGTTCATGGCGCCGCGTCAATTCAAGGGCCAGGGCCGTCCCCAGGCCACCACTTCCCAAGATAAGGTATTCCATTACCCACCCCATGCTCGTCGATTTCCCTTGGCTTTCAAGGGTAACAGATATCCCTGAACACGCCGTTCACGCCTCGTCCAGGTGCTTGCCAAATTGGCGGGCCATGGCGAGATCGAGAAAGCCATCGGCCCGCTTGTGGCTGCGCAGGAACTGGTAATAGGCGAGCAACCTGACCAGGGCCTCCTCATCCGGCAGGGCCATGGTCGCATCCTGCTCGCAGAACAGGGTCCGTGCACCCTGCAGCGCAAGCCTGTCGACCACTTCAGCCTGGCGATAGAGGTAACCGCAGCCGGTGGCCAGCCACTCCAGAGAGCAGTTGGCGGCCATGGCAATCTGGTTTGCCTTGGCAAAGCCGGGCTCGGCCCCTTTGAGATACTTGCGAATGAGCGCCTCGCCCAAGCCCACCTTGCGGGCGAAGGCGCTCACGCTCATCTCCCCCATCAACTCCCGCAATCGCGCAGCAAAGCCTTCCATATCTCTCCCAGTCAGAACCAAAGTACGAATGACGACGGGCGCTATTATTGCCTTGCCCGGGCGCAAGGGCCAAGATAAGCCCAGCATTTATCCCAAGGAGAAGACAATGACAGTATCCCGCCTGACCCTGCACCCCCAGGGGCCCGAATTCTCTCGCATCATCATGGGTTACTGGCGCCTGATGGAGTGGCAACTCACTCCGGCCGCCCTGCTGGATCTCATCAAGTACCACCTGGATCTCGGGGTCACCACCATAGATCACGCCGATATTTATGGCGGCTATCAGTGTGAAGAGGCCTTCGGCAAGGCGCTGCGCCTCGATCCCTCCCTGCGCACGCGCATGGAACTGGTCAGCAAGTGCGGCATCGCCCTTACCGCCAAGCCTGAACACGCCCTCAACCATTACAACACCAGCAAGGCCTACATCATCGCCAGCGCCGAAGCCTCCTTGCAGAAGCTGGCAACCGATCACCTGGACTTGTTGCTGATCCATCGCCCGGATCCCCTGATGGATGCCGACGAAGTGGCCGAGGCCTTTATCGCCCTCAAGCAGGCGGGCAAGATCAAGCACGCTGGCGTCTCCAACTTCACCGCGCGCCAGTTCGAGCTGCTGCAATCGCGTCTGCCCTTCCCCCTGGTCACCAACCAGTTGGAGATCTCCCCCCTCAACATGGATCTCACCCTGGATGGCACTCTGGACTTGTGCCAACAGTTGCGCATCAGCCCCATGGCCTGGTCTTGCCTGGGAGGCGGCAGCCTGTTCCACGATGGCCGCTTTGAGAATCTTCGCCATGAACTGGAGCGGATCCGCGAAGAGTGCGGCGCCCAGACCATAGAGCAAGTGGTCTACGCCTGGGTGATGATGTTGCCAAGCCGGCCGCTGCCCATCATCGGCTCGGGCAAGCGCGAGCGGATCGCCAGCGCCGTCGCCTCGGAGGCGGTGCACCTCAGTCGCCAGCAGTGGTTCCGCATTCGCAAGGCGGCCTTGGGCTACGACGTGCCCTGATCCTCATCGACAGGCTACATCAGGCACAAACAAAAACGGCATGGGGGAACCCATGCCGTTTTGCCTTATCGAAGCACCTCAACGATGACGCTGGGGGCGACCACGTGGTGCATCTGTCTTCGGTTTGGCCTGATTGACCGTGATGGTTCGTCCACCTATCTCGGTGCCATGCAAATCGGCGATCGCCTTCTCGGCCTCACCGTTTACCGGCATTTCAATAAAACCGAATCCCTTGGACTGACCGGTATCGCGGTCGATGATGATATCGACCTTCTCTACCTGTCCAAACTGGCTGAATACGGTTGTCAGTTCGTCGGCCGTCATCCGGTACGACAGATTTCCTACGTAAATCTTCATGCCATCCACTCTCGAGTCAGGGTGCCTTCTCTATGCAATCACCGACGCAGCAGCAGGGCACAACCGCTACGCCGGACTGGCCAGGGCATCATGTCCTGGCACTCCCCGCCTGACCACTCAAGCCATTGATCTCTCGAGTAAGTCCGGCGGCAAGTTCAATTCAAGTAACAGGCAGTATCTGAGCTTAACCCCAAATTGTCTAGAAATTAATCAGCCCGATTCGGCACCAATTTAGCCAATATTCGGCTCAGTGCCGAGTGGCTGTGCCAGGCCCGTTTAAAGCCAAATCGATAGATCCCCGGACTTATCTCGTGGGCCGTCTCACCAGTCAAACCCAATACCTCGGCGGCCTCATCGAGATCATCCGGGGCCAGAGCCAGGTCCAGACTGAAGGCGAGCCACTCCCCGTTATGACCGACCCGCCGTTCGCGATCCACCTCAACCAGCGCCCCTCGCGCTATCGCCTTGGCCCTGTCTTGCGAGCCGTTGATGAGGTAGAGATATTCTGCATCCCAAGCAAGTTCCGCCATGCGCCAGGCTTGCCAGTGGCGGGGCACCAGCATCATCAGCAGCACTATGCCGCCAAAGATGACGCCGACCCAGGGCAAAAGACCCATCTGGGGGTAGCCCTGCCAGAGCGCGACCCCGACCGCTCCCAGGCTCAACAGCAGCAGGCTCACCATGGCGGGATAGAAGCGCCCGGCCGGTGGCTGCAACCAGAAAATGCCATCCTTACCGACCAGCTCACTCGCTTTCATCATCTTGTTCCTCTATTCAGATCCCCTTCGAGGGGCGCATTGTGGCAATAAGGTTGGAGCCGATGCAAGGTCGTGGTCCCCACTGGCCCTGCCCCCCGCTCTATTGCTATGCTGGTGACGCTCAAAGGACACCCCTTTTCCCGTTCTCCGAGAGGGCATCATGCTTATCGCCACCCTGCTCCTGCTGACCAGTACCCTGCAACCCGAAGCCATTGGCGGTTATGCCGGGGGCTGCCTGAAAAACGGCATGGCCCTGCCGCTGACCGGCCCCGGTTATCAGGTGATCCGCACCAAGCGGCTACGCTACTACGGCCACCCCGAGCTGATTCAATACCTCGAGGGACTGGCGAGCCAGACCAAGATGGCCGGTTTGCCGGATCTCTACATCGCCGATCTCGCCATGGCCCGCGGCGGCCCCTTCAGCTCGGGTCACCGCAGCCACCAGACCGGCCTCGATGCCGACATCTGGTTTCGCATGGCGAACAAGCCTATCAGCCGCTGGGAGCAGGATGCCCCCAAGGAGTGGGCGCTGATCGATGAGCCAAGCTACCGAACCCTGCCGGGTCGCTTCGGTCCCCAGCAGATGACCCTGCTGCGCCTCGCCGCCCAATCCCCCGATGTGACCCGCATCTTCATCAACCCCGCGCTCAAGGCCGAGGTGTGCAAACGTGCACCGAGCGAGCCCTGGGTGCAGAAACTCAGACCCTGGGTCGGCCACTACAGCCACTTCCATGTGCGGTTGCGCTGCCCCATAGGCAGCCCTGACTGCCTGCCCCAGGCCCCCATACCGCCGGGCAATGGCTGTGGCGCCGAACTCAGCTCCTGGATCAAGGACAAACCGCAACTCCCCAAGACCTCGACCATCTACAGCAAGCTGCCGCAACTGCCTGGCCGTTGTGAGGGGTGAGCACAGGCTGTATGGTGTGCGGGTCAATATTGAAAAATCACTGGAGAACAACAAGATGGCTACGAGTATCTGGCGCCCCTTAGGTCGGGCCTTCCTGCTGCTGTCCCTGCTGCTGACCCTGACCGGTTGCGGCATGAATACCATTCCGACCCTGGATGAACAGGTCAAGGCGAGCTGGGGTCAAGTGGAGAACCAGTATCAGCGCCGCGCCGATCTGGTGCCGAACCTGGTCGCCACCGTCAAGGGCTATGCCAGCCACGAGCAGGAGACCCTCAAGGCAGTCACCGACGCCCGCGCCCGGGTTGGCAGCCTGCAGGTAAGCGATCCGGCCCAGCTCAAGCAGTTTGAGGCGGCCCAGAACCAGCTCAGCAGTGCCCTGTCACGGCTCATGGTGGTGGTAGAACGCTACCCGGATTTGAAGGCGGATCAACAGTTCCTCACTCTGCAAGCCCAGCTTGAGGGGACGGAAAACCGTATCTCGGTGGCCCGTCGCGACTACATCGAGGCGGTGCGCCAGTTCAACACCGAGCTGCGCACCTTCCCCGGGGTGATCTGGGCCAAACTGCTCTATTCGGATCTCGAACCCAAGCCAAGCTTTAGCGCCAAGCCAGGTGCCGATGAGGCGCCCAAGGTAAGCTTCGAATGAATTCGATGATGCGCTGGCTGCTGCCCTGTCTGCTGTTGTGGACGGCGGCGCTGCAAGCCGCCCCCACCTTCCCGGCCCTCAGCGGCCAGGTGGTCGACGAAGCCCATCTGATGTCGCGCAAACAGGCTCATCAGCTGACCCAGCAACTGGCTGCCTTTGAAAAACGCAGCGGCATCCAGCTGGTGGTGGTGTCAATCGACAGCCTGGACGGCAATACCATCGAAGAGTACGGCTATCAACTGGGGCGCCACTGGGGCATTGGCCAGAAGGAGCACAACAACGGTGTGCTGCTGCTGATCGCCCAGGATGAGCGCAAGGTGCGCATCGAAGTGGGCTATGGGCTGGAGGGCGCCCTGCCCGACGCCATCGCCGCCAACATCATCCAGACCCGGATCCTGCCTGCCTTCAAGCGCGGCGACATGGTGGCCGGCATAGTCGCCGGCAGCCAGGGCATCATGCAGGCCCTGGCCGGTGAATACAAACCGGTGGAGGTGACCAAGCAGCAGGACAAGCTGGGCGGCCCCTGGCTGTTCATCCTGATGGTGATAGTGATGATCGTGCTGCACAACCTGCGAGGCGGCGGCGGGGGTGGCTCCGGTGGCCGCCGTCGGGCCGCCTATCTGGCCGGTGGCTTCGGCGGTGGTCGCGCCGGCGGTGGTTTTGGTGGCGGCGGCTTCAGCGGCGGTGGCGGCAGTTTTGGGGGCGGTGGTGCCTCCGGTGGCTGGTAATCTGGGATACAAAGAGACAACGCAATGATTTCTAAACAGTTTTATCACACCTTGCAGGCCAAGGTACGCCAAGTCGAGCAGGCCACTGACGCCGAGTTGGTCACCGTCTTGGCCCCGGCCAGTGACGGCTATCGCTACATTCCGACCCTGTGGGCCGCGCTGCTGGCCATGCTCACTCCCTTGCTGGTGTTCCAGCTCGGCTTCTGGCTCGGCTGGTACGAAATACTGCTGACCCAGTGGGCTGTCTGGCTCGCCTTGACCTTGCTGTTTCACTGGACCCCCATCAAGATGCTGCTGATCCCGAAGAAGGTCCGCCAGCACCGGGCAGCCCTGATGGCGCGGTTGCAGTTTATCGAGCAAGGCTTGCATCGCACCCACGATAGACTGGGGGTGCTGATCTTCGTTTCGGTGGCGGAACACTATGTGGAGATCCTGGTCGATGACGGTGTCGCCAAGCACATAGACAATGCCCTATGGCAGCAGATCATCGACGACTTTACCGCCCGCATCCGCAAGGGCGAGGTCGAGCCCGGTTTCATCGAGTGTGTGACCCGCACCGGTGCCATATTGGCCGATGCCTTCCCGCCCACCAATGACAAGAACGAGCTGCCCGACAGCCTGATCATGCTGGATCAGCCATGAGGTGAGAAAAACACCTATCTCGGCATAAAAGCTGTACAAATGGAAAATGATATGAAAAACAAGGGGAAAAAGGGTTGACCCGCCACCCGCTTTCCCCTAAATTACGCCCCGTTGTCGCGGCCAAGGCCATGAACAATCCTGATGATTGAACAGGTAAACTAACAGTCAAAAATTTGGTGAGCTGTCCGAGAGGCTGCCCACCGGCGAAGTCGGTAAGAAAGCACGCGTAGCGTGCTCCGAAAGCCACTTCAAAGAAGTAAAAATTTGGTGAGGTGTCCGAGTGGCTGAAGGAGCACGCCTGGAAAGTGTGTATACGGCAACGTATCGAGGGTTCGAATCCCTCCCTCACCGCCAAATTATAAAAACCGACCTCAGGGTCGGTTTTTTGCTTTGTGGCATTGACGACTCTCGCCCGGCCAGGGGCGATGTCACCGCCTCCCCCTTCGCAGCTACCCGCTCAACCCTTGTCTCTTCTCTCCCGCCATATCACCGTCACCCAGCCAGTTCGGCACAACCCCATCCCCTTAATTCCTCATGATATTGCCGCCAAGGCCGAAACAGGATCCACAGCCAACTCGGTTTTACCTCTCAATAATGGTTCACAAGTTGGATATCATTTTGAAAAACTGATAGTTAAGTACCTACACTAGCCAGAGTTAACTACACAGGGGTCTGGATACATGAGTCTGATCGGTTTGCTGCTAGCCTTGATTGCCATATTGGGCGGCAACATGCTCGAAGGTGGCCATCCCAGCGCCCTGCTCAATCTGCCCGCCTTCCTCATCGTGATCGGGGGCACTGTCGGCGCGGCCCTGACCCAATTCCCTTTCTCCGTGGTTGGCAGAACCTTCAAGCGCTTCAAATGGCTCATCACCCCCCTTCGCCTCGACATGCAAGAGCAGGCTCAACTGCTGGAAACCCTGGCAGGCAATGCAAGGCGCAGCGGCATGCTGGCGCTGGAAGCCATGATCGACGACATCAAGGATCCCTTCTTGCAAAAAGGGGTGCAGATGATGGTCGACGGCTACGAGAAGACCAAGATCCACGAGGTGCTGGAAAACGAGATCGAATTCGAGCAGGAAGATCTCGAGCAGACCGTCAAGTTTTATGAAGCCATGGGGGGTTACTGTCCCACCATGGGGATCGTCGGTGCCGTGTTTGGCCTGATCCATGCGATGGGTTTGCTGGATGCCCCAGACCAGCTTGGGGGGGCCATCGCGGTGGCCTTCATCGCCACCATCTACGGGGTGGGCGCGGCCAACCTGATCTTTCTGCCATTTGGCAACCGCTACAAAGGATTTGCCCATCAGATCAGGCACTACAAGGAGATGACTCTGACCGGCATCCTCTGCATCCTGGACGGCGAATCACAGCAACGGCTGCAAGTGACTCTGGAACCCTATCTCGGAGGTCATGATGGCCAAGAAGAAAAAGGCTGAATCCCCGGAAAACCATGAGCGCTGGCTGGTCTCCTATGCCGATTTCATGACCCTGCTGTTCGCCCTGTTCGTGGTGCTCTACTCCTTCGCCATGACCAAGCAGTCGGAAACCCGGGTGTTGATCCAGGGTCTTATTGAGTCGCTCGGCAAGATCGGGCTCATCTCTCCTCCCGCGGGCTCGCCGGTGATGCAAGGGGGCACCGGGATCCTCGAGCCCGATCCCAGCATCACGCCGGCTGTCCCCCAAGCAGAGCCGGTACTGAGTACAGAGGCACCCACGGTGGCGGCCGATCCCTTCAACGAAACCATTGGCGCCTCGGAGAAAGCCAATGCGGCGGAGTCCTGGCCCCATAAGAGCAAGGAGCAGGAGTGGGCAACCACCACCAAACAGAAACTGGATCAGCAGCTCAAGAGCCAGATTGAATCCAAAGAGCTGGAGGTAGAGCAGCTCGGCAGCCAGCTGGTGATCCGTATCGGCGAGAAGAGCCTGTTCCCTGCAAACTCGGCCTTCCTCCAACCCCAATTCATTCCTCTGGTCAACAAGGTCTCCGATACCCTGGCAGATATCCCGGGGATGGTGGTGGTCACCGGTCATACCGATGATTCACTGACGGCGATAGAGCTTTATCGCAACAACTGGGAGTTGTCGGTGCTGCGGGCGGCATCCATAGTCCACACCCTGCTGACCAACCCGAAGATCGATGCCAGACGAGTCATCGCTCAAGGGGTGGCCGACACCCAGCCTCGCTTTGCCAATGACACCCTCGCACACCGGCAGGCCAATCGGCGCGTCGAGATAACCCTCTCACAAGGCAAGGCCGCCGAACGAACCCTCCCCCTCCTCACCCCCTGATAAAATGGGGGATCTTTGTTATGCCGCGCCCTATTTCTCCTGCCACCGACAACACGCCTCCGCGTTTCACGGCGATTAAAAGTCATTCTCGAATGAGAAGTTTGACCCCGGTTGCAAAAAGCAATTTCTCCTTTCCTTGATTAATAATTGACCTAATGAAATGACATGTAAATCAGTATGGAACTGGCATACTACGTAGCACCCTTGTTAAGTCACATGATTAATTCGGTTAGGGAAAACCTATATGTTTGCTGATGTTGCTGTCCAGCATTGGGCCTTTGCTGTTTATGTCATTGGGGCCATCTGCATCTGTCTGACCATGATAGGCGTCGCGGCCTTGCTGGGAGGGCGAGCCTATGGCCGTGCCAAAAACAGACCCTTCGAATCCGGCATCGATTCCGTCGGCAACGCCCGTCTGCGTTTCTCCGCCAAGTTCTACCTGGTCGCCATGTTCTTCGTCATCTTCGACGTCGAGGCGCTCTATCTCTTCGCCTGGTCCGTTTCCGTTCGGGAAAGTGGCTGGGTCGGTTTCATCGAAGCCACCATCTTCATCACCCTGCTGCTGGTAGGCCTCATCTACCTGTGGCGTATCGGTGCCCTCGACTGGGCCCCGAAGAAGCGCGTCCTGACTGACAAGAAGCCAGACTGATTTACCGATTATCCCTTTGAGGTTGCACCATGAAGTACACCCTGACCCGGATTGACCCGGATGCGCCCGTTGAGCGCTACCCCCAGGAACAGCGCCAGACCGTCGATGACCCGCTGGCGCAGCAGGCGACCCGCGGCATCATGATCGGGCGCCTCGAAGAGGTGCTGCAAGACACCGTCAACTGGGGCCGCAAGAACTCCCTCTGGCCCTACAACTTCGGCATCTCCTGCTGCTATGTGGAGATGTGTACCGCCTTCACCTCCCCCCATGACGTGGCCCGCTTCGGTGCCGAAGTCATCCGGGCTTCGCCCCGTCAGGCGGATTTCATGGTGATCGCCGGCACCCCCTTCATCAAGATGGCGCCTGTCATCCAGCGCCTCTATGAACAGCTGCTCGAACCCAAGTGGGTCATCTCCATGGGCGCCTGTGCCAACTCGGGCGGCATGTACGACATCTATTCCGTGGTGCAGGGGGTGGACAAGTTCCTGCCGGTCGACGTCTACATTCCGGGCTGCCCGCCCCGTCCCGAAGCCTTCCTGCAAGCCCTGATGCTGTTGCAGGACTCCATCGGCAAGGAGCGCCGCCCCCTCTCCTGGACGGTGGGCGATCAGGGGATCTACCGTCCCCAGATGCAGGCCGAGAAGGATCGCAAGCGGGAAGATCGCATCCAAGTCACCAACCTGCGCACGCCGGATGAGATCTGACCATGAAACTGACTCGAGAATTCCCAAGCAACTACACCATGGCCCAGGGGCAGACGGCGGATCACGCCGATGCCCAGGTGGTCGGCGAGCTGTTTGCCCATTTCGGCGCCGAGCGCTTCACCGTCCAGACCACCCGCACCGGGGTGCCTGTGCTCTGGCTCTCCCGCGATCTGCTGCAGGACGTGATGGGCTTCTTGCAAAAACTGCCCTCCCCGTTCGTGATGCTGTTTGATCTCAGCGCCACCGACGAGCGAATGCGCAGCCACCGCCACGGCCTGCCGGGCAGCGACTTCACCGTCTTCTACCACCTCATTTCCATCGACCGTAACGCCGATGTGATGCTGAAGGTGCCGCTGATGGAGAGCGATCTGCACCTGCCGACCATCAGCCGTCACTTCCCCAACGCCAACTGGTACGAGCGGGAAGTCTGGGATCTGATGGGCATCACCTTCGACGGTCACCCCCATCTCACCCGCATCATGATGCCCAAGAGCTGGCAGGGACACCCGCTGCGCAAGGACTACCCGGCCCGGGCCACCGAGTTCGATCCCTTCATGCTCGACGCGGTCAAGCAGGATCAGGAACAGGACAACCTGCTGTTCAAGCCCGAAGAGTGGGGCATGAGCCGGGGCAACGAGAACGAAGACTACATGTTCTTGAACCTCGGCCCCAACCACCCCTCCGCCCACGGCGCCTTCCGGCTGGTGCTGCAGCTCGATGGCGAGGAGATCCGCGACTGCGTGCCCGACATCGGCTATCACCACAGGGGTGCCGAGAAGATGGGCGAGCGCCAGTCCTGGCACAGCTACATCCCCTACACCGACCGGGTCGAGTACTTAGGGGGGGTGATGAACAACCTGCCCTATGTGCTGGCAGTCGAGAAGCTGGCGGGGATCACCGTGCCCAACCGGGTCGACATGATCCGGGTGATGATGGCGGAGCTGTTCCGCATCCAGAGCCACCTGCTGTTCCTCGGTACCTATATCCAGGACGTGGGGGCCATGACCCCTGTCTTCTTCACCTTCACCGACCGGCAGAAGATCTACACCATCATCGAGGCCATCACGGGCGCGCGCATGCACCCGGCCTGGTTCCGCATCGGCGGTGTGGCCCACGACCTGCCCACCGGCTGGGCCCGCCTCATCCAGGACAACCTGCTGAGCTGGCTGCCCAAGCGCCTGATGGAGTATGAGAAGGCCGCCATGCGCAACAGCATACTGCGCGGTCGCACCATAGGCGTCGCCGCCTACAACACGGCGCAGGCGCTCGCCTGGGGCACCACGGGCGGCGGTCTGCGCGCCACCGGCCTCAACTTCGACGTGCGCAAATGGCGCCCTTATTCCGGCTACGATCAGTTCGAGTTCGAGGTGCCGGTGGGCAGCAATGGGGATGCCTACGACAGAGCCACGGTGCGCATCGAGGAGATCCGCCAGAGCATGCGCATCATAGAGCAGTGCATGAAGAACATGCCGGAGGGCCCCTTCAAGGCGGATCACCCGCTCACCACGCCGCCGCCAAAAGAGCGCACTCTGCAGGACATCGAGACCCTGATCACCCACTTCCTGCAAGTGTCCTGGGGGCCCGTGATGCCGGCCGCCGAGTCCTTCCAGATGATAGAGGCGACCAAGGGGATCAACAGTTACTACCTGACCAGCGACGGCTCCACCATGAGTTACCGGACCCGGATCCGGACCCCGAGCTTTGCCCACCTGCAGCAGATCCCCTCGGTGATCCGCGGCCAGATGGTGTCGGATCTCATCGTCTACCTGGGCAGTATCGATTTCGTCATGTCGGATGTGGATCGTTAAGTTCCCGCCGCGCCCACGCGAGGGCGCAACGGGACAAGAAGAATAAACGACAGAAGGTTAAGTTCATGAGCCAGCAATGTCAGTGCAAGAATACATCGTCCCCAGCGGGACAGAGCGCATGCCAGAGCAAGGGGGACGCCCTAGTCCCAAGCCAGAAGGACGGCTTCGTCCTGAGCCAGGCCGAGCGCGATGCCATAGAGCATGAGACGCACCACTACGAAGATCCCCGCGCCGCCAGCATAGAAGCACTCAAAATAGTGCAGCAGGCCCGCGGCTGGGTACCGGACGGTGCCATCCATGCCATCGCCGCCGTGCTCGGCATCCCTGCCAGCGACGTGGAAGGGGTCGCCACCTTCTACAGCCAGATCTTCCGCCAGCCGGTCGGACGCCACATCATCCGTGTCTGTGACAGCATGGTCTGTTACATCAACGGCCATGAGCAGCTGCTGGCCGGCCTGAAAGAGGTCATGGATCTGGCCCCCGGCCAGACCTCCCCTGACGGCCGCTTCACCCTGCTGCCGGTCTGCTGCCTCGGCAACTGCGACAAGGGGCCGGCGCTGATGATAGACGACGATACCTACGGTGGGCTCGACGCCGTCAGTCTGCTGAAAACCCTGGAGGCTTACCCATGAGCCTGCAACCAAACAAGACACTCGCCTCCCTCGGCACCGCCAACCGCATCGCCCGTGCCCCCGAGACCCATCCCCTCACCTGGCGGTTGCGGGATGACGGCCAGCCGGTCTGGCTGGACGAATACCAGAGCAAGCAGGGCTACGATGCGGCCCGCAAGGCACTGAGTCAGATGAGCCCTGATGAGATCGTCGGCACCGTCAAGGACGCCGGCCTCAAGGGGCGCGGCGGCGCCGGCTTCTCCACCGGAGTGAAGTGGGGCCTGATGCCCAAAGACGAGAGCATGAACATCCGTTACCTGCTCTGCAACGCCGACGAGATGGAGCCGAATACCTGGAAAGACCGGCTGCTGATGGAGCAACTGCCCCACCTGCTGATCGAGGGGATGATCATCAGTGCCCGGGCCCTCAAGGCCTACCGTGGCTACATCTTCCTGCGTGGTGAATATGTCGATGCCGCCATCCACCTGCGCCGCGCGGTGATCGAGGCCAAGGCCGCCGGCCTGCTCGGCAAGAACATCCTGGGCTCGGGCTTTGACTTCGAGCTGTTCGTCCACACGGGCGCCGGGCGTTACATCTGCGGCGAAGAGACGGCGCTTATCAACTCCCTGGAAGGGCGACGCGCCAACCCGCGGGCCAAACCCCCCTTCCCCGCGATCGTAGGCGTCTGGGGCAAGCCGACCTGCGTCAACAACGTCGAGACCCTGTGCAACGTGCCCGCCATCATAGGCAACGGCGTGGCCTGGTATCAGGGGCTGGCGCTGCCAGGCTCGGAAGATCACGGCACCAAGCTGATGGGCTTCTCCGGCAAGGTGAACAACCCGGGTCTGTGGGAGCTGCCCTTTGGTATCACGGCGCGTGAGCTGTTCGAGAACTATGCCGGCGGCATGAAACCCGGCTATCGCCTCAAGGCGTGGCAACCGGGCGGTGCCGGCACCGGCTTCCTGCTGCCCGAGCACCTGGATGCCCAGATGTATGCCGGTGGCATCGGCAAGGTCGGCACCCGTATGGGGACGGGCCTCGCCATGGCAGTGGATGACAGCATCAACATGGTCGGACTCTTGCGCAACATGGAGGAGTTCTTCGCCCGCGAATCCTGCGGCTGGTGCACTCCCTGCCGCGACGGCCTGCCCTGGAGCGTCAAGATCCTGCGGGCCCTGGAGCGAGGCGAAGGCCAACCCGAGGATCTCGCCACCCTGGAGCAGCTGGTCAGCTTCCTGGGGCCGGGCAAGACCTTCTGCGCCCATGCCCCCGGCGCCGTCGAGCCCCTTGGCAGTGCCATGAAGTACTTCAGGTCCGAGTTCGAGGCCGGGGTCAAGGCCCCCCATGACAATCACAAGCTGTTCAAGGGTATCCAGCCCAATCTGCTGGGCGAACGCTGGTAACACGAGGCGTCATGCCTGCTGCGAGCCATGGATTTTATCTAATTTGATGTCAGGGAAGTTGTATGGCCACCATTCATGTAGACGGTAAAGAGTTCGAGGTAGACGGGGCAGATAACCTGCTGCAAGCCTGTCTGTCGCTGGGTCTGGACGTCCCCTATTTTTGCTGGCACCCGGCGCTCGGTAGCGTCGGCGCCTGCCGCCAGTGTGCGGTCAAACAGTATCAGAATGCCGACGACAAGCGCGGCCGCCTGGTCATGTCCTGCATGACGCCGTCCACCGATGGCACCTATATCTCCATCGAGGACGAAGAGGCGAAGGAGTTTCGCAAGACTGTGGTGGAGTGGCAGATGACCAACCACCCCCACGACTGCCCTGTGTGTGAAGAGGGTGGCGCCTGCCACCTGCAGGACATGACGGTGATGACGGGCCACAACAGCCGTCGCTACCGCTTCACCAAGCGCACCCACCAGAATCAGGATCTGGGCCCTTTCATCAATCACGAGATGAACCGCTGCATCGCCTGCTATCGCTGCGTCCGTTACTACAAGGACTACGCTGGTGGCGAGGATCTGGGTGTCTACGGTGCCCACGACAACGTCTACTTCGGCCGGGTCGAGGATGGCACCCTGGAGAGCGAGTTCTCCGGCAACCTGGTGGAGGTCTGCCCCACCGGCGTCTTCACCGACAAGACCCATTCCGAGCGCTACAACCGCAAGTGGGACATGCAGTTTGCCCCCAGCATCTGCCAGCAGTGCTCGGTCGGCTGCAACATCAGCCCGGGTGAGCGATATGGCGAGCTGCGCCGCATCGAGAACCGCTTCCACGGCGCCCTGAACCACTACTTCCTCTGTGATCGTGGCCGCTTCGGTTACGGCTATGTCAACCAGGCCGACCGCCCGCGCCAACCCCTGCTTCAGGATGGCAATGACAAGCTGGCCATCACGGTGGATGGCGCCCTCAACCGCGCCGCCGATGCCCTGCGCACCGCCTCCGGCATCATCGGCATCGGCTCGCCCCGGGCGTCACTCGAGAGCAACTTCGCCCTGCGCGAGCTGGTGGGCGCCGCCAACTTCTACGCAGGGGTCGAGCAGAGCGAATGGGCCTGCCTGCAGAAGATGCTGCATGTCCTGCACCAGGGCGGGGTACGAACCCCCAGCCTGCGTGACATGGAAGAGGCCGACGCCGTGCTGGTGCTGGGTGAAGATGTCACCCAGACGGCCGCCCGGATCAGCCTTGCCCTGCGTCAGGCAGTCAAGGGCAAGGGACGTGAAATCGCCCGCAAGCTGAAGGTGGACCTGTGGCAGGTCGCCGCGGTGCAGACGCTCGCTCAGAATGAGCGTTATCCGCTGCTCATCACCAGCCTGGATCAGACCCGTCTGGACGACGTGGCCGCCGATACCCTCCATGCCCCTCACGCCGATCAGGCCCGCCTCGGCTTTGCCATCGCCCACCTGCTCGACGGTTCCGCCCCTGCCCCGCAGGATCTGGACGCCGATCAGCTGGCTCAAGCGACCCGCTGGGCCGAGCTGCTCGGCAACGCCAAGAAGCCGCTCATCATCGCAGGCTCCGGTGCCCGCAGCCAGGCGCTGATCGAGGCGGCCAGCAACATAGCCCACGCCCTCAAGGGTCGTGCCCAGGAGGTGAGCCTGGCGCTGGTGGCACAGGAAGCCAACAGCCTGGGGCTGGTCATGCTGGCCGGGGCCGCCGCACCGCTGGAAGCTGCCCTCGAGCGCATCGAAGGGAGCGAGTCCCTTGCGCTGATCACCCTGGAGAACGATCTCTATCGCCGTGCTCCCCGCAACCGGGTCGATGCCGCCATCAAGCGCCTGCAGCATCTGCTGGTGGTGGATCATCAGGACACCCGCACCGCCCAGCAGGCCCACCTGGTGCTGCCTGCCGCCAGCTTTGCGGAGGCCGATGGCACTGTGGTGAACATGGAAGGCCGTGCCCAGCGCTTCTTCCAAGTCTATGCCCCCGCCTTCTACGACGCCGACATCCAGGTGCGCGAAGGCTGGCGCTGGCTGGCCGCGCTGCAAGGCACGCTGGACGGCAAGTCCCCGCGCTGGAGCAGCTTCGACGAGGTAAGTGCGGCCTGCGCCGCCTCTGCCCCGCTGCTGGCCACCATGGGCGAAGCCGCCCCCAATGCCGGGCTGCGTATCCGCGGCATGAAGCTCGCGCGCGAGCCGCACCGCTACAGCGGCCGCACCTCCATGCTGGCGGATCAGAACGTGAGCGAGCCCCGGGTGGCGCAAGACCCCGACTCCCCCTTCAACTTCTCCATGGAAGGCTACGCCGGTGCCCGCCAACCCCTGCAACAGGTGCCGTTTGCCTGGGCACCGGGCTGGAACTCCCCCTCCGCCTGGAACAAGTTCCAGGACGAGGTAGGTGGCAACCTGCGGGCTGGCGATCCCGGCCGCCGCCTGCTGGAACCGGGTGAGGACAACCTCGGCTGGTTCGACAGCATCCCGACTCCCTTCCAGGCCCAGGAGGCGCTGCAGGTGGTCAGTTACGAGCAGCTGTTTGGCGGCGAAGAGCTCTCCGCGCGCAGCCCGGTGATCCAGGCCCGGATGGCGCAGCCAGAATTGGTGCTCAATCCGGTCGATGCCGCCCGTTTGGCCCTTCATGCCGGCAATCTGGTGGCCTTCTCCTGGGGTGGTCACCACTGGCGGCTGACCCTGCGGATCAGCGAACGGTTGGCACCGGGTCTGCTCGGCCTGCCCCTTGGCGCCCATGGTCTGCCGACCGCGCTGCACCAGGCCTATGTGACTGACTTGCAGGAGGCCATCGCATGAGCAATGAGCTGATCGATCTGTTGCTGGAGGTAGGCAAAGCCTTGATCGTGCTGGTGGGGATTGTGGGGGCTGGCGCCTTCATGAGCTTCATCGAGCGCCGTCTGCTGGCGCTCTGGCAAGACAGGTACGGCCCCAACCGGGTGGGCCCCTTCGGCCTGCTGCAACTGGCGGCCGACATGGTCAAGATGTTCTTCAAGGAGGACTGGATCCCGCCCTTCGCGGATCGCCGGATCTTCGTGCTGGCCCCCATCATCGCCTTTACCGCCTTCATCCTGGCGTTTGCGGTGGTGCCCATCACCCCCACCTGGGGCGTGGCGGATCTCAACGTGGGGCTGCTCTACATCCTGGCCATAGCAGGGCTGGCGGTCTACGCCGTGCTCTTTGCCGGCTGGTCGAGCAACAACAAGTACTCCCTGCTCGGCAGCCTGCGCGCCTCGGCCCAGACCCTCTCCTACGAGGTGTTTCTCGGCCTCTCCTTGATGGGCATCGTCATCCAGACCGGCAGCTTCAACCTGCGGGAGATAGTGGAGGCGCAAGCCGGATTGTGGAACGTGATCCCCCAGTTCCTGGGCTTTATCACCTTCCTGTTTGCCGGGGTTGCCGTCACCCACCGTCACCCGTTTGACCAGCCGGAGGCCGAGCAGGAGCTCGCCGACGGCTATCACATCGAATACGCGGGTATGAAGTGGGGTCTGTTCTTCGTGGGCGAGTACATCGGCATAGTGCTGATCTCCTCCCTCATCGTGACCCTCTTCTTCGGTGGCTGGCACGGCCCCTGGTTGCCGCCCTTCATCTGGTTTGCCCTGAAGACCGCCTGCTTCATGGTGTTCTTCATCTTGCTGCGGGCCTCCCTGCCCCGCCCGCGCTTTGACCAGGTGATGTCCTTTGGCTGGAAAGTCTGCTTACCGCTTACCTTGCTCAACATGCTGGTAACCGGCGCCGTCGTGCTTATGAACGTGCAGTGAGGCACCAATGAAAATTACGAGCATTATCAAGGGTGTTGGCACCCAACTGCGCAGTCTGGGGATGGTCTTCTCCCATGCCTGGCGCCCCCGCGAGACCCTGAGCTACCCGGAGCAGCAGGTCTATGCCGCGCCCCGTTTCCGTGGCCGCATCGTGTTGACCCGGGATCCCGACGGTGACGAGCGCTGCGTGGCGTGCAACCTGTGCGCCGTGGCCTGCCCGGTCGGCTGCATCTCGCTGCAAAAAGCGGAGCGGGACGACGGTCGCTGGTACCCGGAGTTCTTCCGCATCAACTTCTCCCGCTGCATCTTCTGCGGTCTGTGTGAAGAGGCCTGCCCCACCACCGCCATCCAGCTGACGCCGGATTTCGAGATGGGCGAGTATCGCCGCCAGGATCTGGTGTACGAGAAGGAAGATCTGCTGATCAGCGGCCCCGGCAAATACCCGGACTACAACTTCTACCGCATGAGCGGTATGGCCATCGACGGCAAGCCCAAAGGGGATGCCGAGAACGAAGCCAAGCCCATCGATGTCAAGAGCCTGCTGCCCTAGGAGTCAATCATGGAACTGGCATTTTATGCCGCGGCCCTGGTCGCCGTTTACAGCACGCTGCGGGTCATCAGCACCAGCAACCCCATGCATGCGCTGCTCAATCTCATCATCTCGCTCATCGCCGTGGCCATGATCTTCTTCTGCCTGGGAGCCTCCTTTGCTGGCGCCCTGCAGGTGATCGTCTACGCCGGCGCCATCATGGTGCTGTTCGTGTTCGTGGTGATGATGCTGAACCTGGGCTCATCCCAGGATCAGGAGCGCAACTGGCTCACCCCCATGACCTGGGGTGGGCCTGCCCTGCTCTCCCTCATCCTGCTCGGCTTCCTGGCCTACGGCATCCTCGGGGTCACCGGCGGTGAGCTCGGGCAGACCGACGTCAGTGCGAAAGAGGTCGGCATCGCCCTGTTCGGCCCCTATGTGCTGGCGGTGGAGCTCGCCTCCATCCTGCTGCTGGCGGGTCTGGTGACCGCCTATCACCTTGGCCGTGAAGACAAGAGCGGGGAAGTGCTTTCCGTCCCCAAACCCACCGCTCGCCCATCCCAGGAAGGAGGTCAGCAATGAGTGGCATACCCATGGAACACGGTCTTCTGCTGGCCGCCATCCTGTTCTGCATCGGTTTGTGCGGTCTGCTGATCCGCCGCAACCTGCTGTTTATCCTCATGAGTATCGAGATCATGATGAATGCGTCCGCGCTGGCGTTCGTGGTGGCGGGTAGCCGCTGGGCCCAGGCCGACGGCCAGATCATGTACATACTGGTGATTTCTCTGGCGGCAGCGGAGGCCAGTATCGGCCTCGCCCTGTTACTGCTGCTCTATCGTCGTTACCACACCCTGAACGTGGACACTGTGAGCGAGATGCGCGGATGAGCCTCCTATATCTGACTTTCCTGTTCCCCCTGCTGGGGTGGCTGCTGCTGGCCTTCTCCATCGGCCGTCTCGGCGAGCGCAGCGCGGCACTCATCGGTGTCGGCAGCATAGGCCTGTCGGCCCTGACCACCCTCTGGGTCGGGTTCGACTTCCTCAATCACACCCCCGAGGGCGGCGTCTATACCCAGACCCTGTGGCAGTGGATGTCGGTGGGTGAATTCCAGCCCACCTTCCGTCTGGCGCTGGATGGGCTGTCGCTGACCATGCTGGGGGTGGTGACAGGGGTGGGCTTCTTCATCCACCTGTTCGCCTCCTGGTACATGCGCGGAGAAGAGGGGTATTCCCGCTTCTTCACCTACACCAACCTCTTCATCGCCAGCATGGTGTTCCTGGTGCTGGCCGATGATCTGCTGTTCGTCTACCTGGGTTGGGAAGGGGTGGGGCTGTGCAGCTACCTGCTGATCGGCTTCTACTACCGCAACCCGGCCAACGGCGCCGCCGCCCTCAAGGCGTTCGTGGTGACCCGGGTCGGTGACGTCTTCCTCGCCATCGGGCTCTTCGTGCTCTACCGCGAGCTCGGCACCCTCAACATCCACGAGCTGCTGGTGCGCGCCCCAGTGGTCTTTGCCGAGGGCTCCCCTGCCCTGTCGTTCGCCTGCCTGATGCTGCTCGGCGGCGCGGTCGGCAAGTCTGCCCAGCTGCCGCTGCAGACCTGGCTGGCAGACGCCATGGCGGGTCCGACCCCGGTCTCGGCACTGATCCACGCGGCCACCATGGTGACCGCCGGTGTCTACCTCATCGCCCGTACCCACGGCCTCTTCCTGCTTGCCCCCGAGATCCTCCATCTGGTGGCGCTGGTGGGCGCCATCACCCTGGTGCTGGCGGGCTTCGCGGCCCTGGTACAGACCGACATCAAGCGGATCCTGGCTTACTCCACCATGAGCCAGATAGGCTACATGTTCTTAGGCTTAGGGGTCGGCGCCTGGGAAGGGGCCATCTTCCACCTGATGACCCACGCCTTCTTCAAGGCGCTGTTGTTCCTCTCCTCTGGTGCGGTGATCATCGCCTGCCACCACGAGCAGAACATCTTCAAGATGGGGGGCCTGCGCAAGAGCCTGCCCCTGGTCTATGCCTGCTTCCTGGTGGGGGGCTCGGCCCTGGCCGCGCTGCCGCTGGTCACCGCCGGCTTCTACAGCAAGGACGCCATCCTCTGGCAGGTGCAGGCCAGTGGCCAGAGCGCCCTGTTGTGGGCCGGTCTGGTGGGGGCCTTCCTGACCTCCCTCTACACCTTCCGCCTCATCTTCATCGCCTTCCACGGCAAGGCACAGACACAGGCCCACGCCGGCCACGGCCTGGCGCACAAGCTGCCGCTGCTGGTGCTGCTGGTGCTCTCCACCGCCATCGGCTCCATGATAGTACCGCCGCTAGCCGGGGTACTGCCGGCCGGCCCCGGGGATCATATCGAAGAGGGACGCCACAGCCTCGAGATCCTCTCCGGCCTCATCGCCGTGGCGGGCATCACGCTCGCCGCCTTCCTCTTCCTTGGCGAGCGTCGCCTGGCAAAAAGCATCGCAAATAGTGCTCCTGGCCGCGCGCTCAGCACCCTCTGGTTCAACGCCTGGGGCTTTGACTGGCTGTATGACAAGCTCTGGGTCAAGCCCTACCTGCTGGTGACCCGCTTGCTCGGCAAGGACCCGCTGGATCGGATGATGAACCTGCCCGCCGTACTGGCACACAGCGGTCATCAGATGCTGGCCTGGACGGTGTCCGGCAAGTTGCGCTGGTACGCAGCCTCCATGGGGATGGGCGCCGTCCTGATCCTGGCGCTGCTGCTGCTCGGCTGATCCATGAGCCCAATATGTGTGGCAGGCCCGGGGCCTGCCCGACTAGAACCTAGACGAGAGCTGATATCGTGACCTTACTCTGGATCTTGTTAATTCCTTTTATCGGCGGCTTGCTCTGCTGGCAGATGGAGCGGCTCGGCGGACAATTCGTTCGCTGGGTAGCCCTGCTCTCCATGAGCGCCTGCCTGGTGCTCTCCGGTGCCATCTGGCTCGGCGGTGACTTCTCCCTCGCCAGCCCCGGCCTCCCCGTCTGGGCGGCCGAGTGGCAGCAACCCTGGATCCCCCGCTTCGGCATCTCATTGCACCTGGCGGTAGACGGCTTGTCGCTCCTGATGGTGATGCTCACCAGCTTCATCGGCGTGCTGGCCATCCTCTGCTCCTGGAAAGAAATCGTGCAGCGCATCGGCTTCTTCCACCTCAACCTGCTGTGGATCCTGGGGGGCGTGCTCGGCGTCTTCATGGCGGTGGACCTGTTCCTCTTCTTCTTCTTCTGGGAGATGATGCTGGTTCCCATGTACTTCCTGATCGCGCTCTGGGGCCATTCGGTTACCGACGGTAAATCCCGGATCAACGCGGCCACCAAGTTCTTCATCTACACCCAGGCGAGCGGCCTCATCATGCTGGTGGCCATCCTGGGACTGGTACTGACTCACCACGCCGCCACCGGCGTCTTTACCTTCAACTACCTCGACCTGCTCAACACCCCGATGAGCATTGGCGTACAGTGGCTGCTGATGCTGGGCTTCTTCATCGCCTTCGCGGTCAAGATGCCGCTGGTGCCGCTGCACGGCTGGCTGCCTGATGCCCACAGCCAGGCGCCGACCGCGGGTTCCGTGGATTTGGCGGGGATCCTGCTCAAAACCGCCGCCTATGGCCTGCTGCGCTTCACCCTGCCGCTGTTCCCGGAGGCCTCCGCCCAGTTCGCCCCCTACGCCATGCTCCTTGGCCTGTTCGGCATCATCTACGGTGCCCTGCTGGCCTTCGCCCAGACCGACATCAAGCGACTGGTGGCCTACACCAGTATCTCCCACATGGGTTTTGTGATGATCGCCATCTATTCGGGCAGCGAGCTGGCCCTGCAAGGGGCCGTGGTGCAGATGATCGCCCACGGCCTCTCCGCCGCCGGTCTCTTCATCCTGTGCGGCCAGCTCTACGAGCGGCTGCACACCCGGGACCTGCGCCTGATGGGCGGCCTCTGGGGTCGGCTGCGCTACCTGCCGGGGGTGATGCTGTTCTTCTCGGTGGCCTCATTGGGGATGCCGGGTACCGGCAACTTCATCGGCGAGTTCCTGATCCTCATCGGCAGCTTCCAGGTGGCCCCCATCATCACCATCATCGCCACCTTCGGCCTGGTGCTGGCCTCGGTCTACTCCCTCATCATGCTGCAACGGGCCTGCTTCGGTGCCCCCAAGGACGAGAGCGTCCTCAAGGGCCTGGACAGACGGGAGCTGGCCATGATGCTGACCATAGCCGGCCTCTTGGTACTGCTCGGGGTCTATCCCCAGCCGGTACTCGATACCGCCAGCAGCAGCCTGCTGAACGTGCTGCACTGGTATGCGCTGCCGGCTACAGGAGCACTGCAATGATGCCCTCTGTTTCTCTCTCCCTTTCCTTGTCCACACCGGGAGCCTTGTCATGACGTTTACCGCCGCCCAACTATTGGCCCTGCTGCCCCTGTTGCTGACCACGGGGGCCATGGTGGCCCTGATGCTGGCCATCGCCTGGAAGCGCTGTGATGACACCGCCTTCGTGGTGACCATCACGGGTCTGAACCTGGCGCTCTTCTCCCTGCCCATCGTCATGGCGCAAGGGGATCAGGGGGTCACTCCCCTGCTGCAAGTGGACAGCTATGCGGTCTTCTACATGGGGCTGGTGCTCATCGGCGCCCTGGCCACCTGTACCTTCGGTCGCTCCTGGCTCAAGGGCTACCCGGACAACCGGGAAGAGTTCTACCTGCTGCTGCTGATCGCCACCGCCGGTGGCCTGGTGCTGGCGGGTTCCCGCCATCTCGCGTCACTGTTTATCGGGATCGAAATGCTGACCCTGCCCATGTTCGGTCTGGTGGGTTATGCCTATCGCGAGCGCCACTCCCTGGAGGCCAGCATCAAGTACATGGTGCTCTCCGCCGCCGCCACCGCCTTCCTGTTGTTCGGCATGGCGCTGCTCTATGCCCAGGCAGGCAGCCTGAGCTTCAGCGATCTCGGCCTGACCCTGGCCCAGAGCCCGGCTCACCAGCCGCTGCTGATGGGAGGCTTTGGCCTGATGCTGGTGGGCTTTGCCTTCAAGTTGTCCCTCGCCCCCTTCCACCTCTGGACCCCGGATGTCTATGAGGGCGCCCCGGCACCTGTGGCCACCTTCCTCGCCACCGTCAGCAAGATAGCCGTGTTTTGCGTGCTGCTGCGCTTCTACCTGGCGGTGCCGGCCACCTCGGATCCCATGATCCACTGGCTGCTGGCGGCCATGGCGGTCATCTCCATCGTGGTCGGCAACCTCTTGGCGCTGATCCAGACCAACATCAAGCGGATGATGGGTTACTCCTCCATCTCCCACTTCGGCTACCTGCTGGCGGTGGTGGTGGCGAGCCGCCTCGGCCAGATGCCGGTGGAAGCGGCCGGTGTCTACCTGCTGATGTACCTCTTCACCAGCCTGGGGGCCTTCGGCGTCATCAGCATGATGTCCAGCCCCTATCGCGGCAAGGATGCGGACTCCCTGCACAGCTATCGCGGCCTGTTCTGGAAGCGCCCCTACCTGACAGCCGTCATGACGGTGATGATGCTCTCCCTGGCGGGCATCCCCATGACGCTGGGCTTCATCGGCAAGTTCTACCTCATCGGGGTGACGGTCGAGGCGCAACTCTGGTGGCTCTGCGGCGCCATAGTGCTCGGCAGTGCCCTGGGGCTCTACTACTACCTGAGAGTCATGGTCACCCTCTACCTGCGCGAACCCGGCATGCAGCTGCGCGATGCCAAGGCCGACTGGGCCTTCTCCTCCGGCGGGCTGGTGGTGCTGCTCTCCGCCATCATCGTCTTGGCCATGGGGATCTATCCCCAGCCGGTCATCAGCCTGGTGCAGGGCTTCCAGCACCTGGTACTCCACTAAACCGCTCCCCCCAGCGATAAAAAAACCGGCCAGTTGGCCGGTTTTTCATTGCTGCAGAGTATCTGGCGGGATTAGCCCAGACGCACCCGAGCGTTTCTGAACATCCGCATCCAGGCGCCATCCTCGCCCCAGTTGTCCGGGTGCCAGGAGTTCGCCACGGTGCGGAATACCCGCTCAGGGTGCGGCATCATGATAGTCGCGCGGCCGTCCGTGGTGGTGACCGCAGTGATGCCCGCCGGTGCCCCGTTCGGGTTGGCCGGGTACTGCTCGGTGACCTGACCGCGGTTGTCCACGAAACGCAGCCCCACCAGACCGCTGGCTTGCAACGCGGCAAAGTGAGCGGCATCGCGCAGCTCCACCCGTCCTTCCCCGTGGGAGACGGCGATGGGCATCACAGAGCCCGCCATGCCGGCGAAGAAGGCGGACGGAGAGTCCTGTACTTCCACCAGGCTGAAGCGCGCCTCGAAGCGCTCGGAGCGGTTGCGCACGAAGCGCGGCCACAGATCGGCCCCCGGAATGAGGTCACGCAGGTTGGACATCATCTGGCAACCGTTGCACACCCCCAGAGACAGGGTGTCGCCACGCTCGAAGAAGCGCTGGAACTGCTCGCGGGCGCCGTCGTTGAACAGGATGGACTTGGCCCAGCCTTCCCCCGCCCCCAGCACGTCGCCGTAGGAGAAGCCGCCACAGGCCACCAGACTCTGGAACTCTTCCAGCTTGATGCGACCGGACAGGATGTCGCTCATGTGCACGTCCACGGCAGCAAAACCGGCACGATCGAAAGCGGCGGCCATCTCCACGTGGGAGTTGACCCCCTGCTCGCGCAGTACCGCCAAACGAGGAGAGACCCCGCGAGCGATATAGGGCGCAGCCACATCCTCGGACGGATTGAAGCTCAAGGAGGCATGCAGACCCGGGTCGGTCGCATCCTGGCGAGCGGCGTGCTCCTGATCGGCGCACTCGGGGTTGTCCCGCAGGCGCTGCATCTGCCAGCTGGTCTCACCCCAGAGGGTGCGCAGGGCGGTACGACTGGCACGATAGACCTCTTGCCCGGCGCGGCTGAACCGCAGGCTGTCCTGGTCGTCGACGCTGCCGATGACATGGACGCAGGCGGCCAGGCCATGGCCCGCCAGCAGGGTCATGACGGCTTCCTTGTCGGCACGGCGCACCTGAATGACGGCACCCAGCTCCTCGTTGAACAGCGCGGGCAACAGCTCGCCACCGACGCGATCGAGCTGGATGTCGAGGCCGCAGTGACCGGCGAAGGCCATCTCGGTCAGGGTGACGAACAGGCCACCGTCGGATCTGTCGTGGTAAGCCACAATCTTGCGATCCGCCACCAGCGCCTGGATGGCGTTGAAGAAACCCTTGAGCTGAGTCGGATTGTCAAGATCCGGCGCGCTGTCGCCCAGCTGGCGGTAGACCTGAGCCAGGGCGGAGGCGCCCAGGCGCTGCTTGCCGTTGCCAAGGTCAATCAGGATGAGATCTGTCTCGCCGAGATCGGTACGCAGCTGCGGGGTGACGGTGTTGCGCACATCCTCGACCCGCGCGAAGGCGGTGATGAGCAGGGAGAGCGGCGAGGTGACGCTGCGCTCCTCGCCATCTTGCTGCCAGCGGGTCTTCATGGACATGGAGTCCTTGCCGACCGGGATGGTGATGCCAAGGGCCGGGCAGAGCTCCTCACCCACCGCCTTGACCGCCTCATAGAGACCGGCATCTTCGCCAGGGTGACCGGCGGCAGACATCCAGTTGGCGGAGAGTTTGACCCGCTTCAAGGAGCCGATGTGAGCCGGTGCCAGGTTGGTGAGCGCCTCGGCCACCGCCATGCGAGCGGAGGCCGCGTGGGAGAGCAGCGCCACCGGGGTGCGCTCCCCCAGGGACATGGCTTCGCCGTGATAGCTGTCATAGGTGGCGGCGGTGACGGCGCAATCGGCCACCGGGATCTGCCAGGGGCCGACCATCTGGTCGCGGTTGACCAGACCGGTCACGCTGCGATCGCCAATGGTGATGAGGAAGGACTTCTCCGCAACCGTCGGCAGGCGCAATACCCGCTCGGCGGCATCGGACAAGGTGATGCCATCGAGCATCAGGGCCTTGCCCTGGGCGGGCAGGCTCTGCACATCGCGGTGCATCTTGGGCGCCTTGCCGAGCAGCACGTCCAGGGGCAGATCGATGGGCTGGTTGTCAAAATGGGCATCGGAGAGCGTGAGATGCGGCTCGGCGGTGGCGGTACCGATGACGGCGTAAGGGGCGCGCTCGCGCTCGCACAGGGCCTTGAACAGCGCCAGCTTCTCCTGAGGCACCGCCAGTACGTAGCGCTCCTGGGATTCGTTGCACCAGATCTCCAGCGGGCTCATGCCCGGCTCGTCGCTCGAAATGGCACGCAAATCGAAACGACCACCGCGCTCACCGTCGTTGACCAATTCAGGCATGGCGTTGGAGAGGCCACCGGCGCCCACGTCGTGGATGAAGGCGATGGGATTCTCGTCACCGAGCTGCCAGCAGCGATCGATCACCTCCTGGCAGCGACGCTCCATCTCGGGGTTGTCACGCTGCACCGAGGCAAAGTCCAGATCCTCGGCGGACTGGCCTGAGGCCATGCTCGATGCCGCGCCGCCCCCCAGACCGATGTTCATAGCCGGGCCGCCAAGCACGATCAGTGCCGCGCCCACCGGGATCTCCGCTTTTTGCACATGCTCGCTGCGGATGTTGCCAAGGCCGCCGGCCAGCATGATGGGCTTATGGTAGCCACGCACTTCGACGCCATTGTGGCTCGGCACCAGCTCTTCGAAGGTACGGAAGTAGCCGAGCAGGGCCGGACGGCCAAACTCGTTGTTGAAGGCGGCGCCGCCGAGGGGCCCCTCCTGCATGATGTCGAAGGCGCTGACGATGCGGCTCGGCTTGCCGAAATCCTGCTCCCAGGGCTGTTCGAAACCGGGGATGCGCAGGTTGGAGACGGAGAAACCGACCAGACCGGCCTTGGGCTTGGCGCCGCGTCCGGTCGCACCCTCGTCGCGAATTTCGCCACCGGAGCCGGTGGCGGCGCCCGGGAAGGGAGAGATGGCGGTCGGGTGGTTGTGAGTCTCCACCTTCATCAGGATATCGACCCGCTCCTGGTGATACTGATACTCACCCTTGCTGCTCGGGAAGAAGCGGCCACCCTGGCTCCCTTCCATCACGGCGGCGTTGTCTTTGTAGGCAGACAGTACATAGTCCGGGGTCTGCTCGAAGGTATTCTTGATCATCTTGAACAGCGACTTGGGCTGGCGCTCGCCATCTATGGTCCAGTCGGCGTTGAAGATCTTGTGACGACAGTGCTCGGAGTTCGCCTGGGCAAACATATAGAGTTCGATGTCGTTGGGGTTGCGACCGAGCTTCTGGAAGTTCTCCACCAGATAGTCAATCTCATCCTCGGCCAGGGCCAGACCCAGGGCGATGTTGGCGGAAGCCAGGGCGGCGCGACCACCGCCCAGCACGTCCACCTGGGTGAAGGGGCGCGGGGCCTGATGGGCAAAGAGGGCGCTCGCCTGCTCGGGGGCGCTGAACACTGTCTCCATCATGCGGTCATGGAGCAGGGCCGTTATCTCGGCGTGCTGGGCCGCATCAAACTCGCCTTCCACGTAATAGGCAATGCCACGCTCGAGCCGCTTGACCTGGGTCAGGCCGCAGTTGTGGGCGATGTCGCTTGCTTTGGAAGACCAGGGGGAGATAGTGCCGGGACGGGGGGTAACGAGGAAGAGTTGGCCGCTGGGGGCGTGTTCGGGGATAGTCGGGCCGTAGCGCAGCAACCGTCCCAGTGTCGTTCGCTCCGCATCCGAGAGCGGCGCCGACAGCTCGGCAAAATGCACATATTCGGCATAGATACTGCTTATCTCGAGTCCTCTGTGCGCGAAGCTTTGCAGCAACTTGTTGATACGAAACTCAGACAGTGCAGGCGCACCTCGCAAGATTTCCATATGACCTTTCTCACCAAGTTTTAATGTGTGGGGGGATTTGAGACGCGCGTATTATAGGGATCCCTCCCCTGCCGGACAAACGTTTTTATCCACGGCGCCGGTGTGACTCGCCTCGGACTCTCTGGTATAAAGGAGCCTCTTTTTTGACAAATGCCGAATTTTTCAACAAGGGTACTCGCCTACTTGCGCCACATTGTTCGACTATTTCTCGCCGTGATCATGACGCTGCTCCTCGCCAGCTGTGACTTTCACACCCCCTCCAGCCAGCTGGAGCAGATCCGTCAGCGAGGCGAGATCCGGGTCGGGACCCTCTACGGGCCCACCTCCTATTACCAAAGAGACGACACCGCCTTCGGTTACGATTACGAACTGGCGCAATCCTTTGCCGACTGGCTCGGCGTCAAGCTGACCATCATTCCAGTCAACACCAGTGCCGAACTGGTCGGGCTGCTTGAGGGTGACAAACTGGACCTCGTTGCCGCCGCCATCGTCGTCACCCCGGAGCGCCGAGCCCAATTTCGCTTCGGCCCCGGTTTTTACCAGGTCTCCCCCAAGCTGGTCTATCGCAATGGTTCCCGGCGCCCGCGCAGCCTGGATGACATAGACGGCAAGCTGGTGGTGGCCCAGGGCTCGAGCGGTGAAGATCTGCTCAAGGAGTTTCAGGTATCCCACCCCACACTCAGCTGGCAAGCCGATCCCAAGTCGGACACCGAGGATCTGCTCAAGATGCTGGCCGAGGGGAAAATTGACTACACCATAGTGCAAAATACCGTGCTGGCACGCACCCAGCGTTACTACCCCGAGCTTGCCGAGGCGCTCACCCTCTCCGACAGCCAGACCGTGGCCTGGGTCATGAACCGCCTGCCCGATGACAGCCTCTATGCCAGCGTCATCGACTTCTTCGGCCAACGCTTCATGGATGGCGCCATCGCCAAGCTCGACGAGAAATATTTTGGCCATGTGCAGAACTTCGATTTTGTCGATACCCGCACCTTCCTGCGCCGGGCCAAGGAGCTGCTGCCCAAGTATCAGGAGCTGTTCAAGCAACATGCCCTGGAGATTGACTGGCGCCTGCTGGCCGCCATCAGTTATCAGGAGTCCCACTGGGATCCTGCTGCCCGCTCCTACACCGGGGTGCGCGGCATGATGATGTTGACCGAAAACACCGCCAAGGCCATGGGGGTGAACGATCGAACCCACCCGGAGGAGAGCATTGAAGGGGGGGCCCGCTACCTCAAGCTGATGGTCGACAAGGTGCCGGACTCGGTACCCGAGGACGAGAAGGTGTGGTTTGCCCTCACCGCCTACAACATCGGTTATGGCCACATGATGGATGCCCGCCGCCTGACCAAGCAGCTGGGCAAGGATCCGGACAGCTGGGGAGACGTCAAGGAGGTGCTGCCGCTGCTGCAACAGGCCCGCTGGCACAGCAAGGTTCGCTACGGCTATGCCCGCGGTGGCGAGGCGCGCAACTATGTCAACAACGTGCGCCAGTATTACCAGAGCCTGCTGTGGCTGGACAACGAACAGCAGAAGGCGCAACGGCGTGAGGCGCTGGACGAGGACGACAACGAGCCCGTCAGCGATGAGGCTTCTCACCCAAGTCCCATCGCCGAGGTAGTGAGCCGGATCACGGGGGTCGAACAAGGCTGAATCAAGCGTCTGTCTAAGCCCGCGCAAGCCTGCTATCATCCGGTCACATCGGAGCCTATCCGAAATTGTTTTTGTCCCTCACATCCTCAGGTCGAGATAGCAGACAGCACTTTCAGATGGGCTCCACCCTTAAGTTCCAATGATGTCACCGGACGGCCATCGGCCTGTCATGCCATTTAGGAGGAGACCAAGATGCAAAAACGTAGAAAGACTCGTCTGGTCAAAGCGACAAAGAGCGGCTGGAGCCCCAGGCGCAAACTCAAGCTCAATGACACCAAACGCAAGATCTGGCGCCGCAACCGCTCCTACACCCTGCTCATCGCAGAGTGAGCCCGCCAAACCGGACCAAGAATAAAGGCGCCATCAGGCGCCTTTATTCTGTGCTAAATCATCTCGCAAGCTTACCACCAGCCGAGCAGATTACGCCCCGCCAGGGCGCCCCACACCACCACATTCAGTGCCAGCACGAGGAAGACGGCGGCCGAGCCCAAATCTTTGGCCCGTCCAGACAACTCATGATGTTCTGAGCCTATCCTGTCCACCACCGCCTCTACCGCCGAGTTGAGCACTTCGACAATCACCACCAGCCAGCTCACCGCGATCAGCAGCAATATCTGGTTGAGATCCCCCCCGACCCAGAAGGCAAGCGGCATCAACAGCAGGATCAGCACCAGCTCCTGGCGGAAGGCGGCCTCGTTGAGCCAGGCTGATTTGAGCCCCTTCATGCTATAGCCGGTTGCATTGATGATCCGGGTCAGACCGGTCGCGCCAGGTTTTGCCACAAAAACTACCTCGGGTAGGGATGAAATGGCCTCACATCCTATCAGAGCCGCCCAAGGTTTCAATCGACAGGGTTTTGCTTTATTTTATCTCTTTGCTTTTTCGCCGCCTGTGGCTATGCCACCCACTCGAGACTTGAGTTTGTATGTCCATTCACACCGATGAATTGCGCACCCGGCGCCTGGAGTCCCTCATCACCCCGAGCGAACTCGCCGCCGCCTTCCCCATTACCGACAAGATCGCCCAGAACCTGCTCGATGCCCGCCGCGATGTCGAGGCCATACTGGCCGGCAACGACCAGCGTCTGCTGGTGGTGGTGGGTCCCTGCTCCATCCACGACCCCATTGCCGCCCTCGACTATGCCGCCCGGCTCAATGCCCTGCGCGACCAATACCAAGAGACGCTGTGCATCGTCATGCGCACCTATTTCGAGAAACCGCGCACCATAGTCGGCTGGAAGGGGCTCATCAACGATCCGCGCCTGGACGGCAGCTTCGACGTCAATGAAGGACTCAAGCTGGCGCGCAAGTTGCTGGCGGACATCAACGCCCTGGGTCTGCCCACCGCCACCGAGTTCCTCGATATGGTGACCGGTCAGTACATCAGCGATCTCATCACCTGGGGTGCCATAGGCGCCCGCACCACCGAATCCCAGGTCCACCGCGAGATGGCCTCGGCGCTCTCCTGCCCGGTCGGCTTCAAGAATGGCACCGACGGCAACACCCGCATCGCCATCGATGCGGTGCGCGCCGCCCGCCACAGCCACATCTTCTACTCGCCGGATAAAGACGGCAAGATGACCATCTACCGCACCGCCGGCAACCCCTATGGTCATGTGATACTGCGTGGCGGCCACAGGCCCAACTATGATACCGCCAGCGTGGATGAAGCCTGCGAGGCACTGGCCAAGGTCAACCTACCCGAGCGGCTGGTGGTGGATTTCAGCCATGGCAACAGCTTGAAGGATCATCGTCGCCAGCTGTTGGTGGCGCAGGATATCTGCGATCAGCTGCGCCGTGGCCGCACCGGCATCGCCGGCATCATGGCCGAGAGCTTCCTGGTCGAAGGCCGTCAGGATGTGGAGAACGGCTGTGCCGCCACTTTCGGCCAGAGCATCACCGATGCCTGCCTCTCCTGGGACGATACCGAGACCCTGCTGGCCATGCTGGCCGAGGCGGCCCAGGTACGCCTTGCCAAGCGGCAGGCCTGAGTGCTGATGACGAACGCCGACTGGCGGATAGTGCCCCTCGACGAGACGCTGCTGGCGCAGTGGGCAACCCTGCGCCAGCAGCTGTGGCCGCACCATGCACTCTCAGCCCATCTGCAGGAAGGTGCCGAACTGCTGGCCAATGCCCATCTCAATACCTTTCTGGTGCTGGATGAGCAGAGCCAGGCGGTGGCCTTTGCCGATGCGGCCCTGCGCCACGATTACGTGAACGGCTGCGAGAGCAGCCCGGTCGTCTATCTGGAAGGGGTCTATGTGCAGCCGGCTTCGCGCCGGCGCGGGTTGGCCCAGGCGTTGATTGCCCGGGTGGCGCAGTGGGGCCACGAGCTGGGTTGTCGCGAACTGGCCTCCGATGCCGCCATCGACAACCTCGCCTCACAGCAGCTGCACCAGCGACTCGGCTTTGCCGAAACGGAGCGGGTCGTCTTCTTCAAAAAGGCCCTCGGCTGACGCCAGGGCCTTGCTTGTTTCTCACAGACTCGGCATAAACCAGACCCGTCCCCCCGCCTCCAGCCGGTTGGTCCTGATCTGGAACACCCGCTCGAGCAGGGCCTCGTCGATAAGCTCAACCCCGCCCTCGCACACCATCTCCCCCCCTTGCAGACAGAGCATTCGATCGGCCCAATCGATGGCAAGATTGATGTCGTGAATGGCCATCACCACCAGCAATCCCTGTCGACTGACCGACTTGAGCAGGCGCAGCAGCGCCAGCTGGTGATGCAGATCCAACCCGGCCAGGGGCTCGTCGAGCAGCAGCAGGCGTCCCGCCGGATTGAGCCCGGGCCAGACCTGCAACAGGGTGCGGGCGATCAATACCCGCTGCTGTTCCCCCCCCGAGAGCCGGCTGAAGTCCCGCCCGAGCAGATGATCGAGCTCCAGGGCCTGGCACAGCGCTGCCATGGCCTCTCGGGCAGCCTGGCTGACGGCGCCGGACTCGCCAAGGCCCAGCGCCAGCACTGAGAACACCGGGGTATGAAACAGATGGGGTTGGCGCTGAGGCAGCATGGCCCGGCGTCTGGCCAGATCCGGCAGACTCAGGGAAGCCAGTGTGTCTCCGGACAAGGTGATGCAGCCCTCGGCGGGGAGCAGACCGGCCAGGGCGCCGAGCAGGGTCGATTTCCCGCTGCCATTGGGGCCAAGCAGGGCCACCAGCTGGCCGCCCTGCCAATCGAGGGAGAGGGGGGCCAACCGGCCCGCCAGGCTCAGTTGCCGGGCGCAGAGCAGCGCCTTGTCATCAACGGGGCTGATCATGGGATTGCCTGAGCAGAAGATAAATAAAGAGAGGCGCGCCGACCGAGGCGGTCACCACCCCAATGGGCAACTCCCCCGCCGCCAGCAGGGTGCGGGCACAGAGATCCGCCCCCAGCAGCAGGGCGCCCCCCCCCAGGGCGGAGGCGGGCAGCAAGAAGCGCTGATCGCTCACCCCGCACAGACGCAGCAGATGGGGCACCACCAGACCGACGAAGCCAATGACGCCGCACAGGGCCACCGCGAGCCCGGTCAGCAGACAGACCGCCAGCACCAGACGCACCCGCAGGCGATGCACATCCAGCCCCATCAGGCGGGCCTGGGTCTCCCCCAGCAGCAACTGCTGCAGCGCCCTGCCCTGGCGGATCAGCCAGAGCAGGGTCAGTGGCATCAACAGCCACCACCAGCCGAGCTGCTGGCTGCCATAAGCCAGGCTGCCCATCATCCAGAACATGAACTCGCGCACCGACCCGTCGTCGGCGAAATACATCAGCCAGGTCATCACGGCGTTGGTGAGTATGCCGATGGCCACCCCGAGCAAGAGCAGGCGAGCATGACCCAGATGGGCGCGGCGGGCGGCCAGCAGCAGCAGGAGCGTCACCAGCAAGGCACCGCCGAAGGCGGCCAGGGAGAGGGCCCAGCCCGGCAGCGCCATGTCGGCGCCCTTGGCCAGGGCCATGGCCAGCATGGCGGCAAGACCGGCGCCGCTCGACACCCCAAGCAGGCCGGGCTCGGCCACGGGGTTATGGAGCATCACCTGCAACACCGCGCCGCCGCAGGCCAGAGAGGCCCCCGCCAGCAGAGCGAGCAGGGCGCGAGGCAAACGCAGCTCCAGCAGAATTTGCTGCTCCAGCGGCCCCAGCGGTTGCCAGGGCAGCACCATAAAGGCGCCGACGCAGAGCGAGAGCAAAAACAGCAACAGGGTCAGGCAGAGCAGGCCAAGCAGCAGCCGCTGCTGCCAGCGGCGCTGACGGGCGATCAAGGTGGTAAACAAGGCATATCCCGGGCAGAGGTCTGTGGGTCAAACACCGAGGGTGCCGATATGGCCCCTCGTCATGGCCGTCATGATAGCAAGGCAGAGGGCCCCGTGGTCAAGGCGATGTCGCGGGCAGCACCGGAACCGTCGCCATCGGCGGGTAATAGCGAGCGACAATCCGGGCCAGCTCACCGCTTTTCACCGTCTCGGCCAGGGCCTGTTCTATTTTGACGCCCAGCGCCTTGTGCGGGGAGAGGCGGCTCATGGCCAGGTAGACCCCCTCCTGCTCTGGCGGGCGATAAGTCGTCTTGACCAGCCCCGCCGGGTTATGCCTGGAGAGGATGTAATCCATGTGGCAAGAGCCCGCGACCATCACCTGCAGGTGATCGCGCATCAGCATGCCCAACAGTTGCGTCTCGGTCGGCACCCCATGCTTGTCGAGCTGTTCATCATTGTCAAAACGGGCGAAGTGGGCTGACTTGAGCACATAACCTACCTGATGGGCGCCCAGATCCTGATAATTGCGGATCTGGCCCGCCAGATCGGGACGGGCGTAGAAGGCTGGCGGACAGGCGATGTAGGGCGGTGACAGATACTCCACATAGCGCTCGCGCTCTAGGGTCTTGGCAATGCTGAACACCATGTCGATCTCCCCCACCTCGGCATACCTCAATACCCGCCCCCAGGGGTAGATCTTGACGATGAATTGCAAACCGGTATGCCGCTCCAGGGCCTGGATCAGGTCGATGTCGATGCCGCTCATCCGACCCTGTTCATCCACCATGATGAAGGGGGGCCACTCACTGCTGGCCACGGTCAGGGTTCTCGATGGCGCAGCCATCAGGCCAAAGAGCGGCATCAATAGCCAGCAGCCCCACATCCATTTCAACATCGTACCTCCCCATCCATGATATCTATGCAAAGCGACTCATCATTCGCCCGGTTTATAATGGGACGCCAACTGCGCCAGCTCACCACTCGCCACCAGCTCGGCGAGGGCGGCCTGGATCCGCTCTTTTAGCGGCTGGGCCTTTGAATGTTTGCTCATGCCCAGATAGAGAGTGACGGGTTTATCCGGGCGGTAACGGGTCTTGATAAGGCCCGCCGGGTTGGCGAGACTCAGGGCGTAATCAACCTGGCAATCCGTGCCTATCATCAGCGGCAGATGGCCGCGTGAGACCATGCCGAGCAGTTGCTCCTCGGTGGGTACCCCATGCTTGTTGAGGCTCTTGTCTTCATCGAAGGGGCTGAAATAGCTCGATTTGAGCACATAACCCACCTCGTGATGGGCCAAGTCTCCATAACGGCGGATCTGGGCGGCAAGCAGCGACTCGGCATAGAAGGCCGGGCGGCACTGATAATACGCCGGTTGCAGATAATCGATAAAGGCGGTGCGCTCCGGAGTCTTGGCCAACCCTATCATGAGATCGACCTGGCCGGTTTGCATGCGCTGCAAGGCGCGTCCCCAGGGGAAACGCTCGACCTTGATGGGGATATCGAGATGGCGCGCCAGGGCCGCCAGAATATCCACATCCAGTCCCTCGAAGCGGCCATCGGCCCTGAGTATGCGAAACGGGGGCCAGACGTCGGTCGCGACCGTCAGACTGGCAGGCTCCCCCTCACCTTCCTGTGATCCTTGCGCTTCCTGCGCCAGACTGGCCCATATCAGGACAACAGATAGCCAGCTCCACTTGAACATTCCCTGTTTTCCTCGCTGAGATGGTTCGCTAAAAATACCTTGAAGAGGGGCTTATGGATATGACTCGACTGAGATATAACAGGCGCCATTGCGCCAAGGAGCCGCTCATGAGCCCCGTTTCGGTCCGCATAAAGTGGGTAATCTGCACCCAATCCCTCATGTCAAGGAGCCACCCATGAATCCTATTTTGACCAGCATAGGGCTGTTAATCTGCAGCAATGTCTTCATGACCTTTGCCTGGTATGCCCACCTCAAGGAGATGAACCACAAACCCTGGATCATCGCCGCCCTGGTGAGCTGGGGCATCGCCCTGCTCGAATACCTGTTCCAGGTCCCCGCCAACCGGATAGGCCATACGGTACTCAATGTGGGCCAGCTCAAGATCTTGCAGGAGGTGATCACCCTCACCATCTTCGTACCCTTCTCGGTCTTCTATCTCAAGGAGGATCTCAAGTGGGACTACCTTTGGGCCGGGCTTTGCATCATGGGGGCGGTCTTTTTTGTGTTCCGCGAGAAACTCATGAGTTGATAAGCAGATACAATCTGTTGGATTACTCACATCATTGACGGCTAAGCGAGACGAGTCATGGATCTGCACGAGATGCTGAAGCTATTGGCGAGCCAGGATGGCTCCGACCTCTACCTCTCTACCGGCGCCCCCCCCAGCGCCAAGTTTCAGGGGGTGTTGCGTACCCTCAGCGAGGCCCCGCTCGCCCCGGGCGAGGTGGCCGCCATCGCCGCAGAGATCATGGATCTTGAGCAAAAGCAGCAGTTCGACAAGGAGCTGGAGATGAACCTTGCCATCTCCCTGCCCCAGATTGGCCGCTTTCGAGTCAACATCTTCAAGCAGCGCAACGAAGTCTCCCTGGTGGCGCGCAACATCAAGACCGAGATCCCCCGCTTCGAGGACTTGAAGCTCCCCCCAGTGCTGCTCGATACCATCATGGAGAAACGGGGCCTGGTGCTGTTCGTCGGCGGCACAGGCTCGGGCAAGTCCACGTCGCTGGCGGCGCTGATCGACCATCGCAACCGCAACAGCGGCGGCCACATCATCACCATCGAGGATCCGGTGGAGTACGTGCATCGCCACCGCAAGAGCATCATCAACCAGCGCGAAGTGGGCGTGGACACCCGCAGCTTCCACGCCGCCCTGAAAAATACCCTGCGTCAGGCACCGGACGTGATCCTCATCGGCGAAATTCGTGACCGCGAGACCATGGAGCATGCCCTGGCCTTCTCGGAGACCGGCCACCTCGCCATCTCCACCCTGCACGCCAACAACGCCAACCAGGCGCTGGATCGCATCATCAACTTCTTCCCCGAGGAGCGCCGTCCCCAGCTGCTCAACGACTTGGGCAACAACCTCAAGGCCTTTGTCTCCCAGCGACTGGTGAAAACCGCGGATGGCGGGCGCCGGGCGGCGGTGGAGATCATGCTGGGCACCCACACCATTCGCGACATGATCAAACGCGGCGAGTTTGGCGGCCTCAAGGAGGTGATGGAGAAATCCCGCACCCTTGGCATGATCACCTTCGACGAAGCACTGTTCGATCTGGTGGTGGAAGGGGTGATAGAGGACGAGGAGGCGATCAAGAATGCGGACTCGCAGACCAACCTGCGCCTCAAGATCAAGCTGTGGCGTGACAAGGGGCAGATTGCCAATAGCAGCGACGCCAGCGGTTGGAGCCTGGAACCAGGCAAAGATGACAAGGACGAGCTGGACTGGACCTGAGCGCCACCGGCTGCCCTGGCAGATCAGAGACCAAGAACCCGCCGCTGGCGGGTTCTTTCGTTGGCATCCGGGACGGCGATACCGCCTAGCCGCGTTGCACCAGGCCGATACGGCCCGGCTCGCACCATTCGAATATCACCAGCTGCTGTTTGCCGCAGCAACTGCCGCCACACAGCTGGCTCTCCTGTTTGATGACGCGCCCCTTGCGCATCCAGACCCCGAGCATGGCCTCGACGGCATCTTCCGAGGTGTGGAAGTGACGGGCCAGATCCCGGCGACTGACCCTGTGCTCCCGGGCCAGATAGTCTCCTAATTCATGCAGTATCACAGCGCCACCACCCGGCGCGTCACTATGTCACCGCGCATGCGTCCCAGCCACCAGAGCAGCAGCAGGGAGCCGAGATAGAAACCTATCCAGGCCAGGCTCTGCTCGGGATGGCGTGCAAAGCTGGCCCCCTGATAGAAGAGCGTGGCGCCCATGAAGGCCATGTAGTTGCACCAGAGCGCGGTGTAGATAGCCCAGGGACGACCGGTTTCACGCACCAGGGCGCCCATGGCGGCGGCGCATGGCATGTAGAGCAGGATGAACAGCAGGTAGGCGAAGGCACCCGCCGCCCCGTCGAAGTGAGCCTGCATGTTGCCGTAGGTGGAGAGACTCACCTCTTGCTCCGCCGCCGCAACCCTGGCATCCCCGACCTCGCCGATATCTATCCCGAGGGGGTCGGCCGGGTTGATGGCCGCCAGATTGGCGGGGATGCTGGCCAGGGCATCTTGCACACTCTGCCACAGATCGTACTCGGCATCGGCGGCCTGCTCGCCTCCCCCATAGAGGCTGTTGAGGGTGCCGACCACGGCCTCCTTGGCGAAGATACCGGTGACGATGCCGACCGTCGCCTGCCAGTTATCCTCACGAATGCCGATGGGATGCAGCAGCGGTGTCACCCCCTGGCTCAGCTTGCTCAGCACCGAACTCTCCTGATCCTGATGGCCGAAGCTGCCATCCGTGCCCAGGGAGTTGAGCACGCTCAGCACCGCCACCACCAGCACTATGGTTTTACCGGCACCGAACACGAAAGATTTCAGCTTCTGCCAGGTCTTGATCCCCACGTTGATAGGCCGGGGCAGCTCGTAATCGGGCATCTCCATCAGCATGGAGTCACTCTTGCCGGGCAAGAGGGTACTGCGCAGCAGCAGGCCGGTGAGCACCGCCACCACAATGCCGACGAGATAGAGGCCGAACACCAGGTTCTGGCCAGATGCCGGGAAAAAGGCCACCGCGAACAGGGCATAGACCGGCAGGCGGGCGCCGCAGGACATGAAGGGGGCCATGGCCGAGGTCATCAGCCGTTCACGCTCGGAGTTGAGGGTGCGGGTTGCCATCACGGCGGGCACGGTGCAACCAAAGCCCATCAGCATGGGGACGAACGCCTTGCCGGGCAGGCCGAGGCGACGCATCAGGGCATCGACCACGAAGGCGGCCCGGGCCAGATAGCCCGAACTCTCCAGCACCGCAAGAAACAGATAGAGGCAACCGATGACGGGGATGAAGGTCGCCACCGTCTGCAGACCGGCGCCAAAGCCATCCGCCAATATGGCCCCCAGCCACTCGGGAGCATGGGCTAGCCCCAGCAGATGGTGGACTCCATCGACGAACAGGGCGCCCCCCAGGATGTCGAAGAAGTCGATGAAGGCACTGCCCACCTTGATGGCGAACATGAACATCAGATACATCACCAGCAAGAAGAAGGGGATGCCGACCCAGCGATTGAGCAGCACCCTGTCGAGCCACTCACTCTGGGCGGCGTTGAGCTTGCCCCGCTGCTGGCAGGCCTGCTGGCACCATTGGTGGATGTGACCGTAGCGCACGTCCGCCAGTTGCAGGTCGATATCCTGCTGACCCTGGGCACGGCGCACCAGATTGGCGGCCGCCGTTTGCTGACCTGGCAGCAAGGTCTGCGCCATCACGGGATCTTCTTCGAGCAGGCGCAGGGCGCGGCCACGACTCGCCAGCGGATGGGGGGCAAGCAGGCTCTCCAGTTCGCTGATGCCTGCCTCCAGAGGCTGGCCGTAATCGAGCTGCAGCGCCGCCTGGGGCGAGCCGATGAACTCATGGAGCCTGGCCTTGAGGGCGCGCACCTGAGCCGGGTTGTGGGCCGAGAGCGACACCACGGGGCAACCGAGCCGGGCACTGAGCAGTTGTTCGTCAACGGTGATGCGTCGCTTCTCCAGCAGATCCATCTTGTTGAGCACCACCAGCATGGGCAGACCCAGCTCACGCAGTTGCAAGGTCAGGTAGAGGGAGCGCTCCAGGCTGGCGGCATCGATGACGTTGAGCAGCAGATCAGGGCGTTGGCCCTGTACGAAGCCGCTGGCTATCTGCTCATCCAGGCTGGCATCCTGCGCCGCCAGGCTATAGATGCCGGGCAAGTCGGTCAGCCGATAATCCTGCTCCCCGACGCTGAAGCTGCCCATCTTCTTGTCGACCGTGACCCCGCTCCAGTTACCCACCTGCTGGCGGGCCCCGGTGAGGGCATTGAACAGTGAGGTCTTGCCGCTGTTGGGATTGCCGACCGTGACCAGATTGATGCTCATAGGCACTCCACCTCTATCTGGTTGGCCAGGCTTTTTTGCACTGAGAGGCAGATGCCCTGGCACTGGATCTGGAGCGGATCCCCCAGGGGCGCACAGCGCAGCAGGGTGACCTCCGATTGCGGCAAGAGCCCCATCACCATCAGCTTGCGGCGCAGGCTGCGATCCAGTGCATTCAAATCTGTGATACGAGCGCTCTGCCCCGGTGATAACTGCGTGAGAACCATGGCCAACCCCTAGGTGGAAACTGTGACGACTCTAAACAAGAACAATTCTCTTTTCTGTGGCCATTATAAGCTGTGACCTGCGCAACAATTTGCGTAAAATCAAACTTCGCTTAGCTAGTTGCAGAGTTCACCATGCATCAGGACAACAACAGCCGTCTGGTTTTCAGCACAGATGGCGGTGCCATTACCCCCAGCGCCCAGGCCAGCCCGGCCTCCCCCTTCCCCGCCGATGGGGTGGTGCGTATTCGCCGCGAGACCAAGGGGCGCAAGGGCGCCGGCGTCATCACCATTCATGGGGTGCCTGATGCGCAGCAAAAAGCCATCGCCACCCTGCTCAAGAAAAAGTGCGGTACCGGCGGCGGCTTGAAGGAGGGGATCATCGAGATCCAGGGCGACAAGCGCGATCTCATCCGCAGCGAGCTGGAGAAGGCGGGCTTCACCGTCAAGCAGGTCGGCGGCTAAGGTCGAGGCTGACAGGTTTCCCGATAGCAGAGCGCCGGATGTGCGATTTACCAGCCGGTCACCCTCATCAGGCTCTCACCTTGGCCAACCTCTTGTAATTACCGGGCATCTTTCCTAGAATGCCCGCTCCCATCGAGGGGGAGTAGTCGCTGACGGGCTAAAAGGCCCGCAGACGTTGATCAACATACTTGGTGCAAACTCACCATGGTCAGCGTGATCCGCAACGAGCAATGCCGGATTTGACAAGACCTTTGACGGGCCAGTGCCAATACCGGGGACGGATGGCGCAGGCTTGTCTCTGGTTTATAACAATTCCGTCCCCCGGTATCTTTATGGAAGCCCTGTTAACCTCCACCCTGAGCGTGGCCGTCGCCGAAATAGGCGACAAGACCCAGTTGCTCGCACTCCTGCTGATCTGTCGCTTTCGCAAGCCCTGGCCCATCATCGCCGGCATGTTTGCCGCTACCCTGCTCAACCATGCGGGCGCGGCCTGGATTGGCGAGCTGATCAGTCGCTGGCTCGATCCCAAACTGATGACCTATCTGGTGGCGGGAGCCTTTATCGCCATGGCGGTCTGGATTTTGGTGCCGGACAAGATGGACGATGAAGATAGCAAGCTCGACAAGTACGGCCCCTTCCTCGCCACCTTCGTGCTGTTCTTTATCGCCGAAATTGGCGACAAGACCCAGATTGCCACCGTGCTGCTGGCCGCCAAGTATGACTCGCTCACTCAGGTCATTGCTGGCACCACCATCGGCATGATGCTGGCGAACGTGCCCGTGGTGCTGCTCGGCAAGCTCGGCGCCGACAAGTTGCCCCTCAAAAGCATCCGGATTGGCTGCGCCATCCTGTTTATCACCCTGGGGATCAGCACCCTGATCGTCACCGCCTGATAGCCAGCGCCACTAAGATAGCCCTGATATAAGAAGACACAGGCCCCATCAAATGATGGGGCCTGTGTCTTTAACACCTCCCCTGCCAAGCACCATCTCGGCACATCCCGCCACGCTATCCCGTTCAACCCTGATCCCCTCTTGCCCACCCTGGTCTGTGTCTTGCCTCTCTCTGCGCCGAGGTCAGCCATCGGCAGCCCTTACCGGGACTCGCCATGGTGTTGGCGCCCCAGCCCTATGCCATAATGGGGCACGTTATTCGGAGCCATTCCATGCAGCATCACTCCCGCCGTCCCCTGCTCGACTGGGTCAAGCGAGGCCACCTCGCCCCAGCACAGCTGCCCGAGGCCCTTCGTCTGGCCGATTTGCCCCCCGCCCCCGCACGCTGGCAGGTGCTGTTCGATCGCCTCTTGCTGCTGCTCGGTTGCCTCTGCCTTGGCGCCGGTCTCATCTTCTTTGTCGCCTTCAACTGGCAGGCACTGGGGCGACTGCCGCGCCTGGGCCTGGTCGAGCTGCCCCTGCTCGCCATGCTGCTGGTGCTGTGGCGCGTCCAGCTCAGTGACGGCGCCCGTCAGGGGCTGCTCTGCTTGTGCGCCCTCAATCTCGGCGCCCTGCTCGCCCTGGTGGGCCAGACCTATCAGACCGGGGCCGATCCCTGGCAGCTGTTTGCGCTCTGGGCCATGCTGCTGCTGCCCTGGGCCCTGCTCGGCAAGAGTCCTCTGCTCTGGATCTTGAGCTGGCTGCTGGCCCAGCTCGCCCTGGTGCTCTACTGGCGGCTCGGCCTGTTCACGCTGTTCTTCTCCTTCGATGAGGAGGGGCTGGCCTGGTGCCTCACCCTGCTCAATGCCCTGCTCTGGGGAGGGCTCTGGAGCTTGCCTGCCCGCTACAAGGTGATGCCCGCTTACCTGCCCGCGCTGATGGCCGGGCTTGGGGTCACCCTGCTCGCCCTGCTCGCCCTGTTTGATGCCGCCTCTTCCTGGATCTGGCCGCTCTGGCTGCTCTGGCTCGGCGCCGCCTATGGCTGCTGGCATCACAGCTTCATCACCGGGCTCGCCATGGGTTGCCTCAGCGTCATCGTCGTCTTGCTGGCGGCGCTCGGCAAATGGATGGAGCCGGATGTGAATGGCTTCTTGCTGCTCAGCCTCGTCGCCATTGGCCTGTCGGTGGCCGCTAGCCGCTGGCTGCAACAACAGAGGAGTCGCCATGCTGCCAATCAGTAACCAGAGGGCCTCGGCCCGTTCAGTTTCCCTGCCTTGCCGGAGCCCCTATGTCCTCACAGCCTGAACTCTGGCAGATCCTGCGCTCGGCCAAGCTGGTCGAGGGGGATGAACCCCGGGATAACGAACCCCACTGGGCCAACCGCTTCATGCTGGGGGTGGTCGGCTGGCTCGCCGCCCTCTTCTTGCTGTTTTTCCTCTTTTTGAGCGTTGGCGATCTGATAGACAGCCCGGATCATGCCCTGGCCCTTGGCGCGACCCTGCTCGCCATGGCCCTGTTGCTCAATCGCAGTGCCCGCAGCGGCGATCTCTGGGATCAGTTCGTGCTGGCCCTGACCCTGGCGGCGGATGCCTGGCTGCTCTATGGCCTGATAGATAGGATGGACGTGCACGCCTTTGGCGCCTGGGCCGGGCTCTCGGCACTGGCGTTCGCCATCGCCTTCTGCTTTGAACACTGGCTGATCCGGCTGTTTCACACCCTGGCCGCCGCCCTGCTGCTGACCCTGGCGCTCGCCTGCCTCAGTTTGCAGATCCTGGCCCTGCCACTGGTGATGGCGCTGCTTTGCGCCTGCTGGCTCTGGGCACAGCGCCGTCCTCATCAACACGAGCGGTTCGAAGCCATGGCCTTTGGCCTGGCCCTCTCCTTGATCCTGCTTGGGCGCCTGCATCAGCCGTTGTTTGACGAAACCAGCGTGCTCGAGGAGCTGGGACAGTCGCGGCTGCCCCATTGGCTCAACCCGCTGCTGTGCGCGGCCTTGCTGCTCGCCCTGCTTCACCATCTGAAGCTGCCTCGCCGCCAGGGGCTGTTTGCCCTGCCCCTGGTGTTGCTGGCGGCGCTGATCCCCGGCATGGGGGCGGGCGCCCTGGTGCTGCTGCTCGGCTTCTACGCCGGGAGTCTGGGCATGATGACCCTGGCCGCTCTGCTGCTGCTCGGTTTCGGCTCGCTCTATTACTACGATCTGGCCCTGCCGCTGATGACCAAGTCCTGGCTGCTGCTCGGCTCTGGCACCGCCCTCTTGTTGATGCGCGCCCTGTTGCTGCGCCTTGGGAGACACTCATGAGAACCCTTGCCAGTTTGCTCTGTGGCCTCGCCATCTTGCTGGGCGTCAACGCCCAGGTGTGGCGTTTCGAGCACGCCATCGACAGCGGCGAACCCGTGTTGCTGCGTCTGGCCCCGGTGGATCCCCGCTCCCTGATGCAGGGGGACTATATGCGGCTCAACTACGAGATAGCCCGCCAATGGGCCCAGGCTCACCCACGGCAACCGGCGGGCAGCAGCCAGCTGGTGATCCGGCTAGACAACCAAGGCGTGGCCCACTGGCAGCCCCACGGGGATACCGGGAAACTGGCGCCGGACGAGCGGCTGCTCAACCTCGTTCGCCGGGAAGGCATGGTCAAGGTCGGGCCGGACGCCTACTTCTTCGAGGAGGGGCAAGGGGAGACGCTGACCGGGGCGGCCTATGGCGAGTTTCGCCTGCAGCCCGATGGCAGCAGCCTGTTGCTAGGTTTGCGCGATGAGCAGTTGCGCCCGCTGGGAGAGACCCGCGGCCGCTGGTGAGCCCCATGGCCCTCCCCGGGTCGAGGGGCCATGGCTGGCGAAATCCTGTGACTTGGCGACACTCAAGGTTGCCCCAGGCGCACAGGAGAAGGCCGCATGAGAGCATGGACCACCCCATTCAGTCTGCCGTTGATCATCTTCATGCTCGCCGCCCCGGCCTGGGCCACCACGCCGCTGGCGAGCCTCCATTACTTGAGCGAAGAGTATCGCCCCTACAACTACCTCGATGAGACGGGCCAGCCTGCGGGCCTCGCGGTCGAGCTGCTGCAACGGGTCTGGCAACAGACAGCAACGCCGCCCCAGCCTATCGCCATCATGCCCTGGGCCCGGGGTTACTACCTGCTGACCCAGAAACCCAATGTGGTGCTCTTCTCCACCGCCCGCACCGAGGCGCGGGATCCGCTGTTCAAATGGGCCTGTTCCATCGGCTACGCCGAGATAGTGTTGCTGGGTCTGACCCGGCGCGCGATCACCATCAACAAACTCGAAGATGCCCAGCAGTACAACATAGGGGCGGTGCGGGCCGACGTCGGGGAGCAGTTGCTGCTCAACAACGGCTTTGACGAACAGAAGGTGATAAGTGCCAACCGCCTGGGTCAGGCCATCAAGATGCTCGACTCGGGCCGGGTCGATCTGGTGTCGACCAACAAGACCACCGTCATGAGTCTGCTAAGCAGCCCAGGCGCGGATCCGACCCGCTATCAGGTGCGCTGGGTGTTGAGCTCGGAGCAGTTCTGCTACGCCTTTAGCCAGGGGGTCGATGATGCGGTGGTCAAGAGCTTCCAACAGGGCCTGACCCAGGTGCTGGCCAGCAGCGCATTTCAGCAGATCCAGCGCAAGTATTTCCCCGCCCCCTGATCCCTTCTTCAGCGCGGCCTCACCAGAGGCCGCGGCTCACAGAACCGCATATCGCCGACCAGAATTGCCCCTGACGTGAACGCCCAAGGCCCCTCGCCTTGCACCGCAAGACACGCCTTCAACCCGCCCCCTCATCCATGGCGCATTAACATCCGTCACGGGGCCGTTCAGCCAACGATTTACCCCTCAGGCCACCCCGGCTTGTGAGATGAAAAGGGACCTGGATGGCCCGAAGTTTGAACCAGCGCAAGAAAACCAGATATACCCGACCGGGATCGTCGCAATGCCGTGACTCCTGCCTGGCGGGCTCCGTAATATGGCCATGGGTGCCTGTTGGCCCTCTTTTATCCAGGGTCAGCGCACTGTGGCAGCGACAGCCAGGGGCGGTAGCGTGTCTGACGGATACGGCGCCAACAAGCGACGCGCATGGCACCTATGCATGGTGAAACGTCAGCAGCCCATGGCGCCCTCATCACAGTCAGGATTTTTCATTTGGTCGGGCTCAACATGCATTACCTAATCAAACCCTTGATGGGCATCGCCCTCTGTACCTTGCTGACGGCCTGCGGCGACGACAAGACCACGGGCAAGGCCTGCCTGGGGGGAAACAATGACGGGCTCGTAGAGAACATGCAGACCCAGTGCAAGGCAGGGGATGCCATTGCGACCAAGCACCCTGCCTACTTTTGCGATTTCAATTACGCCATTGCCTATAACGACTACAACTCGGCGTTTTGCATCTATGCCGGGGCCCTGAAGGCGGAGAGAACCAAAGAAAAATAAGCAGTGGCATAGGCCACCATCGCGGGGGCCGATGGGGCAAGGGTGACGTCACGGGAGCTTGTCCGCCCAGGACATCCGCTGCCGGGTTGGCGAAACGAGCCTGCCAGCGGGGCTATTTGACCCGCATCAGGCGATGGCTGACATCCCCGAGTTCAAGCTGGATCACCTGGGAGCGCCGCATCTCATTGACCCGTTGCAGCAAGTCGGCGCTGTAGCCTTTGCGCCGCATCCACTGCATCGGCTCCTCGAAGCTGTCTTCATTGACGATAAAGGTGTCTGTGTAGGCATCCTTGATGATGCTGACCACCCAGATGCGCTGCTGGAACTCACAGAGCCCCGCAAAGAGGGTGGTCACTTTCGCCCCTAGGGCGCGGAACTGGCCGATAACGCGGTTTGCCATGGTAGAGAGTGCCTGTGTTGAGGGAGACGCATCCTAGCATCCCGGGCGCGGGGGCAACAATGCGTGGCATCAAAGCCGTGGCCCCTTGCCATGGGCTGGGGCACCTCAGATGCAATCCGCCCGTCATCCCAGCGCGCGGCGCTGGCGCTTGACCGCATACATGCGCGCATCGGCCTGACGCAAGGCGTCGTCTATGCTGGTGTGGGCCGGATCTATGGCCACCACCCCCACGCTGGCACCGGGATAGTCCAGCACCCGGGAGGGGATAGGCAGTGGGAAGACGCTCTGCTCGAACAACCGGCGCTGGAAGCCTTGCACCGCCCTCTCGACCGTCTCATGCCCCTGATGAGGCCCCATGCCCACCACGACGAACTCGTCACCCCCGACCCGTGCCAGCAGATCGCCGCCGCGCAGGGCTGCCGACAGTTGCTGCGCCATGGTGATCAGCAGCTTGTCCCCCACCTCGTGACCGTGGGTATCATTGATCTGCTTGAAGCCATCGAGATCGATAAAGGCGATGAGCACAGGGTGCCCGGCCCGATCCGACAGGGAAAACAGGCGAGCCAGCTCCTGCATCAGCGCCCGCCGGTTCGGCAGGCCGGTCAGGGGGTCGCTGAGGGCCTGGCGCGCCAGCTCCTGGTTGGCCTGCTGCAACTGCTGCAGCAACTGCTCCCGCTCCACATGCTCGGCGATGAGGCGTGCGAAGAAGCCGATAAGCTGCTCTGAGCCCGCCACGAAGGGCTTGCGCTCGGCGCTGGCGGCGCACAGGGTGCCATAGAGTGACCCCGAGGGGGTGCGCACCGGGCTGCTCAGATAGGTGCGAATGCCCATGATCCTGGCCGCATCCGAATCGCCCCAGCACTCGGCCACGTTGTCGGTGAACATGCGCCCCTCATCGATGGCGCGCCGGCACAGGGCATCGCTCCAGTCCACCGTGATCCCCTCCGGGATCTGCAGCCCGGCCACGTCGTTGGCATTGTTGGCATAGCGAATGCTCTGCTTGCCCTGCACCAGATCGATCTCGGTGAGATAGGTCGACTCCAGCCCGGTCACCGCCTCGAGCATTTCCAGCAGGGGCCGGGTCAGGCTCTCCAGATCCTGCGCCTGGGTGACCCGCTCCGACAGGGTCTGCAATATGTTGTCCATGCCTATCTCCACTGCCTGCATGTGATGGGCGACCACCTTAGCCAACTCGGGACACGCCCGACAAGGGGGAGATGGGACCGACCTGGGGAAATATCGGCCCGTTCACACTTTGGTGCGCCCCCCGCCAAGGCTTGACGCCCCGCGCCACCCCAGGCTTGCAGCCGTAACGTTGAACCAGCGCAAAAACCTGTCGATTCTGACACTTGAGTCAGCAATATCCGTGGAGCGGGCTCCGTAGGATGGAGGTGGGTGCCCGTTGGGCCCTTTTCCTATGCCAGGGTCAGCGGCGCATTGTGGTAGCGAGAGCCAGGAGCGGTAGCGTCGTTGGCGGATGCCAGCCCGGCATCCCGCGCCTCGGCAAGGTGCGAGGGTTCCACCCTCGACGGGGTTTCCGACGGCCCCGGGACCCGGGACAAGTAGGGTCGAGTAGGGTCGATTAGCGAAGCGTAATCGTCCGCGGTAACAGTCCCCTCCCCCCAACGAGAGAGGCGTTGGGCGCAATATGCACGTAGGGTCGATTAGCACAGCGTAATCGTCCGCGGTAACCATCCCCTCTCCCCTTGCGGGAGAGGCGTAGGGTGCAATAAGCACAGCGCATTGCATGCACCACGGTAACAATTCCCTCTCCCCTTGCGGGAGAGGGTTAGGGTGAGGGGTCGCCAACCTATTTGGCATTGGCATGGCTTCGCCATGCAGGACACGAGGGCGCAGCCCTCGACAGGGTTTCGCCCGCCCTTCGGGCTTGGGCGAGTGACTTTTCTTTGCGTGGCCAAAGAAAAGTCACCAAAAGAAAGGCCACCCCCGCTTGTTCGCCCTCCTGCGTCGGGAGCCCTCGGTTCACCCGTTTGTCCGACGGCACGCGCCGATGGGCCATCCCTGGCCCAGCGGCGCTCGCTCGGCGTCCTGCCTCGCGGCCTGGACAAACGGGCTCACCTCGGCGAACAACAGGGGGGCAACACCCAACCCGTAGCACCGTGGCCGGTTAACAGCACTCTGTCTGATCGGGAGGGTTGTTATCTCTGATCCGGCCCCTCACCCACCGTATGGCAAGACCAAATTGTCGCCCCCATGCAACAGGTATTATCGATATGGTTGCATAGGGGAAAAAATCATTGTGAGTACAACAGCAAGCGGCATACATCCCTATCGGGGAAAGGTTTTATATTGAATGTCCGATAGGGAATATTTAGCCATGATGATACCTAATTTCTCGAACGTCCGATTACGCTTCGCTAATCGAACCTACTGTGCTGACACAACGAGTGACAGACGGAAGAAGTATCAGCCAAGCCACTTGGCTGCTTTAAACAAGGCATTTCACGCTTTCCACTTCAACTTACACCCACCAGCTTTAGAAATAGACTTCCAACATCGCCAAACAACGGCAGGGTCTATGTAAATTTATAATAAGGAGAAAAAATGGCAGAAAATGGCCCCATAGAGGAATTAGCAAAAATCATCTCAGAAAAGATTTTTGATAAATTTCATTGGAAAAAAGTTGGTCCCTGTGATCAAGATTACCCGTGCGAAAAGGAATCGATACATAAACCAGAAAATAAAAAACAATCTCACACTCATCCTGTAGACACCGTTTTTTGCTATAAAGATCCTTATTTGAATAAAATCATTTATTTAAATACCGATTTAAAAAGTTATAAAAAAGGCTCTATACAACCCAAACATATCGAAGCAGCTCTCAACTCCTTAGCGAATACTATTGATTGCGCAAGACACAGCCCTATATGGAACGAAAAATATGCCATAGATGTAGGGCAATCCGAGATAAGAGGCCTTCTCTTCATTTACAATCATGACAACAACTATGAACACAATTTTTATGAGTACTTCAATCCAGAAAAACTACCAGGAGCTAAAAAAAAGCCTCCATCTGTTAATATGGAAAGAGTAAAGGTACAACCCAACCAGCAAATTCATATTATAGAGCCAAATATTATATGCTATTTACTTTCTATGATCTCCGACATGAATGAAATGATCACTGAAGGTACTTTCCCAAGAGGGAAGGAATATGGGTTTTACTACCCCCAACTTACATATCATAAAGTTCTTATTGATGATAAACATCTTCCTGCGACAATTGAACAATTAACCGCACCATTTTTAATTATAAAACATGACCCCGTATCTGAACACTGTAGAGAAAAAGACGCTTATATCGATAGGTATCCTGGAGGGTATGTGGTTTATTATAATCGACCAGGTGATTCCGACTTAGAATTTTTATATTTACTTGATATGCTATCAAGCTATCAAATTCTAAATTTAGATAACAAAATTAGGATCAGGGTTGCTTCTAAAAACCGTAATGACTCTATCCGCTCAAATTTTAGGAGAGCATTAGAAAAATTCTCTCACGAATGGGATTTTGATGTACATGCAAGAGAAAAACTAAATAAAATTGAATTACATCTCGTTCCAACGGTTAAGGAATTTTATTCATCAGAAGAGATATCCTGGGACTATTAATTGTGAAAAATAAACTCTACTGCGTTACAGACAAAGCACTCAATGATGCTTTAAATCAGTCAAGAATAACGACGAGTGAGCTAGGAGAATTATTCCTTGATAGAGGGATAATTATATCAAAGCTAACAAAGAGAGAGCATCTTGCACGAAATTACTCAAAGTTTAATCATGATTATTATGACCACCAAAAAATAGCATCATTTTTAGGTAGCACAGCGCGACGCGAGCGAGTCACCTCAAAAAAAATAGATAATGATATAGCTAAACATGACTTGTTGGAAGCAGCAGAGCGGCTAAAGTCGCATATAGAAAATGATGGGGATTTATGTCAAGTATATGCCAGTGACAAAAATGTATATATTGATATCACATATCTCTCCATGGATTATGGTAAGAGCGAGTTTAAGCAAGTAATAAAGAAAACAGCAAAAATAGAAATTGAGAAAAAGAATACCGCCCTTTTAATAAGAAGACCTGATAATGAACAAGTTGAAAGCTATGAGCAAGAATTACTACATCAAATTGAACGTTTAATAACCCATGTTAACGACGACTCTATTAATGAGAATAATGGTGAGACTTTAAATATAAAAGAGATCAGTCTTGAAGATGTTGACGCGCCAAATTTAAGAACATTATTCTTTACCAAATTAATCGACAACTTAAATGGATTCATATTAGACGATGTAACAGATGCATATGTTTACCATCCCAAGCCAGAAAAGGTAGAAGAGGAAGAAGGAGACGTTGAGACTGGGATTCATGTTAGTAGAGCATCACTAAAAGGAGAAGGCATACTAAAATCTGAAGAGTTGAGTTCCCTTTATGATAGAGGCTTCTATATCTGGAGAGTTAGATGGCATTCCAAGGAGAATTCACCAGATCCAGATATTTATGAATTCGAAGCGCAGTTTAGTAATCAATCCGATTTTAGGGGCTTTTCATATGCTGTGAAAGGTGTCAAAAAATACAAAGGGAATGGTGAATACAATAAAAATTTCGTATCACTACCCAGAGCTGATGAAAATAGACTCTGCAATATAATTGAAAATGCAGCATATTCAGTTATTACAATTATTAATGAGTTGGCTCAAGGGAATGAAGAACATGGATAAGCGCATTAAACTTTTTAGAATGAAGACAGTCATAACAGTTGAAGACTTATATTTATATTTTCAAAGAAACAACTTTTCAAATGAATCTACCTATGGTTTTTTAAATTTAGAACTAGATAATGGCAAAATAAATTCGACATACGTGGAAAAAGAAAGCACCTATCAAGAGTTTACTGACCCTTTGGGAGAAGTATATGAACAAACATTAATAACATATAGTACATTTGATTTTACAGTAGAGCCATTATCAAACAGCATCCTTATTTTATCTATAACCAACCCTCCTAGATCAATTAGGAGTTTCGTAGATAAAATAAGTAGGGATTTAGATTACCTAGTCACTTTCAGCCCTATTGAAATATCAATAAAAAAGCTACTGGAAGACTTGCCATCCAACAAAAAAATTTCATTACTCAGAGTAAAAAAGCTAAGAGTTAGCGGGGTTAAATTGAATGATAGTTCTATGGCAACCATTGAAATAACGTCAAAAGAAAATGCTATCCATGACTTATCCGATTATACAAAAAATGCACGTTATGTGATTGATAAGATAAAGGGGAGCATGTTTATTGATAATGACAGTATGAGTTTTGAAATAACAAAAACCGGATTGATTTATCTTAGCAATGACAACTGTTCTTTGGATTTTATTTTTGATGCCATTCAGCGCTAGTGATTATCTCTCTGTGTGTAAAGATCGAGATATCACCTGACACCGGGCTCAAACCGGTGTCAGGTTTAAACTAATTTAGAACGAACTGCCATAGATCTCGATTTATGCCCCTATTCGTTGTAACTAGAATCTCGTGCTTCGCCATTGGAAGAATCCGTTTGCCCCCTGATGCTGCAGGCGGCGGGCTTGGCCCAGGCAGCGATGAATAATCTGTGCCATATAGGATTACACCCTGGCCTATGCGGCACTGAACGCCGTCTATATGCAATTGGTGGCCACCTAGGAAATAAGCTCAAAAGTGCACAGCGCGCCTGGCTCACATTTCGTGATGCACAATGCCGTTATGAGGCCGGTGTTTATGACGGTGGATCTATCGCCCCCCTCGTACATAGCAGTTGCCTCACCAATCTCACCGAGCAGCGCACCAAAGACCTGATCGCACTTCTGGATCAGCCATAAGCAAGAGATTCCAACCTGTGTAGGTACGAACTTCGGGGTTAAGAAACAGACAGCTTGCCGACATTCCTCCTAGGAATGACATTAGCCCCCCTCACCCTGGCCCTCTCCCCCAAGGGGCGAGGGGATCAGACCGAAGGATGCCGAGGCTTCACGGGAGAGACCACAAACAAAAACCGCAGCCCTAGGGCTACGGTTTTTTATTGGGTCAACCTGTTGGCATCAGGCACCAACAAGGCCACCGGCCTCAGGCACGGCGCCAGCTGGTCTTGCCGGCGCTGTCTTCCAGCACTATGCCCATCTCGGTGAGACGGTTACGGGCGGCGTCGGCGGCGGCCCAGTTCTTGTCGGCACGGGCCTGGTTGCGCTGGGCGATCAGTTGCTCGATCTCGGCCACTTCGTCGTCCGCTTCGCCACCCTTCAAGAAGGCGTCCGGGTCTTGTTGCAAAATGCCGAGCACGGCGCCGAGTTCCCGCAGGCGGGCACCGAGGCCTGCGGCGACATTGATGTCTTCGGCCTTCTGGCGGTTGATCTCGCGCACCAGGTCGAACAGGGCGGAGTAAGCTTCCGGGGTGTTGAAGTCATCGTCCATGGCATCTTTGAAGCGGGCCACCTGCTCGTCACCACCGGCGGCAACGGCCGCAGGCAGATCGCGCAGGGCGGTGTACATCCGCTCCAGAGCGGTGCGGGCCTGCTTCAAGTTGTCTTCCGAGTAGTTGAGCTGGCTGCGGTAGTGGCCGGACATCAGGAAGTAGCGCACGGTTTCGGCATCAAAATGGGTCAGGACGTCGCGGATGGTGAAGAAGTTGCCAAGGGACTTGGACATCTTCTCTTTGTCCACCATCACCATGCCGCTGTGCATCCAGGTGTTGACGTACTCCCCTTCGTGGGCGCAGCAGGACTGGGCGATCTCGTTCTCGTGGTGGGGGAACTGCAAGTCAGAGCCGCCGCCATGGATGTCGAAATGGTTGCCAAGGTGCTTGGAGTTCATGGCGGAGCACTCGATGTGCCAGCCGGGACGACCCGGGCCCCAGGGGCTCTCCCAGGTCGGCTCGCCGGGCTTGGACATCTTCCACAGCACGAAGTCCAGCGGGTTGCGCTTGGCTTCGACCACATCGACCCGGGCACCGGCCTGCAGCTGCTCCAGATCCTGGCCCGAGAGCTTGCCGTAGTCGGCATAGGACTCGACGATGAACATGACGTCGCCGTTGTCCGCCACGTAGGCATGATCCCGGGCGATCAGTGCTTCGACCATGTCGATGATTTCGGGGATGTGCTGGGTGGCGCGCGGCTCTACGTCCGGGCGCACCATGCCGAGGGCGTCGAAATCGGCGTGCATGTCGCCAATCAGGCGCTCGGTGAGATCGTCACAGGTGACCCGGGTCTCGGCGGCGCGCTTGATGATCTTGTCGTCCACGTCGGTGACGTTGCGCACGTAGTTGAGTTCATAGCCGCAGTAACGCAGGTAACGGGCCACCACGTCGAAGGCGACGAAGGTGCGGCCATGGCCGATGTGACAGTGATCATAGATGGTGACACCACACACATACATGCCCACCTTGCCGGTGTGGATGGGTTTGAATTCTTCTTTTTGACGAGTGAGTGTGTTGTATATCTTCAGCATCGATGAGGACCACTGCCTGTGAGTGAAATGGCCTGCCATTCTAACCGCATCCCCTTTAGAAAACGAGCCGGGGCCACCAGTCGCCGCCTTTTTGGTCCAGGCTGGCTGCTTTTTCGCCAATTGGCGGCCATGCCGGTATCGACGCAGCCAAGATGGGGACGGGGCCAGGCCGCTCCCCAGCATGAACCCTGGCCGATCTGCTGACGCCCGTCATGGGTTGATCTCCTGAGAGGGTCGTGCGACTTTGCCCGGGGACCGGGATAGGCTAGAATTGCGGCCACTATTTTTACCCCTAGATGAAAGCTTGCCTGTGACTGCCTCCGGGCCCGGTCACATGCCCACTTTTCACCCGACAGAATAAAGGACATATCATGGTTACTCTGCACACCAACCACGGCGACATCACCCTGACCCTGAACGCGGAAAAAGCCCCGGAAACTGTGGCCAACTTCCTGCAATACTGCCGCGATGGTCACTACGACAACACCATCTTCCACCGCGTCATCGACGGCTTCATGATCCAGGGCGGTGGCTACGCCGCCGGTTTTGACGAGAAAGAGACCCGCGCCTCCATCAAGAACGAAGCGGCCAACGGCCTGTCCAACAAAGTTGGCACCATCGCCATGGCCCGTACCTCCGAGCCGCACTCCGCCAGCGCCCAGTTCTTCATCAACGTCAGCAACAACGACTTCCTCGACTTCAAATCCGCCACCACCCAGGGCTTCGGCTACTGCGTATTTGGTGAAGTGACCGCCGGCATGGACGTGGTCAACAAGATCAAGGGCGTCAAGACCGGCAACTCCGGCCGTATGCACCAGGACGTACCGGTAGAAGATGTGGTCATCACCAAGGTCACCCTTGCTGACTGATTGCTGCCTTCTGCGCACTGATAACACTGCGGCCCCGGCCGCAGTTTTTCCATCTGCGCGAGGCCAATCTGGCGCTGACTGGCGCCGCATCGATTATCTGGCCCAGGGCAATGATCGCCAACGCGCGGCCCATGCCCTGCTGACCGAACGTGGCCTCTGGGCAGCCTTGCAGGCAACTTGTCAGGATCTGGCCCTGGTCAGCACCCTGACCATCGGTCTGGACAGGCCCGGCAGCGATCTCGACATCATTTGTCAGCATCCCGATCCGGCGAGCCTTGCCATGGGCCTCGCCGCACAGGGCTGGCATGGCCGGGACAAGGGCAACGGCATCTGGCTGCTGGAGCGACACCTGACCGGGCAAGATGGTCAACGCTGGCCTCTCGAGCTCTATGTCACGCCCGGGCCCATCGAATCGTTGCACGGCTGGCGTCATCTTGGCCTGATGGCGGCGCTGCTTGAGCACTTTGGCATCGACTTCTACCGCGCAGTGCTGCACCTGCGATTGACGCAGGGTCTCAAGGGGGAAGCCGCCATCTGCCAGCTACTGGCGCTGCCGGGCGATCCCTATCTGGCACTGCTAACGCTGGAAGGGAGCGACCTTGGCTTGTTACACTGGCCCCAGCGTTAACGGATCCCGCATTCCCGTTTTTCAACTCTTAACCCTGGCGTTTCGCCATGACCTTCACCAATAGGGCCCCATGAGCACCCTCTTTATCAGTGATCTTCACCTTTGCAGCGCCCGCCCCGACATGACGGCGGCCTTGATCCAGTTTCTGCAACAGGAGGCGCCGGGGGCCGATGCCCTCTATGTACTCGGCGATCTGTTCGAGTTCTGGATTGGCGACGATGATCCCTGCCCGCTCCACCAACAAGTGGCCGATGCCTTCCTGGCCCTGAGCAAGCGCGGTGTGCCACTCTATTTCATCCACGGCAATCGCGACTTTTTGCTCGGCAAGGGCTTTGCCAAACAGGCTGGCATGATGCTGCTGCCCGATCCCTGCATCATCGATCTCTATGGCACCCGCACCCTGCTCAGCCACGGGGATCGACTCTGTACCGACGATGTCGACTACCAGAAGTTTCGCCGCATCACTCAGTTAAGCTGGCTGCGCTGGCTATTCCTGCGCCTGCCCCTGGCGCGCCGTCGCAAGATAGCGGGCAAGCTGCGTGGCCAGAGCCAGCAGCAAAACAGCCACAAGCCCCACATCATCATGGACGTCACCGAGCAGGCCGTGGCAGATCTGATGAAAGCCCATGACTGCCAGTTGCTGATCCACGGCCACACCCACAGACCCGCCATTCACGACTTTCGCCTCGGCAAGCGCAGCGCCCGCCGCATCGTGCTGGGGGATTGGTTCGAGCAGGGATCCATACTGGTGTGCAAGCCCAGTGGCCAGCAGCTTGAGGCACGGCCACTGCGTCCTATCGAGTAAAGTGCTGATGAACTAGGCTGTTAACGGCCCATGAGTCCGACGATTGCTGGCTCATGCCCCCCTGAGGGCCCTGTGCCTGGGTGACATTTGGGCCTATAGTCTGACTTCCAAACATTGATGAGGATAGTGTCATGGGATTCTTCTCCTGGATTGTGCTGGGTCTGCTCGTGGGCATACTGGCTAAGTGGATCATGCCGGGCAAAGATGGCGGCGGTTTTATCATGACGGTGGTGCTGGGGGTGGTCGGTGCCATGGTCGGGGGCTATGTCAGCACCCTGCTCGGCATGGGCACAGTGACGGGCTTCAATCTGCCCAGCCTGATCATCGCCGTGATCGGCGCCCTGCTGGTGCTGTTTATCTACAAGAAGATGAGCAACTAAGCGGCCGGTCACAGCCATCTAGTATCAAAAGGGCGCCTTGGGGCGCCCTTGCTATTGGGTTCAACCTGGCGTGGTGATGCTGGCTCTCTTCAACAGAGAGGCCAACCAAGGGGGATGGCTGCCGCCTGCTCCTCTCAGATGACTGCCCAGGGTGGAGGGAGAAACCAGGCTCAACATGGGTTCATCATTGTGGATTGATCTATTTCTAGATGAGGCGTCTAATAATCCCTATGCACATAAACGACTCGCTTCCCCGCCGCCCCCGTGGCCGCCCAGCCCTCCATGGGCAATCCTATGCAGACACCCGTGACCTGCTGATCCGCCGTGGTATGGCGCTGCTGACCGAGCGGGGCATCAGTGCCACCTCCATTGACGAGGTGCTCAAGTCTACCCAGATCCCCAAGGGCTCCTTCTATCACTACTTTGCCAACAAGAGTGAGTTCACCCTGGCGGTGATGGATGCCTATCACCACTACTTCTGCGGCAAGCTGACCCGCTACCTAGGGGATAGCAACCAAGCGCCCCTGGCCAGACTCCATGCCTTTGTCGATAGCGCCTGCCGGGGGCTGGAGCGGTTTGATTTCAAACGCGGTTGCCTCATCGGCAACCTGGGTCAGGAGGTCGTTCAGCTCGAACCTGCGCTGCGTCTGCGGCTCGAGCAGATCCTCTGCGGCTGGGAGGCGCTGCTTGAGCAATCCCTCAAGGACGCCGTGACCGCGGGAGAGCTGGCCCCGGAGAGCGACTGCGCGGCCCTCGCCCACCAGTTCTGGATCGGCTGGGAAGGGGCCGTGCTGCGGGCAAGGTTGGCGGGCTCCACCGAGCCAATGACCTCTTTCCTCCAATTTTTCATGAAAATAGCGAAGTGATTTTTACCGATCATTAATAAGCAATCAGTCCAATTAAGGGAGTGCACAGCATGTTCAAGGGTATCCTGATTGAGAAAGATGAGGCGGGCTATCGCGCCACCTACCAGGCCATCGCCCAGGAGACGTTACCCGAGGGGGATGTCACCGTGGCCGTCGAGTGGTCATCACTCAATTACAAAGATTGCCTGGCACTGACCGGGGCATCACCTGTGGTGCGTAAATTCCCGATGATCCCGGGGATCGACTTCGCAGGCACAGTGCTGGACAGCAGCCACCCCGATTGGCAGGCTGGCGACAAGGTGGTGCTCAATGGCTGGGGCGTGGGTGAAACCCATTGCGGTGGGCTGGCCGAACAAGCCAGGGTCAAGGGGGATTGGCTGGTAGCCCTGCCCCCTCGCTTCAGTGCCCGAGAAGCCATGGCCATTGGCACGGCCGGGTACACCGCCATGCTCTGCGTGCTGGCACTGGAAAAACACGGCGTGGCTCCCGGTGATGGCAGCATTCTGGTCACTGGCGCCAATGGCGGCGTCGGCAGTGTGGCCATTGCCCTGTTGGCCAAGCTGGGCTATCGGGTCGTCGCCTCCACCGGGCGTCTCGCCGAAGCGGATTACCTCACGTCACTGGGCGCGGCAGAAGTGATCGATCGCAGCGAACTGTCCGAGCCGGGCCGTCCCCTTGGCAAGGAGTGCTGGGCCGGTGTCGTGGATACCGTGGGCAGTCACACCCTGGCCAATGCCTGCGCGACGACCCGTTACGGCGGCGTCGTGACGGCATGCGGACTGGCTGGCGGCATGGATTTCCCCTCCACCGTGATGCCCTTCATCCTGCGTGGCGTGACCCTCTGCGGCATAGACAGCGTCATGGCCCCGCTCTCCCTGCGCCATCAGGCCTGGGCAAGGCTGGCCGACGATCTCGACATCGAGCGCCTCAACCTCATCACCCGGGAAATCCCTCTCTCCCAGGCCGTTGCACAAGGCGATGCCTTCCTGGCTGGCAAGGTACGCGGCCGGATAGTGGTCAACGTCCAAGGTTGATCCCAACCCCAGGCGGGCGGTTACGCTCGCCTGAATCGCCCCTCGTTCTTGCAATGCCCTTTTATCCCCCCGGTCATTGCCACGACCCAACGCCAGTCATGGTGCAGCGATGGAGCGGCTCCGGATCCGTTTCTCATATCAACCAGACAGTGCCGGTCGTGCCCGCAGTACCATTCACTGCATCAAACGGGTAGCGCCTCTGGATGTTAGGCGTCATGAGGGGTGAACGGATAACTGAAATTTTGAAAGTCATTAGAGGCCCCACTGCCTGGGACCTCTTCACTCTACCTCGTTCAACACCACATCAGTGAGAGGCTAATTCTCGATAGAGATCCGGCTTTTCTTGCATAAGCGTCAATACCTTCGCGGCCAGTCCAGTCGGGTTCCGACGTCGGGTCTCCCAACTTTTAACAGTATCAACACTCGTCCCAAGAGCCTGAGCAAACTCTTGCTGAGAGACATTAAGCGCAAGGCGAATAGCCTTGACGTCAGCAACCTCATAGCGAGTTCTCACGGCAGGCTCAAGACGGCCCTGCTTAATCTCAACAGCCTCATCAAGGGAAGCCTTCAATTCGTCAAACATATTCATGTTAAACCTCGCCTTTCAGTAACGTGGTCAAGCGCTTCAAGTCGGCTTTCTCTGCCGATGTCAGGCTATCTTTCTCATTCTTGGCATACGCGAGCACTAAGTAAATCATCTCCGCTGTCGCCAAAAAGTAGATGACTCTCGCGCTGCCACTCTTTCCTTGCTGGCCAGTTGCCATGCGAACTTTTCGCAAGCCTCCGGTGCCCTGGATCAAATCACCCTTTTCCGGTTGGGCAATGAGTTCCGTTTGTAACGCTCTGAGCTCATCATCTGTTGCAAGAGCTTTTATCTGCCTGGTAAAGACCGATGTTTCAACAAACTCAATGGCGTTACTCACCCATCACTCACTCTAACCATTCGACCTAATGGTGTACATGGTACACCTTGGCGTAAATAACAACAATCACTGGCATTTTAGTGTCGCCACTCTGTCGCCATTCGGCCAAAAAACAAAAAGGCCACTATCGCTAGTGGCCTTCGTAAGTCTTTGATTTTTAATGGTGCCCGAGGCCGGAATCGAACCGGCACGCTCAGAAAGCGAGGGATTTTAAATCAAAGGGCTTCGTTTGCATCTCATTGCATGAAATAGCAAGCAGATGGAGCGAGTAACACCGCTAATTCACAACGAATGGCACCATGTCATAGGTCATCGCATACCGCTTATCACAGAATTCACAAAGATACGCCGCCGTGTTGGTCTTGCCCCCGATCTGATAATCTCTGAGCCTTCGCATTTGCAATCGTTTCAGTCGGAGTCCCCCATGGCAGCCTATTCCCCTCCCTTCACCCTGACCCACGCCATGTTGAGCCGGGTGGCGGAGATCGCCGAATTGGTGGGGCAATGGCGCTCGACGCAGAGCTCGCAAGTGCCCATGCTGCGCCGGGAAAACCGGATCCGCACCATCCAGGCCTCCCTGGCCATCGAGCACAACACCCTGAGCCTGGAGCAGGTCACGGCGGTGATCGACGGCAAACCTGTGTTGGGATTGCCCCGTGAGATCCAGGAGGTGCGCAATGCCTTTGCCGCTTATGAAGCAATGTCGGCTTGGGCCCCTACCTCTTCTGCGGATTTGCTCAGGGCCCATGGACGTTTGATGCACGGGTTATGCGATGACGCAGGGCAATGGCGTAGCAGTGGGGTCGGCATCTATCGGGGTGAGCAATTAGTGCATATGGCTCCCCCCGCGACTCAGGTTCCACGCCTGATGGAACAACTGATGCAATGGTTGGCAGAAACAGAGGCCCATCCCTTGATTGCCTCTTGTGCCTTGCACTACGAGTTGGAGTTTATACACCCCTTTTCCGATGGAAATGGCCGTATGGGACGCTTGTGGCAAACGGTGATCTTGAGCCGTTGGCAACCAGTGATGGCCTTCCTGCCGGTGGAAGCGATCATCAAAGAGCGCCAAGAGCACTACTACCACCAATTAAGTCAGGCCGACAGGCTGAGTGACTGCACCGATTTTATTCTGTTTCTGCTAGAGGCGCTGCGAGATGCGTTGGCCGAAGCGATTGCCGCACAGCCGACATCTCAGCCCACCCCGCCAGAAAAAGTGAGGGTAGAAACGCCGGTAGAAATGAAGGTAGAAATGCGGGCAAAAACACCGGATGCATTGTTGGCGCTCTTGGCGAGCGAGCCTGCCCTGACCCTGACACAAGTAGCCGAGCGGATAGGCAGATCGACCAGCACGGTGGAGCGGGCGGCGGCGGCGTTGGTTAAGGCGGGACGATTACGCTTTGTTGGTCCGCGCAAGGGTGGGCATTGGGAAGTGTTGTCATAGGACTGCTTGCTAAGGCCACCGAGTGAGTTGCTACAGCCGCCCAGCTTCCGGGTCGCATCAGTAAACATACAACCAGCCAAGTAAACCCAAGCGCAACGACCCCCATTTGCGCACAAAGGGGGGCGCAGTAACTCTCTGTTTTATCTCACTAACACCACAAGGTGTAAGATCTCCATTGGGGATAATCAGATACTGTGATACTTGCCCCACATCCCAATGGATAGACTCCTATAGGTCAGCTAACCTGACCTCACCACATCCCCAAAAAGACGCATGAAATGGAATTCTCGTCGCTCGCGGTATCTGTTCTGGCAACTACTGGCTTGTTCTTGTGCCCAATATTCTTATCTGTCGGGATCATCTTGTTAATAAGAAAAAGGCTTCGCTCACATAGGGTCAGCCCGTTGACCGCCGACCTGCTCAGGCCAGCGGGTCACACCCTGCAACAGCAAATCCAGGACCTGCAGATAGACCTCTTTTCCCAAATGCTATTCACGCCATTGACCATGATGATGATCGGGTTCTACCTCTTGTTACAGAGCTACATCGATAAGAGGGCTATGAGCACGACTGTGATGCTGATTTCCGGGGTTGTTATGCTGGGTCTCTTTGTCTATGGCACAACCAAAACTTACAAAATGGCCAACAAGGTTCAGCACCTCAAGCTGGGTTATTCCTGTGAACTGGCAGTTGGGCAGGAGTTGGACCAAATCGTTAGGCCCCAACAGCACCCCTATCGGGTTTACCACGATATCCCGTTTGATGGATTCAATATCGACCATTTGATCATCTGCCCTAACGGGGTCTTTGTCATCGAGACTAAAGGCCGCTCCAAACCCATCAACAATGGAGAAAAACAGTTCAAGGTGCGGGTCGAAAACGATGCGCTGCACTTCCCAAACCATGTTGAAAAAGCACCACTCGAACAGGTCCGCCGTAACGTCACCACCGTGCGTAACTGGCTCAACAGTGCAACAGGGACCGAGGTCCCGGTTGGTGGAGTTCTGGTTCTGCCTGGCTGGTTTGTGGATTTACGCCAGAAGATCACCTTCCCCTACATCGTCAGTGCCGCTGCACTCCCCAAACAACTCCCCCAATTTAGAGCTGGCTCACTAGAACTGGCCCAGATCCAGGCCATCGCGCACCAAGTAGAGCAAAAAGTACGGGACGTCGCCAAGGCTGGCTAACAGGGCTTGATTACCAACTAATACTCCATCAGTCAGCAAACTTATCCCGCCACCCTTGAATGCCCCTCAGTTTGAGGCCTTTGGGGTATAGGGGAACACCGGGGGATTCGCTGCGATGAATTTGAAGCCACCCATTGCAGGTAAAAAGCCAGCGGCGCTATTGTACTAATTCTTTTTTTGCACAAGGAGTGTGCTCGATGTCTATCTCGCTCATGGATCTCGCAACTTATTACGGTGTCGATGACATTCCTGCTGCCCTATCGATGGGCGATAACCTCCATAGTTTGCTCGTAGCCATATTCAGGAATGAGCCTCTGACTTCGCCCCGCTACGACATTCTAGCCAGCTACGATCTCAACGCCTTGAGGGGCTTTATCAACGGCGATATGACTCTCCCTGAGTTCAGACGCCAATCTGCGGTAGAACAGGAGCAGCGCCGTTCTAAATCTCTTTACTATAAGGGCCGAAAGATTGTGCATCGCTACCAACCTTCAATCACGAAGCCCTTGGCTGCTCAGCCAGACGACAAAGCTAATATAGAGAAGACCAGTCAAAATCCCACTTGGGATTACCTGCAGAAATTCCGGATCAAAAATGGTCTGGCCGATGGCCAGCATTCTGTGTCCCTCCCCCCGCATGAACTGGCCAGACAATTCTGGGTGGATGATATCACCAGTGCGATCACGGGCGGTGCCAGATTGCACAGCCTCCTTGTCGCTGCCGGACAAGGCGCGACGATATCAGCAGCTAACAGACAATTTCTCTTGAACAGGGGGTTGAATGCCTTGCTGTGCTTCTTGACCGGCGAACTATCCCAAGAGCAGTTCGACCAAAAAGGGAAAGCGGAACAGGAGCAACGAAACGAGCTTGCGCAACAGAAACAACGCGAGATCGCCGCTCAGAAGGCCGCAGATGAAGAACGTTATAAAGCCGAGCAGAAAGCCCGCCGTGTGCGACTTGAGGCTGAGCGGATTCAGCGTGAAAGCGACCCCAAGTACATCGCGCGGATGAAGAACCAAGCACTCAGGGAGAAGTATGGTGTCACTGGATATGTCGAATCACACCACCTCAAACAGCTCATGGCAATCCTTCTCAAGCTGGATGCAGGCACAAGGCTGCTGGAGACTGAAACCATCTGGCTCAAGAGCAATGGCCGTGAGTACGAGACAAAGGAGATTCTGCATAGCTACAACCGACTCGAAGCGGATCACTGGCTAGCAGAGTACCGCAACAGCAAGAACCCATGGAGTGCAGTCAATGCCAGCGGACACTTGCGTAAATGCGCAGCATCGAATGAGGCGATTGCGCTGCTGAGTGCCATACCAGCCAAGAGGCAGGGTCAGCCAAAGCTGAAATCAGCCATTCTCACCACTCATGGTGGTGCGATGCGTGACCATGGCGAACATACTGCCGCATTGAGCATGGGCGCTGAAGCTCACCGCCTTCAACCCAACAACTTTCGCCCCTGCACACTACTTGGTGCAGTCTGTATCGAGCTTGGCAACATTAGTGAGGGACATGAGTGGTATTGCAAGGCGGAAGCCAGAGGCGCTGGTCGTGACAGTATTATGTCGGATGTCAGGTCGCTTCTTACCCGGATGACAGCCGATAAGCGTGAAGCGGTTATCGCGGAACTATTGCGCATTCATCCCGAACAGTATCGATGGCTAACGAAGTGGCGTCAGGCCAAGGTGTAGCTGACATTATTGCTAGCAAACTGAAAGTGAATCGCTACCCGTTACTGAGAATGGACTGGGATGTGTTTAGAACACTGGTAGCGATTCACCCTTTTTATTAAGCCAGCTTCGCCATTGTCGAGAAGATGCCTTCAGTGGTCGAATCGATTTCGCTTTGCAGCAACTCATCAATCCGGCGCGATTGGATTTCGCGATTCACACCAAACAAATCCATCTTATCCAGCAGGTGCATGACCAAAGAAGTGACGACCGCAGTCAAGATGGATGAAGCAATGATCGCAAGCCACTCTGGCATGCCAGAACTGCTTAGCCATGATTCAATGGCAAGAGAGGCAAAGATGGATAGTGAGCCCGCGAACAGCTTCAGCAGGGCATCGCCTTTCTGTGACGACGTAGTTTTCTCATCCCGCAGGATAGGAATAGCGCTCATCAATATCTTGAACCCTTCCTTCACCAGTCGCATGACTTGCTTGAAGACACCCACAAAACAATTAAGAATGCCTTCCATTAGCATCGAAAGGAAGTTCTTAAAAAAGCCCAGCGCGGCATCTTTGAGCAACGGAAGTGCATGAGACCACAGGTGGTCTTTCATTCTCCCCAAGCGGATCTTAAGGGCTTCCGAAAAGCTGTCGGCCCCAACCCCCTCCTCGATACCATTCTTGATACAGTCGCTCAGCTCATAGTAGATAGGCTTTATCGCGAATATGATCACGTTGCCTAGCGCATAGTGACTGGATGCATTGGCCGCATCCTTCCCTAGCGTGATCTGCACTTCGTTGTCGAAGAGAACGTTTTTGGCTACGGTCACATTGGCTTTGGTATCAATGGCTTGTTGTGCCTTATCCATCGCCTCGATCTGGTTTTGCCGGGTTTTCCTCTCTTCATCGCTAAGTTTGTGCTTTTTGTTTTTGAACTGGACATACCCTTGGTCTAATTCAGCCTGCAACTCATCCCGCGTTTTGTCGAACTTACCGATATTAGAGCCGGCGTTGTTTTGCTTGCTGGTGACGGCATAGTTTTCATCAATGTTGATGATGGTTTTGATGTCGTCCAGATGTAGCGCCTTATTGCTCTTTAGCGAGTTGCAAATCTCAGCACAAGAAACGATGTGATCCGTTTCAGCATAACGATCACTTCTTCCCTCACTATTGGCCTGAGCTTTTGTCAGGAAAATGTCCTTTCCGTCGTACTCATCTTTGGCACGATAATCGCCATTAAAATGAGCCTCCTTCTTGGCTTTCATCTTTTTACCATCACGCATCAAGAGTTCTTCATCTTTGCGCGTCATGGATCCGCCATTGAAGCTCGAATGACTGCCGAACTCCGCAATGTTGTCCCGCTCATTCAGGTTTTCGGTATAGCTATCTACCATTGGGCTACTGTTTGCAGCATTCGCATAGGTAAACACCCTGCACTCCTGATACAGGCGGGAGGCGGTTAGCCCCTGCTTGGTGCCCATCTTGAAAGCCCGCATAACACCGTCGAACAAGCTGAGGAAGACAGGCTCCAATATTTTTTCGATGGCACTGCCTGTGTTCAGGCTATCCAGAAGAGCCTGAGCCTCCCTTTGAGTAGCTATGGCATCCGTGTCTTCAAGCTGGTTACTGAAGGCTTTTGCCGAATCAGTACCTTCAATGAAAGCCTGATCAACCGGAGTGTCCAAAAACTCCACCATCGTTGAAGGTGAAGCAAGCGCTCTTGGGGCCTGCGCATCTCTGGCTTGACGCATCTTTTCCAGACGGTCTAAATGTTGATTTTTAGTTGTCATATCGCGCCGACTCCCATTACGCTGCTGCCAGCTTGTTCCAGATCTCAACGAACTCAACATCAGCTTTAGTCGGGTTTTCTTCAATACTCGCCATGATGTCAACGATTTCGGTGAACATTCGCTTGTGATGCAGCTTATCAAAGCCCTTTTCTCTGATGAGCGACCAGACCGTTCTCAAGTTTGGCGGGGTGAGTGTCATTTCCCTGACCTTATCTTGGACGTGTTTGGATCGCGTTTGCACCTTGCCAATGCCGAACACCAAGTCTTCCAAGGCTTCGACCTTGTAGACTGGCAATGATCCATTAGCGCGGGCACAGCTAATACCGACTGCATAGGCGCAAATGATGAAGTCATCGCGCTTCAACGCTTCTTCACTCATGGCATTGATCTTTTGATGTAGAGCCGAGAGCTCGGCAGCGTATTCCGCCTTCGCCATTTTATAGCCATCGGCGCGACCTTCTTTTTTGCCAGATTCTTTGCCTGCAAAATACGTCATTAAGATTGCCGCAACCCCCCCGACTCCTGCCGCTATTCTTCCAAAGCTCATTGGCCGCTCCCTCTTGTTGCCATTATTATGAATGGTGAATAGTCTGCCATAACAATATAGCTAGCTGTAATTCCCCCACTGCGAGGCGTTGATGCGATAAACCTACTGGATTTGCCATTACATGAGTAGGTAGGGGGATCACAATCACAGGAATTCTGGCGTATTCTTCGCACCAAGCGAAGTGGGTGTGTGCTCCTATTCAATCCAACCCTCTTTCGGTATCTCCCTCAGTGGCAAGATACCGGTATCGCAGTTAAGTGGCTCAATAGCATCAACTCCGCCCCATCTCTGGGCGAGCAGCAACAACCTCACCGAGCGCGTCTTCCTGGCCCGCTCAACCGCTTCTCGCCAGTCGATAACAAAACCCCTCTGAATCGCCCCGGCTTCTCTAAACACTTTTGAGCCGTTCGAAATATTGCTTTTCACACTCTACTGGCGGCGCCGCATCAACACAATGATGGGATACCGCCAGCAGAAGCCGAAAAGCGGCTTAACTATGTGTCCGGATTTAGTTGACCACTACAAAATGACTTTGAAAGTTATCATTGCGATACCTAGGCTGCATTTCGTTTTCGTTGAGATTCATTGCTTAACGCCGCCTGTAATTGTTTCTGAAGCGCGGCCACGTTGACCTGAACCTCTCGCATTGTGCGCTTTGGCTCGGCGCAATGATACAGACATAACAGCGCCAGGGAGCCGACCAGGGGGATAATCACATAACAATGCTGGAGCAGAACGGCGTTAACCGGGTAGACGAACTCCTGTAACCGGATGATGAACTCCAACCCCAGCGAAAATGCTCTGCCGCTATTGAGGGTAGTTGCCGCGGAGAAGGTCTGATATGCCTTGGCTTCGACCAGGGGATTAGCTGCATAATACAGAGCCGACACCCCCGTTGAGACCAGGGCTATAGCTGCGGTCATGGCTTTCAAGGTGCGAGCCTTGCTCTGCTCATCGAGCAAACTGCGGAAGATCAAGGTGGTGAGCTTCATCATGTGGCCAAACCCCCCGAGCAGCGACAACAGCAGGGCCAGCGGAACAACCACCAGGGTCTTGACCGCGGAATCGGCCTTCTCAGCCAGCGGTCCCGGCCCCACGAATCGAGCGGTGGACGAATCCACCTGCGCTTGTAGCCTGGCGATGATGCTGTTTGCTATTGGGAGGTACACCTGGCGCTCGATGTCAGCAAACTCCGTCACAAGCGGGATCCGCCTAATTCCGTCTACTCCCAGCTGCTCGCGCACCGCGGCCTGTACCGGTTTGAGCAGCATGAACGATTCGATAGTCACGTAACGACTGGGATTGCTGATCCCCATCGAGTCGCCCAGAGCCTTCCAGGTGTCACGATAGGCTTTCTGCCGCACCACAGCCTCGAAAGTCTTGCGATCGGTAGGGCGCCAGTTATTCGGCACTGGCACCCCAGCCTCGCGCACCTTTTGACGTACCTGGGCAAATTTAGAGGACGGGACCTGGTTAGGGCGGGCGTGTTTGGTGAACAGGTTAGTAAACCCCGCACGTTTTAGCTGGAACAGATAGTCATCCCAAGCGTCTGTGGCTGCTTGCTTCAATGCCTCCGGGCTAGTCCTTACAACGGCCTTGTTATAGGCGCGGGTATATTCCATATAGCGTTCTTCCACCCCCCGAACGATCTGGGGCCAAGTGTCATTGTTGAACTGGGCTGGAGACCCCAGGCATTTGGTCCGATCATCGAGGGCGTCGCAGGGCTTGGTCACGCTGATGGAGATCGCCTTTTTCAGCAGCAGGGTCATCTCGTCCTGGACATTGGGGTAGTTGAACGCCAATGCCGGGAAGATGGCAACGAATGCCATTACGGATGACTTATGCTCCAGCACCTCCGGGGTATGGATGCTGCGTAAGTTCAGGGTGCCATTCGAGAGGCTACGGCCCGCCAGGGTCAGCAAAAAGGCGCCTTTTCTCGCTTCAGCGGTAGCAAACTCGGTCTGAATCCGATGGTCGATGAACGCGTCCTGCGCTTTATGGTTCAGACCCGTGAACAAGAGTACCAGCCCGAACGACCAAAGGATCCGACGGGAGGGTCGTATGTGCTGTTTGTCGATGAACATCCCGATGAACAGCAGCGAGATGGCCACCCCCGTCAGCAGCCGCCCGACGTTTTCGAGCTGGTTGATCTCATCCAGGGTTGCCTCCCGGCTGCATAGCTCCAGCAGGCTTGCGCTGAACGCCAATTCGCACAACAGATAGAGCAGGGTGAGCCAAAACAGTTTTGTGCCAAGCAGCGCCTTAAAGCGCCATGTTATTGCTCCCATGTCACCACTTCCTGGGTGGTCTGGCTGGAGACCTTCTTAATCTCAATGGTGCCAGGCTGATAGGTTGCCTGGCGAATGACCGCAGGGGGGCTGGTGGCCGGTCTGGTCTTGGCTGCCGGGGTGCGTTTGCGTGATGCCGTTGCCGTCTGCTTGGGACGCGCTGGCGAGCTCTGGCGAGCTGTCTTTGTTTCGGTAGGGGTTGCCACTGGCCGCTGGTATCGGTATTCAGCAAATTTGGCCTGGCGCACGTCGAATGCGTAAAGCGAGTCGCTTTTCCCTGCAGGGTCTTCAAACATGATGTATTGCCCATTACGGGTTACGGTGTTCTTGGTGTACGGCTGGCATCCTGGGAACGGGTGGATTACGGTTTGGCGGTCGTCGTACCACACAGCCCATTGCGCTGTGGGGCAGTTGGCGCTGGTCCCGCGCACGACGACAAGCCCAGTCCGTGCTGATGTGTCGATAAAGTTTTCGAGCGAGCTGAATCCGGTCATCCCCCGGATGAGATCGCCGATGGTCATGTACGCCGTGGTGATGTCATAGGTGCCATCTAATCTGTTGCGACGAACCTTCCCGAGGTAGGGGCGATCCCCACTGAGAGCGAACGACCCTACGGACTCATAACTCGCGAAACTGGCCAGCGGCCCAACGATAGGTATTACGGCGTTGCCTTGTGTCGAGCACCCGGTCATTAAGAGACCGGTGACGACGATGGCGGGTAACGTTGCTTTCTTCACTACTCACTCCCTTCAGTGCTGCTCCAGGAGCAACAACAACCTATCCAAGCCCACCAAGAAAAAATGGCTGAATCACCCCAAGTTCACTAAACACTTTTCAGCCTTACCATGAAGCGATGACTGGAGGGTTATGGCCCTGATTCACTCCTGAGTGAACTTCAATTACCCAAGGCGAGAAATGCACTATCCGACGCAAACCATGAGCAATGTGCATTTCTTATGGTTAGTAACCATTTGATTTATATGCAAATCATCGATAGGTGTAACAACACTATTGGGGATAAACACATAACGCTGTATATACCCCCACCAGAGAATTTCATTTAACCCGGTTGTACTTCAAGACGCGCTTGCTCTTCCAATACGTCTAGCCGTGCTAGAAGCGCTTTCAGGGGGATCTCTCGGTTAAACCACCAGTCAGTCGACCAAATACGGTGAATATTCCAGCCTAAACCTTCAAGCACCATTTGGCGCAAGCGATCTCGATCACGAGCACTCGGTGCGGAATGATAAGTAGCGCCATCGCACTCTACTCCCAGCAAAAATTTTCCTGGAGCATGAGGATTGACTACAGCCAGGTCGATTCGATAACCGGATACACCAACTTGTGGCACAACACGCCACCCACGGTTACGCAAGGCGTCAATGACCTGATATTCAAAAGGACTATCAGGTTCCCGCCCAGTTGGTATGGCTTGTTCAGTCAAAACACGGGCGCCATGCAAAGCGAAGTCCAGATAGGCTTTTAGATCTGCCACCCCCCTGGCATTAGTGCGCGATAGATCAATGTCCTCTGGCCGTAGGCTTGAGAATATCTTGACTTTGTGTCGAGCACGGGTAACAGCCACGTTAAGGCGGCGATGGCCCCCTTCCTTGTTCATTGGACCGAAATTCATACTCAACTTTCCACTTGCATCCTTAGCAAAGGTAATTGAGAACAAGATGATGTCACGCTCATCACCCTGAACATTCTCCAAATTCTTGATGAAGAGTTCTTCTGAGCCAGCCTGTGCAATAGCCTCATCCAGTTGCCGATTCGCAAGGCGCCGCTGATCCATTAGTTTCTCTATCAGAGCCTGTTGAGTAGAGTTAAAGGTAATGACTCCAATGGAGAACTTCTTACCAGCACCTGAGAGATAGTGCTGCTCGATCTCATCAACGATCTTGGCCGCTTCAATTTTGTTTGTGCGCGACTTGCCGGGCTCATATACCCCTTTCGAATCAACAAACTCCACAGAGTTATCCGTTTCCACGGGACTTGGGAAAGTAACTAAATCCGACCCGTAATACTGGTGGTTACTGAATGTAATCAACCCTTCGTTACGTGAACGATAGTGCCAAGCCAACCGAGACAATGGCATGCCACATGACAAACATTCATCCAGAATAGATTCCATCTCGATGAGACTTTCATCATCAAAGTTTCCAGAGGCATCCGAGGCACTAAAGAAGTTGGTCGGAGGTAGCTGTTTAGGATCACCAACACAAATCAATTGCTTACCGCGTGAGATTGCACCAACAGCGTCCCACGTCGGTATCTGCGAGGCTTCATCAAATATAACTACATCGAACATCTGAGTGCTCGTGTCTAGATACTGTGCAACGGACTGAGGTGACATCAGTAAACAGGGTTTTAAGCGTGGCAGCACTGCGGAGGATTTTTTAAGCACCTCTCTTATCGGACGATGCATCTTCTGCTTCTGCGCTTCATGGCGCAAAAACCCTATTTCCCCTTTCAAGTCACCCGTCAATTCTGACCCAGTTGGAATCTTGCCGCGCAACTTGGCCTGTACATACTGAACTGTGAGTTTCTGGAAACGCTCATCAGCCTTTTGGAACTCTGCAATTTTATGGGCTTGTGATGCGCCAGAGAAGTTCGCGAGCAACGGCTCTCTATCCAAAATGCACTTTAGCCACCAGCTAGCATAAGACACCACAAAATGATCTTTAAGATCAGCAAGATCTACTGCACCTTGCTCGACCTGCTCAATCAAGCCCTGCAATCCAAGTAATAAAGCCTTCGCACGGGAGTCATTCCAGACACACCATGGTTGGATTTCCTGTTTATGTGACTGCCACTGAGCATGCATTGAACGTATGCAACCCAGTAAGCCCACTTTGGCCGAGCCCCCCAAAAATTCGCTATTACCAGTGAGCTCCCTAAGGCTGGTGAACAGCGCGATGAACCCCGAATAAGAAGTCCTGTAAGCCTGGGCCACGTTATAGAGCCGCCCACCCGGTCTAAAGGACTCATTTTGATCAGAAAGCAGCACTCGAAGCGAACTTCGGGCGATGTCTAACTGCTCCATCTGTGCGTCAAAGGCTTTTTGCACAGATAAAGCCAAATCATCCATCCAGCGAAGGTAGGCTGCCGCCTGACTCCAGTCGGTATTCTCGGCCTTAAAAACGTCTCCCAAGCAACCTGATCCGATTGCTGCATTTTCGTGAAGGTACTGATCCTCTACATTTAATTTGGCCAAATTATCAAGGAATGCGTCCATCTCCTCGTCAGCAACGCGCGACTTATCAAGGCTAAAAAGTCTAATCTGATTAGAAATCTTCCGCTTAGTAAACCATTTCTTGGGCCACCAATCTTGGGATGCCGCTCTCCATTGAAGTTTTAACGGCGCGGCTTTTAGCGTTTTTAGTTCCGCGTCGTAATTCTTGAAGAATGACCATAGGACGGTACGCTGCTCGCCATGCCGGATAAGTTCGCCCAATTTCTTACGTTCTTGTGTGCTGAACGCTTGACTAGCTGACTCCATCGGCACCTGTGAAACGTTAAGTAAAGCAGCAGCAAGTTCATCAATGGACTGCAACTGATCCAAGCTCGCTTGATTAGCCTCGATTTTTACGAGCGCGGAGAAATCCTGCAAGCTGGCCTCGATATCGCTCACTTGCTCAACGGATTGCTTAGCCGTTTGCAATAGGCTGTCCTGCCAAGTAGGAGTCCAAGTTGTCTTCTTTACTTCATTGAGCGGGTGAGTCGATATTTTGGAAAGGCGTGTAGCCAACGCTGCCAAATCACCCACAAAATCTTCCAGACTGCATTTTTCCTTGTAGTCATGTGTCTCTGGGTCAGTCCAATCAAAGCGAGCTGGTTCTTTGTCGCTCACTAACGTCCAGCCCATAGCTTCGTACACTGTCAAACCGTTTCTATGTGTCTGATGTAACACCCTAACCAAGGCATTCAGTTCGTTTCTCAGCGCAGCCAACCGCTCTGCCTCGTACTCCCAATCAGCAACGAGTTTGTTGTCCGCGCATTCGAGCACCTGCACAAACTGCTTGGAAATCTCTGATTTCTTAGCTTTAGTCGAATGCAGCTCTAGGCAGAACTCCGCCAACCCAATGTCTGTTAATCGGTTGTGTACTACCTCCAACGCAGCCATTTTCTCAGCTACAAAGAGCACAGTCTTACCATTGGCCAGGAAGTGAGAGATGAGGTTGGTAATAGTCTGAGACTTGCCCGTTCCTGGAGGTCCCTCAACGACCATGTTTCGACCCTTTTCGGCTGTGCAGATGACAGCCAATTGAGACGAGTCAGCCAACAATGGTGTGTACAAAGATTGAGGTGAGAAGTCGCGATCCAAATCCTCAGGCCTGATTGCTTTTGTGTCATCCTGGAAATTTTCACCGTGATGGTTAACCAAATGGTCTACCACCTTATTTTTGAGTAAATCCTGAGAATTTTTGGATAAATCTCTCCACATGAGGTACTTAGCAAAAGAATACAGTCCAAGATAAGAATCCTCGATGACTTCAAAACCTTTCAAGTCCTCAATTTTCTTCCTTAATGTCGCAAAAATCTTGTCTACGTCCACACCGGAATCATCATTTGGAAGCTGCCCGTCGAGATACGGTAAAGAGATGTCAAATGTTATTGCCAGCTTTTGTAAGAGTGTGGGGTTAAAAATTGTTTCCTCATCAAGACGTTCCAATCGGATGCCAGAGCCTACCGCACCGCGTTTCAATTTCACAGGAACTAGGAGAATTGGCGCCTTCAATACAGTCTCGGCTTCTGGGGTTTCTTTCCAGCATAATGTACCCAACGCAATATATAGACTGTTAGATCCGGTCTCATCTAAGGTGTTTTTAGCCTCACGGAATATAACAGTGGCGTAGTCCTGCAGTTTTTCTTTTTCTACATCAAAACAGATTTCTTTTTTTGGTAGCGCCGATTTAGCATACTGCTCAGCCGAGGTCATGCCGTATTCGGCTTTAAATTCTTCCTCACTTCGGGGGTCGCCCATGTCAGCCATTGAACGTTTGGCTACGAGCTTGAATTCACCACCTGCTGCCAATGCGTCTTCAAGATCCCCCGCATCATGAGTCACTACTTTTAGGAATTTTTTGCTGGGTTTGAAATTCAGTAGACGATTTCGTAAAGTCAGATCAAGCAGTTTGGACTTCCAGTTTGCCATACGACCTTCCGGAGTGTTGTCAGTCACTACGTTTTCGGTGGTTATGACTCCTGGATCTAATGGCGGCAATTCCGGGACATCTTCAATAATTGGTCCTGTTGGTGAAAAATCCTCACCATAGTCGACAGTGCCTTTGCCTAGCGCTGCAATAGCACGCATCGGGCGAATGTGATTCTGGCGAGCCCGCTTGATGTCAATCGCGTATTCAAAAGTATGCTCCTGGGCTTCTTCCAGATAATTTGCTGCATCGGCAATAGCCTTTTTCATAGAAGCGGCCTGAGGAATCACTGTGGTCTCAAGCGTGAGAAATTCTCCGGAGGCAATTCTCTTTCTCACATCTTGAGCGCAGTCTTCTACCGGGTTGGAAAAGTACGAATCAACTAACCAGACCCCAACCCAAGCATGACCTTCCTTGACCAAAATTACGGGGTTCAAACCCGCCTGTTCCAGACAAGCCGCCAAAAGTACGCTGGAATCCAGACAAGTCATCATCTTGCCATCGAGGATCTGGGCAGTAGTCCGAATCTTCTGTCCTGTTCGCTCGAAAGAGGCAGGCGGCGGTGCGTAATGGAACCCCATGTTTGCTAGAGTTTGGTAAATTGCATTTACCTGTTTCCAGACATACTCACGGTTTTTACTCTGATATCCATTCATGCTCAAGCCTGTGGATGACTTAAGCAAAGAAGATGCGGCTGACAGTATGCGATCAACTTCTATAGGCGTGGGTTGAACATGTGCAGCCAATAGCTCTGGTAAACCCAGTGTTGCTCCCCACTCGTTACGAGCTAATACACGAATCGGTTCGTTGTGAACCAAAGGTTCTTCGCCTTCTTTAGACACGGTAATTATGATGTTACCGGTCTCAGCCTCATCCAGATCGAATAGATAGTCGTGGTTTAGCGAGAGCTTTAGTTGAACTGAGTTGAAGGTTCGAGACTCTTCAGCACCGAAGATATCAAAGGTGAAACGCTTGGGTTCAAAAAATGCCGGATTGACACTTATCTGAAAATCCACCTGCCTGAACGACTGTTCGCTTTTGTTGCGAATAATTAAACGCTGAATTAGTGGGATATTATTTTGAGCTGCGGCGTAATTTACTATCTTTGCCGCTTCAATTGAAATCTCAAATGAATCACTAAATAAAGTGTCTGAGGACTGCACCTCCGTATTAACCACAACACCTTCATTTGGTATATTCTCGGATGTATCACTCATTCACTATTTCCTTATATCGCAATCAGAGACAAACCATATAACTCGAAACCGTGTCACCAAACAAACACAAAAACCCTCCATAAAGAAAGGGAATGGTTATGGGGTCTACCATAACGGACAACCCGTTGTATAGACAATCTAAATTAACACATCTTTCTTATTGTGCGCTGTGGCTCACTGGGCGGTTAAAAAACACACATGGTGTTTTAGTTCCTCCCGAACACAAACGACCATCGTTGCCCGCTCAACCGCTTCTCACCGGTTGATAACAAAACCCCTCTACTGATGATAAAAACCCATCGCCGATGATGGGTTTTGCGAAAAACTACCTACCAGCCAATTCGTCACGCCGTGTCGCGGCCTGTTTGGATAATCCGCGACACGGTTATTCCCCTTCTGTGATGGTATGCACGAACACGACAAGATTGCTCAGCGCCTCGGTATGCTCCTCACCCGCCTGTACAGCGGTGAGAGGCTACACCTGAGTGATCTGGCCACCGAGTACAACGTCACCGTGCGCACCCTGCAGCGGGATTTCAATCAACGCCTCAGTTATCTACCGATAGAGCATCGCAACCAGCAATACTGGCTGGATCCTGAGTTTCTCAATCACAAGAACGACAGAAAACTGCGAAAGCTGGCCGAACAGCTTGGCATCACCGACCTGTTCCCCCGCGCCAGTGAACATCGTCTGGGTCAGCTGCTGGACAGAGGCAACCCAGTCTCTTCGCCATCAAGGGGTTCGATGGTCAATCAGCTGACTCACTCATTCACCAGATACCGGTATTAGAGCAGGCAATGACCCAGCATCTGCAATGCTGGCTCATCCCCAAAGACCAGCGCAAGCAGCTGTTTAGCCCCTATCAGCTCATCAACTATAAAGGCACCTGGCACTTGGTCGGCGTCAGCGAGGGGCGGTTGCAAGCCAATCCGCTGAGCTCCATCGCACTGATTGAGCTATCGCAACAGACCTTTACCCGCGATGCGCTAATTCAACGACAAATCGATACCGATCCGACGCTCTGGCGCTCCGGCATGATCGAGGTGCTACTCAAGGCCAATGCCGCCATCGCCATCAACTTTCAGCATCGCCCGTTGCTGCCCGAGCAGGAGATAGTCAAAACCCTGGATGACGGCGCGCTGTTATTGAGCAGTCGTGTGCTCGATGCCAACCAAATTCTGCCTGTCATCAAATCCTGGATGCCGGGGCTCACCGTGATCTCGCCCGGTTTTATCCATGAGCAAATCGTCCGTGATTTACGCCATCTATTGACCCTGATGAGCCAGGCTCCGCCCTGACCCATTTGTGACAAAGATCCCAATTTATACATCTGGCGACAGCGCCTGACATGCCGCGACACCACCTGTCGTCGCTGTTTCACATTGTCGTCAACCATCCCGCAGTCGATATCCAAGGAGTAATGCATGAACACCATCAGCCTGCAAAAAGTGTCCGACAACACTCTTTGCTCCACCAGTCCCTATGAGCAACTCTTCGAGCATGTCGCCGCCCATTTGCAAGCCCAAGGCGGCACGTTAAAAACCATCGAGCGCACCCAAGGCAGGATCGAAGCAGCATGGAAATATGGCTTTAACCCTTTCGGTATGCGTATCACCGTGAATTTTGCCTCCCAAGGCGATGAGACCATACAGCTCACCCTCAATGGCTCGTTTGTCGATGCCATCGATACCTTCGGCGCCGCAAAGAAGAAAGCCCGAGCCATAACGGATGAGCTGCTGAAGCCTATCGATATCGCAGCATGGCCTATTAAAGAGGGGGCGGCATCCTCCCAACAACCCTCTGCCGCGACCACTCCCCCGCAGGTACCGCTAAACGGCGCAAACGCCGTTGCGCACCGTGGCAAGCGCAAGGGGCTCACCGCTGTGTTCGCATTCTTGGGCGGCGGCATTGGTCTGCATAAGTTCTACACCGGAAACTGGGGCTGGGGGCTTATCTACCTAGCGCTCTGCACCACCGGCCTTCCCCTGATCTTGTCCGTGATCGAGTTCATCCGTGTTTTGTGCCTGACACAGGAGGAGTTTGACCGTCGCTATAACTACCGCCCCATATCCGCGTTTTCATGGGTGTGGTGAGGAGCGCCTTGTATGAACATAAAAACTGCAGTCGGTTTAATGATGCTCTGCTCGACAGGCGCTTATGCTGGCGTACTCAGCATGCTGGATGTGGCAACCCTCAAGGAAAGCGAGCTGGAGATGTGCCCGAACATCTCCGTCGAGAAGATGGTCAACAGCTTTTTCGAAGACCCCGAGTGGACCGGCGGGAAAGCGGCGGATGGTCGGAAATTGGTGAATGTCAGCGGCACCATCACCTATGCCAGTCAGCCTGCACGGGCCATGGTGCAGGTCTGGATGCAAGATGATGGTTTTTCTGTGGAGGCGTTGGAGATTAACGGGCGACCACAGCCCGAGGGAATGCTGGATCTACTGCTAGAGAAAATGTGCCAGAGCGCCAGAGGTACTGACCATACCGGGGATCCACAGCAGCAAGCAGTCGAGCTGCCGTTCACGGGAACCCGGTACTTCAACTTCGGGGATGAAAGTGAGATTCAACAATCCATCACTATCGCCCCCAACGGACGCGTCACATTGAGAACCCACGGCGCAACATCTGTCTCTGTCGATTATCAGGGCATGTATGAAAACCCACTGCTGACACCGGCAGGGAACTACCGAATTGATGCCGACAAGATATATATCACCGACGAAGGCGGAGACTTCCCCGACCCGTCAGAGTGCGAGGTCATCGTATGCGAGACGGAACTGTCTGCACCTTGATGTGCTGATGCCGAAACACAGCGAAAAGTGGACGGTACTCATCGCCTGGAATGTGGCACGGACGGTGTAAACTGGGGGGGAGCCTGTCAGTAATCCGGCACCATAGAGCGGAAAACGCAGAGGTCAGGGCCGGGCGGCACTGACCTCTACTTTTGAACGCTCCTAAAAATGGGGGGATTACCGCATCACCTGATCCAGCTTCAATCGCCCACATGAAAATCCATCATCCTTCGCAACACGCGTGAAATGCGCATTGCAGCCTGCACGTAACCATATGATTTATCGACGAAGAAGTAATAGGTGTAACAGCGCCATTGGGGATACATAGTGTACTGGTCCAGGACGGGAGCTGGGGTGATGTCCTGAGGGATGATTTAGGAAACGACAACATGGCAACCAACCGTAACTGCTTACCCTTCAATGCTATACCAGCTCTTGCAGCGAGTTGAGGATCATGGATAATCAGGAAAAATACTATTAGAAGCTGTTATTCTCACCTTAGGATTTTTTATGCCGCACAAATATCTAATTAATGATAACGACTCAGATATCGCATATGTTCTTGAAACACATCCAGATCTTACGCCAGATATCTTATTTGAAGAAATCGACGGCAAGTTCACTCTTAGAAAGCAGCCTATAAAGAAATATATTTATAGTGAATTTTCTCGAATGAATGATTTTTTTAACTTAGAGTTGCTGAGTAAGTATATTTATTATCTTCATGCCGAATGCATCAAAAAATCGAAAGTGCAGGGTAAAGTTTATGATGCTCTAGTTGCATTTGGATGGCGTTTCATTGGGGAAGAAGACATTACCGAAAATCTATCTGGTGAAGTAAGACAACTGTATTCTGCATTGCAGATTGAATTTGAGAAATGTGGCTCAATTTATAGTGAGACAACCGATGACTCATCATTTTACGGTGAAGATAATGCAATAAAAGAATATGCAACAAAACTTTCCGATTCGATGATAGCTTTCTTGGATAAAGTGGACATTCCCTCAAATATAAACATAAAAAACAATACTAAAAAACGGAATATTATCAAGGCACACTTTGCGAGAGCCTGGCTCGTTGAGCCGGCCATTAAGATGCTAAAGAAAATCGATAAGGATACATCAGAACCCTATTTGATAGACTTAGTTGGCTTTATGTGCATGGTTTTTGGCACCGCAGCATTTTTTGTTTTGTCGAAAAAAAAACGACACATTGTCTGACTGTAGGTCGAAGATAAAAACTCCAGACCAATACTCCATTACAAACCAAAGAAAAACAGAATTTCAAGGCACCACAACAACTGACCTTGCAGTACGAAAACTCACAAGAAACCTATACCTCAAGTTAGTCATATATTATTTAGAAAGAAATTGGGATCACGTCTCCGCACTATACAGTACACCAGAGAAACCCTTTGCATACACTATAGAAAACCTATTGCTTGTTTTGATAAGTATTTGTGATGATGTTTTTATTTGTGATGGTGCCGCGCCAATAGACCTCTCTTCTAGACCGAAACTCGACGAGCTTGAAACCCGGCATGAAATTAGAGTGATGCGGCGTATGCTTAATACGATTATCGGAAAAGATGGACCACTGCTGCCTGAGCCGACAAGTAATGAGAATGCTATTTAACAAAAATGGCATTTCCTGAATGCATGTGATGTCAATGATGTAACCACCCCAGATGACCTAGCATCCTCCTTTTTCTGAAGGAGGATCTATGTCCATTACTAATCTGAAACTGACAAAACGAGCTCTTGAGACCTTACCACCGCCAGCCAATGGCAAGCAGCAGGTATATCGTGATGCTGACGTAAGACAGCTATACGTGTACCGGTACGCTCTATCTACGTCTTTCGTCTTCGACACAACCCATCGTTACAAACGGGTCTTCGAGACCATTGGTACCTATCCGCAGATCTCCATACAAGAGGCCAGGGACGAGGTGCATGCGAGGCTCCATAAACTTGCCCGCAATACGTATCCCCTGGGACAAAACAAAACCCTCCAAGAGATCTTTGAAACCGCCTATCTCGACGATATGCAGCTGCATAAGCGCAATACGCAGTCAGAGCTGTCCAAGGTTAGAAAACACATCCTGCCGGAGTTTGGAAGCCGTCGTCTAAAAACACTGGATCGCCAATCCATTGTGGCCTTCCAAAGGCGACTTGCTGAACACCTCAAGCCTGCCACCGTGAACAAGATCTTGTCTGCCCTGTCGAGGATGCTGACCTTGGCCGTGGAGCACGGATACCTCTCTGTCTCACCGATGAATGGGCTACGGCAACTCAAGGAAAATAACGAACGAAAGCGGATCCTGAGCCTTGATGAACGGTCTCGTTTTATCGATGCATGTTATGTCCAAAACTCGGAAGCAAGTCGGTCGTTATTACTGTCTCTCTACACAGGGATGCGGATTGGGGAGGTGTGCTCCATAGAACAAGCCCACTTGCACCTCGATGAGGCTTACCTGATCCTGCCTACGACCAAGAATGGATTACCTCACCAAGTGGCCCTGACGTCTCATGCCATCAGACTCATCGAAACACAGCAACTACTGGTCAACAAACAGAGGTTCCTTTTCCCCTCCTCCCAATCCTCTTCAGGGTACATGAGCTACCCACGGCATGCCTTTCAGCGGATTTGTGCTACAGCAGGGATCAGTGACCTTTGCATTCATGATCTCCGCCGAACCTTTGCCACGGAACTGATGCTACAGACGGGTGACATTGCCATGGTTGCACAGGCCCTGAACCACTCATCACTACAGATGGCGATGCGATATCAGCAACGCACCACGACCCATTTACTCCCTCATATCAATGCCACTCAACAGCAATGGCTCTCTGAAGACATACCACTGCCCGCAGCGTGTTCCAGTTGAGTTGCGCGGAACACCATTAAGACCCATTCGTAACCAACACACACAAAATTCCGCAATGCATGTGTTGTCAATGCTTTGGGGGGTCAACTTCTGAATACTGCAATCCAGTCGAACGAACAGCACAAACGAGAGGTTGCGATGGACGATGTACATATGTTGACACGAAGCGAACTAGCTATGCGGTGGCGCGTCAGTAAAAGCACCATCGATAAGCAGATGATCATCGCCCCTGAGAAGCTACCCCCGTTTGTAACCATCGGTCGGCAAACCCGGTTCCCACTAAGTGAAGTGGAGAAGTGGGAACGTAAACAACTGCAAAACCTAAATTAACAACCCTAACTACAGGAGGCTCTCATGAGCACAAATAACACCCAACATGCTGCTGTCTACCAAATCGTAGGTGCATTCATCAAAGTAAACGGTCGCTTCACGCACCTCGACACGATAAGCCGCGTTGTTCAAATTCAACTAAATGACCCAGAACAGCCACATGCGCTGATGGCATGGTCCGACAGTAGTCTTTTCCCGGCCATTATGCACAAAAGTCGTGACCCTGAAGAGATAGCAGAACGCTTCAAACAGGTGTCCAGCCTTGTGCTCAAGCAAAAGAAGCGCAAATTCATCCACGTCGACAAGCTGTTGTTTGCTAAAGACATTATTGCCAACATTTCGTCTGTTGTTGATGAAGAGCGCGTATTGCTCAGCATCACTCCGCAGATAGTGGATGCCAAAGCGACTTGGATCACCTACGACACGGAAGAAGAGCTCGATGAGGCCCTAGCAAAGATCGAACATCAGTTAGCTAACTAACTGACCCCATTCAACCAAGGGCCTCTAAAGAGGCCCTTTTTTATGGAAAAACAACCATGAGTATTCACAACCAACCGCCACTACAGAGCGGAACTGCAGTTGCTATGGATTGTCCCATCAACGACAGCCTCTTTGCATTCCCAGAACCGGACGCAATGACCGTCAACGAGGATTATGCACAGCCTGACATTGGTTACGAGCAATTAGAATTGGCTCGTTCTATACAGCTTGCGCTTGATCCCAGCACCTACATCCTGGACTCAAGAAACGCCGTAGATCCCATAATGCGCGGGCAGAGTGCGTCCGCCGAAGAAGATCTGTTGCTGAAAAAAGCATTGACCCGATTGCGAGCGGGGGAAACGGTCACCCTAGCAAAGGGGGAACCCATCCACATCGGTATTGATAGCGAATATGTCTACGACCCCAAGACCAAGCGCAATGTCATCCTGTCATATCAATTCCACGTGATAACTGAGTTAGGGTCCCACTCGGGGATCATCTATCCCAAATCCGGGAAAGTGAGTGATCGGTTAGAGTTTGACCCGTTCATAGCCCGTATCGTCATCATGTGTAAAGAAAAAGGGATCATCACGAAATGGCCCAAAAAGATCTATGTCTATGCCCATTTCCTTCGCGCTGACCTGGCGTCCTTTAGTGATTTCTTCCGTAAGAAAACGAAGGTCAGCGGTATCCGCAAGACCGTGACGACAATGACAGAAACCTACGGTGTAGATATCAAAGCATTGCTGGCACGCAGGGCTCAACCTGAGCCGATGATCTTGAAAGATTCACAACGCAAGAAACACATGACTCTGATTGCCTTTGTCGACACGATGCTACATACCCCCGGTGGAACAGGGTTGGCAACGGTAGGCGAGATGATCGGAATTCCCAAACTTTCCATCCCAGATGGGTATTCCATTGAACGCATGGATGAACTCTTGGCCGGGGACAAATCGGCCTTTGAAGCCTATGCGCTTCGAGATGCAGAGATTGCGGTTAAGTACGGGCTACGCTTGCATGAATTCATTAAGCAACATGGCCTCACTCGACTACCCGCGTCCCTTGGGAGTCTGAGCTGCAGTATGTTTCTAAAGTTCCTCCGAGATCAGGAATATGACCAGCACCAATTGCTCGGAACAGAAGTAGTTGAACGCTCACGGTGGAATGATAAAGAAAGTCGACTAACCTCCCAGAAGCTGCGTCAAATGACGTCGCTTGCTAGGACTTTTGAGCCATTAGCTATCGATTGTTACCACGGTGGCCGTAATGAGAGCTATTGGAATGGGCCGACGCCGGTTTCCAGCTTCTATGATTTTGACTTGAGTGGTGCCTACACCACAGCCCTCGTTGATCTGTTCCCACTAGATTATGGAAATGCTCGACTAACTAGTAACCCAGAAGATTATCGAGGTCACGTCCTCGGGCTAGCACGTGTCAGATTCTCCTTTCCCACTGGATTACGCTTCCCCTGCTTACCGGTCTTTGATGAGAAATATGGTTTGCTCTACCCCCTCAGTGGTGAGTCAAACTGCACTGCACCTGAAATCGAGGTTGCTCTCAACATGGGATGTCAAATCGATATCATTCAGGGGATCATTATCCCTTGGTGTGACGTGGAAGTTAGTCCGTTTGAATCTTTCGTGTCCTTTGTCCGAAAGATGCGTAAATCCTACACAAAGAAATCATGTGACGAGCTGTTGTGGAAGGAGATAGGCAATTCTGTCTATGGCAAGCTAGCACAAGGATTACAAGGTAAAACCGCCTTCGATACAACAACCGGGTTGAGCAAGAAAATTGACCGTTCTGCCATTACTAATGCGTATTTTGCCGCTCATACAACGGGCATAGTCCGTGCGGTGTTGAGCGAGATCCTGGCCGCAATCCCAGCTAACAAAACCATCATTAGCGCGACCACCGACGGGCTCCTTACAGATGCGACGTATGAAGAATTAGATCTGAGTGGACCGCTATGCTGTCGATTTCAGGCACTTGGTGAACGGCTTGATGGCGACAGTTTTCGGATGCTAGAGCTCAAACACGGGGCTAACCAGCTGATTGCCATGAAAACGCGTGGGCAACTGACGGCTATCCCTATGGAGGGTCAGCCGGATATCTTGGCTAAGGCCGGAGTCAAACCGCCCTGCTCCAAAGATCAGCACCAAAACTACATGTTAGACCTTTATTTGAACCGTACACCTGGTCAAAAAGTAGATAGTGAACAATTAGTTAGCATTTCAGAGATGTGGATCAATGAGTGTGATCTTGTCTCGATGACCAAGACCAAGACACTGAATCTTGAATTCGACTTCAAACGGAAACCTATGCAGCCATCCATGCAGAACGTGTTAGGCATTGAGCATATCTGCTTTGAGACGCAACCTTGGCCGACAGCCCAAGCCGCTATTGAAGAGCGCATAATCTTCGACAGCTGGCGCAAGAATCATTGTCTCAAAACACTCGAGGACTGGGAGAACTGGGAAGATTACTTAACCTGCAAGGGCTCGATGAAAAGCAACGTGATGCGTATGACGGATGAGGGTTCGCTTGGCATCCTCAAGCGGGTTTTCCTGCGTGCTTATACCCAGTCCGCCTTCGGTATGACGAAAACAATGGGCTACAGCGAGCTGGCCGAATGGCTGACGGTCAATGGCTGCCCAACCAGCGTGGATGACTGCAAGTCCGCCAAACGCGCCAAGCTGGTCGGGCAGTGTGTACCGGTGACGACGCGCACCATCCGCCTGGTGCGGGTGATCCTGCAAGAGTGTCCGGGGTTAGAGCTGGGGGCGCTGTTCAAGCCCGAGGACATACTTCAGCTCCAAGACAGGCTGAACAGCGCCAAGGCAGGGATGGCGCAAATCACGCAGAATGCGCCGAGTCATGAAGTGATAACCGACTGATTGATATAGCAATATCTGGTTGGTGTAATAACGCGATTGGGGAAGCAACTATTATGTTGCTTCCCCTTCTCTTTTTACTAGCAATGTGATGATGCCGAAGCGCACCAGAAGAAGCACCAGAGTCGATTTAGACGACCGATAGCCTGACAGTGTGACCCGTTAGCATGAATCGGATTGAATGGATTCACTGGGCCGGGTTTGTCGACTATCTTGAATCTCATATGAACCAACGAAGTAGGATTTCATGCATAGCAAATGGAGATGGCCAGCCTTGAAGGTTGCCAGATGGGGAGGGATTACCCGGGCAAGACGCCATTTTTTGCGGCTGTAACACTCATCAAGGAGGAGCATCAGCATGATAGATGACGGTGGTTGAGGGGGCGATGGTAATCAGGATGTGTTTTTTGCTATTACCCATGCAGCTATAGCACTTACAGCTACCGCCCCCCAATGGTTCGTTATTTGAAAAAGTAAGTTTCGATACTTCTCTCTATTTCTGGCATCCCAAAAATACAACCATGCTACATAAGCATTTTCAAAAACTGATGAATACTCAAGCAAACTATCAACCCTTTGAAATATTAGATACTGCCTAATAGACTTAAGTATTCTCTTTTTTGTTAATTTATTGGGGTCTTTACAGCTATAAATGATAAGACTCTTACTTTCCCAAGGTTTGTCATCGTTTTTGGCTGGCATGAGGAAAATATCAAAACTTCCTATTGCTGACGTTGTTATAGATAAAGCAGCTCCAACTTCCTTTTTTCTGTCGAAGTTGGTTGACCTCTCGTCCTTGGTAATGACCATATTTCCTGTAAACCTGAAAGGATGGCTCACTTGTACGCAGTCGTAACCAATATATATTTTGTCGGAGAATTCACTATTAAGGTCGTTATCTATATAAAACTCTCTGCCATTAACATTAAATCCAGAAAAAGCTTCACGGAATATCACTTCAATTTCTTTCTTCTTGATATTCCAATTAATCGTAGCGTAACGACGAAGCCTCTCCGCTTTCTCCCGCTTTATTTTCTCTCTCTCGATAACTGACTTCACACTTCCCCCTTAGGTACATAACGCAGCTTTAAAGGGCCGAAAAAGCGTGGCTTTTGAGGTCCCAGAGAACGCGGCGAACGATTTTGAATGCTTTGTCATGCATAACCGGCTATTTTATCTATTTCATACATAAAGTTATTGTGTTGAAGCAAAGGTATGTAATCAAATCCCTCTCCCTCGCCTTCCTTCCAAATTACATATTGGCAACCATCAAAATCATCTAGAGTAGCTAAACCTTTATATATCAGCGTAGGTACAATAGTTAGATCCAGAACGGTCATATTTGAGAATGTTAGCCATACATGAAGCTCGAGGCTTTCATCAGGACAAAAGCCTTTTGCTATTGTCTTTTTTATCGATGACTTTGAAACCTTATAAACCTCCCTATTTCTGAACTTCACATTCCCAACAGTTATTGCAACAGGAACTAAATCTCCTATGGGCTGTGACATCCAGTTTTCATAAAACTGCTGAGATACACTATGACATAAGTTTTCAAGGCTTTGAGGTGAATTCTCTATAAATCTTTGCGCAGCATTACCAAGATTTTGATCTAAAAAATCATTAAGAACCTTATCAAGCAGCCGACTTTTAATTACACTAGCAACCTCTTCATAGTTAAGGTTAGCTCGCTTGTGTTCCTTGTCGAATTTTTCCAAAAATTTTATGGAATCAACAAATTTATTCAGATAGCTCATTGTTTTATTATCCATGATGATGCATAACGCTGCGTTAAGTGGTGAGCAACACGACAACCAAACCTAAGCCATTGTGCCGTAATCACTAAAGCTGATTCAAACTCAATATGCCAAGCGTTGTGACTCCGTCTTAAACGCTTTGTTATATGCGCAGTCATTGAATGTGATGAACAATTAGAGAACGACCATTAGCCTGTAGTTTTGGTATGATTTCATATTGCCCTTTAATTTCAAAATTATAGTCCCAACGACCTACCTTCTTTTCATAAGATTTAGCATCAATCAAACCTTGAGGTAAATGTTCGATTACACCAGCTTTAACTAGTTGAATGCAAAAACCTTCATGCGCCTCTTCTGATTCAACAATTCGTTCAACCTTTGCTAAATCAGCTAGCATATCCATACAATCTTCTTTGCTTGCACCTTTAAAATACTTTAATTCTATTACTATAGTTTTTGATTCTGTCTGGATATGTAAATCAACTCTACTTCTCCGGTTTTCAGTGGAACTGCCATGCAAGCGATAGGATTGGTAGTCACTTTGCAAAGTGTGTTCAAATCGAATAATTGCCTCTGGTAAGGCTTTATATAGTTCACCAAATAACACGGACTGAAAATCAACCTCCCTATCAATAGGGTAAAGGTTGTCAATTCTTAGCATTGAGCTATCTAACGCTTCCAATACTGCCTTTTTCACTGCAACTCCTAATTTAACTAGTTGAGCACATAACGCGTGCCATCACCGGAAGGAATGGAGCGCAGCGTAATTCCTGTCCGAGTGCATGGCATTGTTAGCCCCTTTTTAGCTCCTTCGGAAGAAACGCATCGATTTCAGCATCCGAAAACGTCATATCTTCGAGTTGCTGTAGAGCTTCCTGAGCCTTCTTGTAAGCTTCATACGTAGTACTCGGTGCGCCCGAGTAGACGGCGTGCAACTGCTCTAGAAGTACGTCCCGTTCCGTTTGAAGTGATTCAAGAGGCTTTTCGCCCATACGTAGGTCTGTAATCAGGGAGAGATACTTCTCCCTAATAATCCACAGATCGGCACCAGCCTGCCGATGTTTCTGGGCGAGTTCGCCCAAGTCGTAGTTCTTTGTGTAGGCGTTCAAGACCAGCAGCACCGTTGAGATGACGATGCCGACAAGCGCACCAATATCACCAGCCCCGAATACAGCAGCAATAAATCCACCGGTCGTTAAGGCTGACAATATGATTTGCCAAAGCTTAACTGTGGAAAGTCGTTTCAGAAGAATATCCGCGCACTTCTCATGGGTCTTGTGGGAATACACAACGCGCCCAAAACATTCGCGCAATTGACCTTCCAAGATTGCTCGCGAATCTGGCGTGTCACTAGTCTGGGAATGAGGTTCCAAATATATCTCTCCACTTCTGTTTTGCCGACCACTCCTGTTTCGGGTTAGATGTCTCGTGCCCTATTGCCTCGACTGCGATGTTGTAGCACCGCGTCGCCTTCCATTGAAACATGCCTTTCCCATAAACGTATTGACCGCTGCCTGGTGCCTTCCAGTACTCTTGATCTTTGTCTTGGTCTGCCATAAAGCGGAAAAAATCGCGACACATGTAATCGTAATACAGGAACGATTTGTCTTTGTACTGCCAAGTATCGATGAACTGGTACGCTAGCGTATCAAGAAGTAACCCCCCGATCGGGACGTCCCATTTTCGTTTCCACGCACGCATCATCCGGCATAGGGGGGCCAAGTTCCCGTTGCAGGCCGCATTTCGCGTCCTTATGGCGGCGATTTCTGGTTTTGGGTTTGTGACTCTCCAACGGCCACCATTGTTCGCATCGGGATAAGTGAAACTATCGTCTTTATTGATGAATGCAGGCACTACCTCGAAGGTGATGCCATCTGTGAACGGCACAAGGATTACCTGTCCGTCGCCCCGTATGCTTGTGGTCGCGTACGTCTTTTCTATGGACTTCTTGACTGCTTGGAGTAAGGCGGATTGACCGTTTCCGGTATGGCCGTCGTACTGTCGGTAAACTTCATAAGGCAACTGGAAAATCATATCCAGGTCGCTGATGCCATGGATTGCCGTATTTCTCCCATAAGAGCCGACGTATAGACTGTGGGCAGTCTCCGAGGTTGTTGTCCAATAATCCGTGTTCAGTCGCTGGGTAATGGCCTTGTACCTCGTTGAGATTGTCCCCCCGTCTTGGACGCGGAGATTTTCACAGAATGTGCTGAACCAGTCCGCTAAGCCCATACGCTCTCCTTGGCTAACAGTGATTAGATGGAAGGTGGCACTAATCCGTTAGCAGCGCCTTCCATCTAACTCCGCCCTAATTTCATCACTGTAAAGTAAAAATTTAAATTAAATCATAGCATTACCAGCAACCTTTGGGTGGCTGAACGTATTCACTTGACTTCCTCTTTTTGCGCTATCATTACCACTGTATAAAAAGTCAGTTGATAAGTCATGGATGCGCAGCCAACCCACGCCTGTGTGAACAGATGCATAAGAGCCCTACCATACCAGTAGATTGAAACATTTAACATTTGCCATCATCACAGAATGAGTGATTACTCGACAGCGGCAGCTCTGTGTTGCGCAAATCGAGCCTGTTGCGTGCAAACAAGCATCCAAAAACTCAGATAGTCAGCCGGTTTCAGGCTTGGTGGAATAACGCTATTGGGGATACACACATATCTGTCTTTCTCCCTCCTCGCTGATGACAAAAAAACAAGCCTCCCAGCCTCGGGCTGGGGATACTTGTTTTGTTGTTCTGGTGAGGTAGATGAACCCCTGTAACAGTCGAAGGATGGACTAACCTACTGAGCCGCTGACCGGTTTCGAGTTGGGTTAGCCCATCGCTCCTTGCCCTACATGGAAAGGTAAACACAGCAGCGCCACTGCCAGTACCAAACCGCCGCTGGTTCCTGTTCCTCTCCTGTCCGGTGCGACGGTTACGCAGCCACTGAGACGGTAAACACGCCCATCTGGTAGTAACTGACGAAGTTCGACTCCCACATCGTATAGAGCTCCCTGGCCGACGCTGGTCCCATCTGGCCGTAACGGAGCAGGTAGTATTCTTCGCTCAAAAAGTTGAAGTCGATCTCTTTGACCAACTCCGCCATATCCTCCGGCCCCTGATAGCTAAAGTCCGTCACGTAATCGAACAGCCACCTGTCTTTACGCTTGAGCAGCCGTATTTCTACCGGATGAAAGCCGCCACGGACCGGGCCGTAATCCGGGTCCCGGAAGTTGAAGACCAGACTGGATTTTCCCTTCAGCACCATTCCAGATCTAACCAGTTCCTGATCCAGAATACTCATCAATGCCTGACTGACAGGCAGGGCAAAATCGCCCGCAAATGGGATCGTCATAATCACCTCAGATTGGTTGTTGGAGGGCTCACCCTTGGACAGGTGAGTGCTATGCAGGGGTTATTCGATGGTAGAAGATACGGTACAGAGCTCATTGGTTAGCGAACCCAAGCGCTCAAGGTAATCAGGCACCAGTTCGTGCAGCATCGGATTGCCGTCTGCCTTCTGGACCAACTTCAGCCCGTCCGAGCGCAGAATGGCTGATAAGAATCCGGCGTTATTGGCACTGCCACCTTTAAACAGTCGCTTCATAACGCTGGATTTAAACGGCTTGTCTGCGGGCAAGGAGCACAACACACCGTCAATCGCCGACAGCGCAATCCACTCCTTGCTATGCAGACCCCCACCCTGATTGCCGGTGATTTTCAGGAACAGCTCGCCACTCTCTTCATGACGACCAATGGCATAGAAAATCAAACCTTCTGATCGGGCACTGAGTTTCTCGGCGGTATGGTTGAGCAAGGTGTGTATGGGTGCAGGGCCGCCGGGCACGGAGTCTGCGGTGTCGCCGGGTCCAGGCCTGGCCTTGTCGGCGTCAGCCGCAAGGGCTGGCGAGAGGGGGTCGGCGCAGCCGCTTGCTCCGGATGTGAGTGGGGGCTCTGTGGTTGGCGCGGTGTCGGGGGTGTTTGATGCTGCTGCCGTATTACTGACAGATTTAGGGGTCTCTTCAACGCGGTTTTTACGGGGTCTTGTCATGATAGTTTCCTTACAACATCGTTAGATAACCAGAGATTGCGATCTCCAGATCATCGGTAGATAGGTCATAGATAAAGGGTCATAGATAAAGGGTCATAGAAAACGCGATAGCGTGGCAGGACCGACTCCATCACTGTCACAGTGATCTCATTCGATCTTTCGCGGATTGACGGTGGTGCGACTTAACCGGCAGTGCGGCTAATGCCGAGGTGATGACTGATAAGTCATCCAGATAACCGGCAAATGGAATGGGATCTGGTACCACGTCGAACGGGTTTACCAGATAAGCCAGCGCACCGATGATGAGCGCATAGCACCAGACCGGCAGATCGCCATCCGTGAGCAAGACATACAAGAGCACGGCCTTCTCCAGCAGCTCCTTAATTCCCTTGATCTCTTTTAACTTGCGCATAATGTCGCTATGGCTGGGATTACTCATGGTGCATCGCCTCCAGGGTGGGAAGCAGCGGTGCATCTGAGTGGATCAGCAGGTAAATTCCCGCCCCCTCATCGTTGAGAATGGCCAGCAGCAGACGCCAATCTTCGGATATGGCGAATTCTTGCTCCGGGTAACGCAAACCGAACATCACCTGATTCTGGGTATGCTGTGGCATGGCCTGGAACTCACTCATCGAGTCAGTCATCTCGATAATGACCAGACTACAACCGGTCGCGTCCCAGAATGCCCTCGCCTCCTCTACTGATGAAAAGGGCTCGATAATTTGCTCCATGACCGAGGCGTGGAGTGCCGGGTAGGCCGCGAGCAATGACTCCTCCGGCCATTCCATACAAGTTTTCATCGTTTTTCTCTCCAACAAAAAGGCCCTTAAGCTCAGATGAACTTAAGGGCCTGGGAACTGTGAAATGTGGACCAACAGCCGATGTGACAGCGCTGTCTGGTAATTAATATCTGTTTATAAACAATACCTTTTCGGTCACTCTGCCTGGATCATCGACGAGAGACCTTCGCTGATATTACGACTGCGCTCAGAAGTCAGCTTTGCATACCGCTGGGAGGATTGAATGCTGGCGTGGGCCAATTGCGCCTTGACGTCATACAGGCTGTATTGCCCGGAAGAGACCAAGGCACTGGCGACAGAATGACGAGCCGTATGGAAGCAGACCTCATCGCGGTCTTCGATACCCGCTTTCTGCAACACCCGTTCATAGGCACATCTGGGTTCACCAATGGGCTTGCCCTGACATCGAATATGCTGGCTCGCGAATACATAGGGATTACCGGCTATTCTGGGGAGCTTCTCCAGAATATCGATAGCCAGCGCACTCAGATAAATGATCCGGCTCTTGCCATTCTTGGTCAGGGGTACGAACAACGTCTTATCCTCCCAGTTCACATGTTCCCATTTAGCGAGTAACACCTCTGATTTTCTTGCCCCCGTCAGGTAGAGCATCGCAATGAAGCTGCCTGCGGCTTGATTGCGATCCTGCAATGCCACCTCAATGACCCGTTTCATCTCTTCAATCGATAGGAAGCGTGTCCTGGCATTGTCCTCCTTCAACAGCTTGATCTTGGCCGCCTCGTTGGTGTCCAGAATGCCCCAGCGCACCGCATAGCTACCCATGGTCTTTAACTGGGCCAGCACACGGTTGGCGGTACTCGGTGCGTAGGCCGTCTGCTGAGGGTTGTTAGGGTGAACCATCTCCGATTGCAACTGCAGGACATCCATCGCCTTGAGCTGTCGGTAACGCATGGCCCCAAAGCGTGGTTCTATGTTGTGTTTGAACCGCTGAATATCGCTGTTGATCGACCGCTTGCCGATGGTCTTGAGGTGCGGCAAAAAGGTCTGCCAGAAGAACTCCGAAAGGGTGGGCTCAGTTTTGTAGCTATCCCGCTCTGCTACCGGGTCGATGCCTTCTGCCAGCATCGCCTTGTACTTGCGGGCAATGGTCCTGGCTTGGCTCACATCGATATCGCCGAATCGTCCCAAAGCGATGCTGCGCTTCTTGCCCTGGAGGGTATAGCGCAGTAGGAAACGCTTACTGCCCTGGCTTTTTCCTGACAAGAGTTTTAAGCCAATGACCTCTGTATCGGAGAACTCCAGTTCAGTAGCGCCTGCGTCTCGTTGTTGTGCGGGCAAAGCCTTGATGGCTGCATTGGTAAAGCGAAATTTGGTCTGCATAGATACCTCCGATGATAGGTTGGATCATGGGATTAATATCTGTTTCAAAGGGGGTTCAATGCGGGTTTGGGAAGTGCGCGGCCAAGACGTAACAGCACGCCACGCTTGCCTTAGTACCAGAGACAGACCCCGGAAAAGTCCGGAGCAGTAGCCTACCAAACGTCCTTGGCTATGTTGGAAGACTGAGCAGGTTGTTCGCAACGAATTGCAGGAAGTAGTAAGTCGCTTAGACAAGAAATGGACAAGAAAGGAAAAGTGAGAGAGGGGAAACGCTGGGGAGCAGAAACAAAAACGACGCAATGAAGCGTCGTATCTGTTTAATCTGTAAGGCTTTTTTCTTCAATTTTAATGGTGCCCGAGGCCGGAATCGAACCGGCACGACGCGAACGTCGAGGGATTTTAAATCTGATACAAGGCCGTGGTAAATCAAGTGCTTACATAAAAATCAATGAGTTAGAAAACCAATGGCAGCCAAAAACGACCGTGCATTAGAATTTTTGTCGCCACTCTGTCGCCACTTTTATCCCTTCTCGGCCAGCAGCGCCGACAGCCTACGCCACTCATCGGCAAACTGCCGCTTCAGATAAAACTGCCTGAATGCGATGCTAAGTTTCCTGGCAAAACTGGCCTTGGCCTCCTCCGCCAACAAGCTCTGAATTTCCGCCCAAAGCGAATCACGTTCAAAGCCAGTCCAAATCGGTGGTACTGGGGTCAGGGTGTTGGTGTAACAGACCGGAGCCACCCATTCGAACAACGCTTTCTCCACATGGGTAATGGGAAAGGCCCTCGCCACCCGAGCGATGTACTCGAAGTCGACCTCATTATCGACAAAGAGATCGGACAGCGCTTCGCACAGGTCAATGTCTGACAATTGCTGATCCATTCAAAACATCCGATGGCCGAAGTGGCTTCAATTTAAACCACAGACGGCAAGCGGGTTCAACCTCACCGCGTCTTCCAAGTGGTCGGGGGCGAAGTGGGCATAACGCATGGTCATGGCAATGGTGGAGTGGCCGAGGATTTTCTGCAGCACCAAGATGTTACCGCCGTTCATCATAAAGTGGCTAGCAAAGGTGTGGCGCAGAACGTGGGTATTCTGCCCTTGGGGCAGCTCAAGCCCAGCCCGTTCGACCACCATCTCAAAGGCCCGATAACAGTCACTGAACAGACGGCCACGCCTTCTGGGCAGCTGACCAAAAAGCTCGGGGCTGATGGGCACGCTGCGACTCTTCTTGCTCTTGGTTCGGGTGAAGGTAACGCGGTTGGGGGATACCTGGGACTGGGTCAGCTCTTCTACCTCAGACCAGCGGGCGCCGGTGGCAAGGCAGAGTTTCACCACCATCAGCAGATCAGGGCTTGAACTCTCGGCGCAGGCGTTCAACAGACGCTTGAGTTCGTCGGGGTAGAGAAACGCCAGTTCGGCCTCGGCCACCTTGTAGGCACGTAGGCCATCGACAGGGTTTTCACCCTGCCACTCCCCTAGCCTTTTCAGCTCGTTGAATACCGCCCGCAGGTAGGCATGTTCACGGTTCACCGTGTTGGGGGTGACCCCCTGCTTCTCCTGATTGATGGCGCGCCGATCGGTGATGTCGCCGGAAAGCCTTGCTTCACGATAGGCGGCAAAGTCGCGGGCAGAGAAGTTGACCGCCAGCGGATCCCCCAGGGAATGGCACACGGTCAGCAGCTTGGACTTGCGGGCTTCTCCATCGCGCAGGCTCTGACCATGACGACCAAACCAGAGTTCGACCAGGTCGGAGAGGCGCCGGCCGTCGGTTGGCTCCCCCTGCCCTTCCAGCCAGGGCTTGCCCTTGTCCGGATCCAGCACAAAGCGCTCGAATGCCAGCGCCTCGCCCTTGGTAACAAATTGCTTGCGCACCCGCGGTGCGTTGGGGTTGGCATTGCTAGGTCGCCCCTCCGGATAGATCTCTGCAAGCCACTTGCCGGATGTTTGTTTTCGTACTGCCATCATCCCTCCATTAAGTACTGTGATTATATACAGCAATGGGTAGTCATTGGCAGTGTTTGGTTGTGGCGTAGTCATACAAGGGGGAATGCCAGTGGACTAAACTCAAGATCGACCTGTCCAACTTGACTGACTTGTTCAGCCAGGCAACTGGACAAGGCGAGGCAGTAGAGGGCTGGACATGAAAATGTGGAAAGTTTGCCTAATCGCAGCGCAACTCTTGCTGACTACATGTGCCTCATCCGGTGGCTCAAGACCTCCCCCAACCGGGAGATGGTGGGGGTAACGGTGGCGGTAGTTATTTTACCAATTAGCCCAATACTATCGAAGAGACATCGGCAATTTACTGACACCCCGGTTCTTTCTGTTACAAAATATTAATTACTACCACTATGAAACTATTAACATAACACTACAAAACTGAGAAAACATATTTATTCATAACTTGCTTCAACATTTCTTCTTTTTTCATCTTACTTAGATGTGAATATCTAAACTCAAGTGCTTCTTTACAAACAAGCTCTGCATCGTCTATAGATTCAACAAGCCCTTCTTTCTCAGCGTCACTTAGCATTTTAAGTAGATCTTTAACTATGGCTTCAGAAAAAGACTCACGCCCCCCTCCTTTTCTCACATTTAATTTCACTTCATCATGATTACTTAATTCTCTGAACGACTCTGTTAACTCATTCAATTTCCCAATAATATAGTCATCTTTATCCATATGCTTCGTTTTAATTTCGGACACTTCGGTAATAGCGTAATTACTTAAGAATGGAGAGTACTTTCCTCCACTACTCCTAGCCACCTCAGTCTCGTTCATTGTGAATTTTACTTTATTCAATAATTCCTCTTGGAATGAAAGAATTTCTATGTAGTTTAGGGAGTGTGGGTATTCAATATGCTGCATGTTGCCAATATCAAATGAAAAAGGGGTATCCCTATCTTTTATGATTACAACCGGTTTATCAAAAGCTAAACGCATTCCAAGTTCAAACATTACATTAGGGTTTCGGGAACTAACATCACAAATTACAATTTCATTGGTGAATATGTTTTGTACAATGTTTTTATGGATAACATTCACTGCCTCCGATTCACTAACCATTTGAACCCTTAATTTGAGGCTGCTTATTGCTGATGTAATTATTTCCCTCACCTGACGCCAATGCTCTGCCGTTCCTCCGTCATTGGAGGCTATCGGCATGATCAGACCACAAGTAATCGGTTGTGTACCTGCACCAACAGCACCAGCTTGTTCTACGACTACTTGCCCATCATCCTGCAGTGGTTTATCCGCACTCATTTTTTTTCGCTCTGTCATATTCCATGATACCTATTTTTATCGCGTCTCTTTGACCGGCGTTGTACATTGCCGTGTCACCCATTTTCTGGAGGACCTATGTCCCAACTCAAAACCGTACGTAATCAGCAGGCCGAGAAATGTAGAGTCGGTTTGAACCACAAACTGTTCAGTGCCGCCTCGGACTATTTCTGCTCGCTCAACCATCCCGAATGGAACGCACTCTACAATGCGACCCCCGATGAGTACCATCACGACCTTATGGTCATCTTGAAACGGTGGTGCGACCATGAGGAAGCCAAAATACTCGCGCGATTTGACAGACGGGTTGCGAGAGGTGGACCTCTTTAAAGGTCAATCCGGGTCAAGAGGTCAGAGACCGTCCGTTCACCCCATCCAGTTTTATGGGAAATTTGCACCCTGCCACCTTGATCTATTTTCCCAGCCAATTCAGCCAAGGATTTAGCGTGCTTTTCACTCCAGCCTTGGCGTTTAGCAATTTTCAAAACGGCATCATGCCCACAAGAAACCCCGCGCTGATAAAGCGCCTTGAACAATTCCTTAGCCATTGAGCCATCAGCTGGATGCACGATACCTGTTGCAACGTTCACCATTACTGAGAGTTTTTCTATCGCTTGCTCAAGCACATCCTTTGAATGTGGCATTACAACTCCTAATGAAGTCGGATACAAAAAGGGCGCATCAGCGCCCTATCGTTTTCTGAAAATCCGGTGTTCTACCATGACGCCAATGATCTCGATGTGCTGCCGGTCAGAGTGCATGGTGGGGTAATCGTCGTTGAGGGGGACAAGTTCAAACACCTCTTGCCCGTTCTCGTCGATGCCGCGAGGCCGGTATTTCTTGAAGGTGGCCTCTTCGCCGCCGTTCTTGGCTACGACATAGTCGCCAGGACGAGGTGACTCATCGGGGTCAACAATTACCAGATCGCCTTCATTAAAAAATGGGGTCATGGAATTGCCACGGATCCAGAGACCAAAGCCACAGGGCCCGACATCAACACTGGCAGCCACATACTCGATATTGCCATCGAAGGTGGTTGCCTGCTCGCATATCTCCCGCCAGTTACCCGCTTGGACATAACTCAAAATCGGCACCCGGTTCCCCTGAGGGATCACGGCCGGTTCGACGTTTGATAGATCTGGCGAACCTTTCCCCGTTGAAAGCCAGTGCGCTGACACCCCAAACACCTTGGATAACTGAGCCAGATTATCCCCGCTAGGTGAATGTTCATCGTTCTCCCATTGAGAGATAGATGACTTTTTCACACCAATGAGTTCACCCAGCTTCTGCTGGGTAAGCCCATGTTTTTTCCTGAGTTCTTTAATGCGTTCACTTTTCATAGTTCAGTAATCTAAACAATTTCAAGTCCAGAGTGCTTGACCCAAAAGTCCAGATGACTTAACTTTGCCACGTGTTAAGCCATCTGGACATGTCCAACATATTGAACTTTGAGGTGCAAATGAAAACTGAATTAGCCGTTGAGCACTTCGGCTCTAAAGCAGCAATTGCTGATGCTCTGGGCATCAAAAAAAGTGCCGTTTCACAGTGGGGGGACACCATTCCCCAAGGCCGCGCCTACCAAATCGAAGTGCTGACCGGCGGCAAGTTGAAAGCCGCTCAGCCCCACGCCGCGCAAGGCCGCGCGTAACTCACACCGCAGGAGGCAACCATCCATGATCATCGCCCCCATCCATATCGATACCCCGGTTTGCACGGTCGAGAGCTTCTCCGAGCGCACCGGCTTGACCCAGCGCACGGTGGAGAACTACGTGCGAGCCGGGCGCATTCCCATCATGCCCAAGCAGGGTCGCGCTGAAAAAGTGCTGATCAACCTGGTGCTCTACACCCAGCAGGCGATGAATCAGCCGGGGTTGGAGCCTGTTCCTGCCCCTGTGCGTCGTCCCAAAGTGTCGCGCAAGCAAAGGGATGAAAGCCATGTTTGAGCAAACTTGCAGCAAACATCATCACTTTGACTCAGCATGCTCGCGCTTTGCCGCCAGCCATTCATTGGCCGAGGTTGCCCGCGCGGCAGGTATCGGTGAGCAGGTCCTGCGCAACAAGCTGAACCCGGCACAACCGCACCAACTTACCGCCCGGGAACTGGTGGCCATTTATCACGCCACCGAGGGGGACGAGACCCTGTTCGACGGTTTGCTGTTGGAGTGTGGCCTCACGGCCGTGGCCATCCCGCAGGCAGAACGGGCCCCTTCCCTGCCCCATCAGGCCATCGACCTGAACGCCAAGATCGCCAGCATTGGCCAACGCGCTCTGGAGCTGACCGACCGCGGCCGGATCACCCGCTCGGAGCGCAACACCCTGGTGAGCGTGGCCACCTCGGCAATGGGATCGCTCGCCATCTTGATCCACGACATTGAGGCCCGCTTTCAGGCGGTGCCCGCCCTGGCCTGTGCATCAGACATCCTGATGCAGGCCGCGACCATGTGAAGGGGAAACCACCATGCAAACGCAACGCATCGACCACGAGCAACGCAACTTGGCAGGCCTGACACCTGATCAGCAGGTGGCTATGAACACCGCCGGCTGCCTGCTGCTGCGCGAGCTGTTCGGCAAGTCCCGCTCAAGCCTAGATACCGACTGGCTGGCACTGGGCCAGGCCAAGAAAGCGGCCATCTGTGCCATCGCCCGCCAGCCGAGGGGCGAACTGATGAGCGCCACGTTATCGGCCCTGCCTCATGCCCGGCGCGAGGCGATCAGGCTGGCGGTGATGGCGCTGGAGTATCAGGGAGAGTTTCGCGGCGGCTGTGACAGCAAGGTCTGGCACCCGGCACCGATCACCCGATCCATCAGGGATATCGAGCGGGAGAAGAAAGAGAGAGCGGCAAAGCTTCGCATGAAGCGTGCCGTGCTGGCGGCAAGCCAGATGACCGGGCAGGGCCCCCGCCCCATTGGGCAATAAAAAAGCCCGCTTAACGGAGCTGCAACTCCAAGCGGGCCTTCAATCGTCAACTAGGAAAAATTGACATGGCAACTTTAGCGATCCCCTGCGCACTGCGCAACCTTCGCATTCAACAACGCAAGCTGGCGGGCCGGTATGGCGCTCGCCTTACCCGAAACCCTGACTGGATTGCAGCCGCCGAGCGCCCCACCGCGCTGGCTTGGGTCTCTCTGTTCAGCCGTATCAATCCCTGCCCTCAACAAGGAGCCTGACCATGAATGCACAACCTACCCAGATCAACCTGCTCAACCACCATGCCGCCAAGCGTCTGCGCCAGTTGCGGGAGCGGTTGGCCCTGAGTCGTCCGAAGTTTGCCGATCAGTTGGGGATCCCGCCCACCACGCTCAAGAACTACGAGCTGGGATACCGCGAGATTGGTGGCGGCCTGTTCTTGCTGATGGCTCAGCACCCCGAGTTGAAGCAACACACCGACTGGTTGCTGACCGGACAAGCCCCGGCGCCCGTTACCCCAGAGGGAGCATAATCATGGCCACCATTTTGACTCGTCACACCGTACCCAGCATCGCCGCGGCAAGCGCTTACCTGGTCAAACAGGGATACAGCAACTGCGGCACTACCTGGCTGCGTGGTCAACGCCACTATGCTCGCCTGGAAAACCTCTGCTCTGGCCGAGTTCGCATTGTCGAGGGGGTGGCATGAGCAAAATATTTCATCCCATCAGCCAGCAGGCGGCCGCAAAAGCGGTCGCCGACCTACCCAAGCAGCTCGCAGCCAGAGCCCACCGCGCTAATGCCTATCGCGGTAACGAAGCCCCGGGCTTGCGGGCTCAAGCCCAACTGCATCAACGCTGGCATCTGCTGTTCATCCGCCTTAACCGGAGGGCTCATTAATGCGCGACGCCATCACCATTGCCCGCCAAGCTCCCAAGCTGGTCGAAGGGATGCTGGCCGACATGTTCGCCGCCAACGCAGAGGATAACCGCATCAGCTTGGGCGGCGTCTATTCCGGTCAGCAATACATCCAGATCCAGCTGGTTGCCACCAGTAACCCGGCGGCACTGCTGGATGATGACGGTAACGAGGAGGATGAAGAAGACGTGGGGTCAGCAATGACCCCCGCTCACAACCAACTGACCACCCACTGGCTGGCTGCCCGGGGCGAGTTCATCACTGCCGGTGGTGAGGCCAGAGGAGATCGGGATATTTCCCGGGAGCTGCTGGCGCTCGGCGCCGTGCGCTCTGTCTACTGGTTGGCCCTGGGCCAGGGAGAAACTGCACTGGCCCGGGAAATTGGGCAGTGGTGGCAAGAGTGCGCCCCGCTACATGGCCAGGGGGAGCACATACGATGAACTATCGCCTGCAACAGGAGATGTCTCACCGGCTTCATCGCTGGCAAGACACCCATCGTGAAGACGCAGCCCGGCTGCGCTTCTATCAGCGGGAGTTGGCCAACACGCGCCAACTGCCTGCCCGCCCCCATGCCAGCATCAAGCTGCTGCTACGTCAGTGCGCGGCAGCCCGCAAGATGAAGCATCACGCCGCCAGCACGGTGATTAGCTGCACACGCAACATCAGAGATTTGTCCGGAACGTTCCCCCAATGACCCGCACCATAGCAAAGCTACCGCTGTCCAAACGGACGCTGCGGCAGCGTATCGATACCCTTTCCAATGCTCTGCCCGGCGTCAATCTTGACGCCGCATTCATTGGCGCCCCCGGTCAATATGACCTGGTGTGGGCGGTGCAGCTGCTCGATGGTTTGTCACCTTTACTCACCCAATCGCTGTTCAAGTCATATGTGCGTCGTCGCAAGGATGGCTCGGCCAGCAACTGCCGCAGCGCCAACATCTGGCTGCGTGAGCGAACCAAGTGGGTGCGCCGCTTGATCATGGTGATCCCGGTCGATACCCATCACCTCCGTGATGAGGATGGCCGCAAGCGGGTGGCGCATCAGTTTGCCAACCAGACAGCCGCTATCTGGAGCCACATCGAACGGCGCATCAAGGATGGGGAAGAACCCGATCTGGTGCAAACCTGGGAGGCGATTCGCCAGCCTGCCGATCAGTGGGGGTTTGTCGGTGTGATGCCCAAGTTCAAGACCGACGAGGTGCGTGATAACTGGATCTTGAGCGTGATGGTGCGCCTACTCTCAGCCAAGTGGTGGGAAAAACGCATCAACCGCACCTGGGATCGTCTGCAGGAACACATCAACATCTTGCTCGGTAAGGTGCGCAAAGGTGTCTCTGCCTACATCTCGAACGCCACCATGAAAGTGGTGCGTGAGCGCAAGCGGGCCATGATGCGCTGGTTGGCCGAATCGGAAGTGATGAACGAGCAGCACGACCTGGTCGTCTCGATGAAGGACTGCTGGGAAGCCAGCACCTCCAACCCGGTCAATCGTCGCAATGAGATGATGACCCGGATGCGTGGCTTTGAGGACTACGCCGAAGAACAGGGTCATGTGGGGGTGTTCTTCACCTGGACAGCACCAAGCCGCTATCACGCCTGGAAGACTGGCCCCAATGGCAAGACCCTCGAAAACGAAAAGTACCATGGGGCAACCCCGCGCCAGACCTGTACCTATCTGGCCCAGCTATGGAGCCGTGCCCGCGCCTCGCTTAAACGCTGGGGATTGCCAGTCTATGGCTTTCGGGTATGTGAACCACACCATGACGGCACCCCGCACTGGCACCTGCTGCTCTTTATGCGCCCTGCCGACAAGTGGCGGGTGGTTAGCACTCTCCAACACTATGCCTTGACCGATGATCACAAAGAGTTGGTACGCGAACCCCGGGGCCGCCCTCCCTTCACCGACATGACCCCCCGCTTTGACTGGAAGGAGATCGATCCGACCAAAGGGGATGCCACCGGCTACATCGCGGCCTATATCGCCAAGAACATCGATGGTGAACATGTTGATGGAGATGAAGAAGCTGGCACCAAAGCCGACCAAGGTGCGCAACATGCTTGCGCCTGGGCCAGTTGGTGGGGCATTCGCACCTTCCAGCAGATCGGCGGTGCCCCAGTCGGCGTCTGGCGTGAGCTACGCCGCATCAGTAACGCCAAGAAAAATGGCAATCTGGTGGGGCCACCCAAACCCGTGCTGCAGGACCCTGTCTTTGAGACCGCCCGCTTTGCTGCGGATAACGGCATCTTCCGCTGCTACCTCCACGCCATGGGGGGAGCCCTGGCCACCCGCATAGAACATCCCATCAAACTGGCCCACCTCATCGAGGAGCAGGCCAATGCTTACGGCGAAGACATCAAACGTCTGATGGGCCTGCACTCGGCTCGCCTTGGTGTGCGCACTCGCCTCACCGGTTGGGAAGTGGTGCCAGCGGGCACCTATGAGGCAGCCAAGGCCGCCGGGGGTTCGTCTTGGGGTGTAGGTGTTCAGTCGGGCGACAGCCCGGCTCCTTGGAGCTCTGACAATAACTGTACGCAGCCAGACCCTGCGGCGTTTGCGGATCAGTTGATGGCAGAGCAATGGGGGTTATCGCCCTTCTCCATCGACCGTTTGCGCTCTGGTGCCAGCGTCACGGCGGACGGCTTCACTCTTTGGCTTGAGAACGGCCAGCTGCAGGCAAGCAAAGAGGGCAGGTCCAGCGATGCGAGCGCCAGACAAGAGCAGGAGTGGCAACGGGAAGAGGCTGCCAAGCAGCAGGAGCGGCAAACTCACTGGAAATCCAGCATCAAGGCGGGACTACTCTGCGGAAAAGTCGGCATCGATGAGTGGTTTGACAGCATAGCGGATGCGGATCTGTCGCTGGCCACGCAGACATTGGAGAAAATACTCACGGCTGAGGCCAAGGGAGCACCTGATACCTACGCCAACGATCCACTGTTGCGCAGCCTGGACCAGCTGATCGCCGAGTTGCGCGCCGACGAACTGACGAGGGAGGAGTACTTTTGAAGCACCGACAAGCCGCTGCCAGCAAGGCGGAATACCGTACCCTGGATAATCGCGTCACCTGCCTGCTGGCATGGCCACCTCATGAGATCAGCGCCTGGGTGCAGATGCTGCAGGGCCATCAGCAGCAGATAGCCTGTTCCATCTTGCGCCGTCGTCATCCACGGCCCACACAACTGAACCTGCCAGCAATCGGTGAGGAGGTTCCAGATCCGTTTCAGGTCAACCGGCCCACAGTGCCGGTCACCTCTGCCGATGGTCGCCTCCTGACCAAGGTTCACGCTGTACCAGGTCTAACCCCCGTCGTGATCGATGTCGACGGTACCATCCGCTGTGTCAACACGGGCCGCACCCTCTGGATAGCACCGGGTAGTCGCATTGACCGAGCCAACCCGGGCGCCTCTGAACAGCGCAACTCACTGTACAAGCCATCATTGCACCAGGTAGTGGCTGACCACCGTCAGCACGTAGACGCCGTCACCAGATAACTTCCAATAAACACAGCTCAGGGCCTGCGGGTATCATCACCAGAAGACCCTTTCCTTCTCTCTCATTCCTCCGCCCTGCATCTTGGCCAGTTGCACCATGTGATACGGGTCGCCTCGATCACAGTCCTGACTTGTTCACGAAGGCAAGGCTTGGGGGTGCTTTCCATTGCAGTTCCTTGGTTGTACTTTTTGCACAGTGGCAGAAGTAACGCCAAAAAAGGAGGTCAAACGAATACGACTAGACACTGGAGGTAAGCTGGTAATACCATAATCAGAAATTATTTTTTAGTTTCAGTTATTTTAGTAAAACGGTGTTAATTAGTTCTAAAACATAAATAAGGAAGTGTATGAGTCGTTGGATTGAGTCATTTAATCATCACGCTTATCGGGCTGCATGGATAAATATCATCGAAATTTCAAATGAAATAGCTGTTGATGATGACACTATTGTCACTAGCGTCGAAGAAGTAGCCAGATTTATAAAGGTCGTTGTATTTATAAATGAGTTATTATCAGCATGTGACCCTGAGTTGATCCCAACCTCCACATGGGATAACTTTCATAGCCAATCCAATGCTTGTTTAACCCAGATACAACATTATCAAAACAATAGAAACATTGCCCATGTTACTAATGCGAATGCCAGTTTAGATAACTTATTAACTTATATTAGGCCCTATCAAGTCGTTGCAGGAAAAGCAGCGCAGTCAGCGAGCGCCTCGTTTACTGCATACACAAGAGCAATAAATAAAAACCTCATCTCCTTTCAAGAGAAAGCCAGTGCCACGTTAAAGGAGATAGAAAACATTAAAGATATGGCAATAAATGATGCAGATGAATCAGATGCAGCAAAAACTCGTATCAAAGAGTTAGAGACGAGGTACTTCGATGATTCTGAATATGAAAGCTTGAGTTCAAAGATTAATAATCTCGAAAAGGCCCTAGAAGAAAGCTATGAAATAATCCAAGATTATAAAACCAGATTAGTTGGTGGGGATACAGATTCAAACTCTATTTCATCTGAGATTGACAGTGTTTTTAAAGCAGCAAACCACAACTCCAAAGTGATATTTGACTTATTAAATGAAGTTAAACCCAAGCTATCAGATTTCAAATTATTTCACACTGTTGTTTTTGGGGAAAAAAATGAAGAAGGTGTTTTAGAAGGTGGTTTGAAGTCTGAATTATCCACCAGAAAAGAACACCTTGAACAGTTTAAAAAACAGCAAGAAGTAAAATACAAAACTCTCAACGATGAAATAGAAAGTTTACTCCCCGGAGCGACTAGTGCAGGTTTGGCATCTGCATATTATGACCTAAAAGTATCTTTTGATAACCCTATAAGAAATTATTCAAAATTATTTTATGGATCTATTTTATTTCTGATGTTGATTGCATTTATATCAATCACCCAAGAGATGGGATGGTTTTACATTAAGTTTGTCAACACAACCGATTTAACTAAACTATTTTCCAACTTCTTATACAAGCTACCGTTGATTATACCAATTCTTTGGCTTACGTTATTTGCATCAAAAAGGCGTAGTGAAGCCTTAAGACTGCAACAAGAGTATGCTCACAAGGAGGCTCTTGCTAAGTCTTATCAAAGCTTCAAGACTCAAATAGATGCACTAGGACAATCAGATCCTGACCTAATGAATAAATTGCTCAGATCTGCCATTGACGCTGTATCTAAGAATGCTTCTGACACCCTTGATAAAAAACATGGGGATAATACGCCAGCTCATGATGGTATCGATGGATTAGTTAGCTCCCTGGAAAAAATAAAAAAAATATTATTACCATAGAGTGACGATTAACTAACAGTTAGCCATCGCTTCGTGGCTTTCGTGGCTGTAGACAACCATTACTTTCCGCTTAGCGGAGCATTAGATCACGACGAGATTACACAGACAATACATACAGCTACGTTAATTTAATACGAAAAATCAATAGCGGACGTGCAGGCCCGCCAAAGTTAGGAAAAAAACAACTGGGGGCGCTATTGCGCCCCCAGTCCTTTCAGTACTAACTGCCGCCCCTCTGGCGTCAGCGACCCCATCAAGCTCAGCACCAGCTGGTTTGTGGTCTTGGCTGAGGGGCTTAGGGTGTGGGCGAACGACAAGGTGGCCACCCAGCTGTGGCCACACTCGGCGTCTGTGCACTGGCAATAGAGATCGGAGACATCATCGCTCAGCTTGTTGGTCTTGGTTATGCGGCCCCGCTGGCCACACACTTTGCAATAAACCCGCATCACGTCCCCCTTCCCCATAAAAATCAACGTACTATTTTGCCATATCAAACACTGTTTGTTTATACAGTCACGCCCATTGTTTCCCGAAAATCGACCATAAGGGAGCGAGGGAGTCCCGCGCTGTTGATAGCGTCCTGGATAAGCTCACACAGCGGCAGCACCTCGTTTCGGGCATAGGTGGCGTCATACTTCTCAGGGTCTCCGAGTCCGCCTCCACCATTGGTCGGGATGATACCGGCCAGCGCCGCCGGAAACCGGTGGCTGGTCAATACGTCCTGGGCGGTGATCCCCTTGATGGCCGCAAACTCATCCTTGGTCGCGATGTCCCCCACCGGGATCAGCTTGATGCCGTCCGGCTTGCCGTCGGGGATGTTCACGAACATAGAGCGGAAGTTCCCCACCCCCTTGCTGCTGGCGATCATCTCCTTCATCTCGGCTTCGGTATCGTCGTCCATGTTCGGATCGGTGGCGTAGAAGATGAAGCCCATATGGGCGCCGTTGAGGAAGTATTTGCGCCGAAACAGGGTGGCATCCTGGTTGAGCAGGGCCGACTGCAGGCCCCCCAGGTAATCGGGCATGCCGTAAATCTGCTGCTCGGGATCGTACTGGGCCAACCAGATGACATCCTCCGGTTGGTAAATCAGGTTCGGCTTACCCTGCTGCAGGTAGACAAAGCAGTCATCTTCCCGGCGGCGCAGGTAGACGCTGGAGAGCGGGTGCAGCCCCACCACCTGGCCAAAGCCATTGCGAATTTTAAGCAGCCCCGCATCGCCAAACTGCAGGTAGTTGTGCACAAACGCCGTGATGGTGGCGCGCTGGTTGGTAAAGCGCCCTGCCACCATGTTGCGGCGCGCCATCAGGATGGCCCCGTGGTGGGCATTGGCCCGGGCCACCTTGGCCAACCCCTTGCGCTCGATAGGTGGCTGGTAATACTCGCCATAGGGGTTGTAGAACACCCCAGTGTAATCGGTCATCCAGGCCGTGGGGTCGATGGCTTCGGGCATGCTGAATGCCACGGCGCCGCGGCTGGATGAGGCGGTCACCTGGGCCTGTGGCTGTTTGCGTTGTTTGGTCATACGGCCTTCTTCTCTTGACTGGTTGCCCAGGTGGATTTGCGTCTGCGGTGGGTATCGAGGGGCTCGTTGGCCACGGCGTGGGCGATGGCAAAGAACACGTCGGCGTGTCCGGTCACGTTGTCGCGGGCGGCTCGAAACGTCATCTGACCGCCACCGGTGGTACTGCGCTTGATGGCCAGGAAGGCCAGCGGGATATCCCTGTCCGAGCTGTCCCACTCGATGCGGTTCGCCTCCACCACGTCGATCATCTTGAGTACCAGCCGCGACTTGCTCTCGATGCTGTAGTTGATGGGGTGACACACCCCTTTGAAGACGGGCTTCAAGAGATCAAACACCCCGGCACCGATGCCGGACACATCGACCCCCAGATAGGTGACCCGAAACTTCTTGGCGATGCGCTCTATCTCCTGGGCCTGAAACTGGAAGTTGAGCCCCCGCCAGTAGTGCTTTTCCAGCACCCGGAACCGCTCACCGGCCACCGTGGGCGGGGCGACCACCACCAGGGTGGCATTGTCGCGGGTGCGGCTCGGGTCATAGCCCATCCACACCTCGCGCCGCCCGAACGGATCAGACCGCCCGGGCTTGTAATCCTCCCACCGGGACGGCTCCACCCCTGCCCGCTCCATATCCTGGAACTTGAACACCGACAGGGCATCGTCGATAAAGCGACACAGATAGAGGCGCTCGAACACCTCCTCCGGGTATTCGTCTTTGAGCTCCTCGATGTCGATGAGGTTGCAGCCCAGGCGTATGGCATCCTCGATGGTGATGACATAGCGCCATTGCCTGTCAGGGCAAACCCGGCCGCCATCGCGCATCTCCTCTTCGCCAGGAAAATCGATGGCCACCCGGCTCGGGCGTTGCCCCTTCCAGCGATCCCCTGTCCAGAACCGGTACGCCTCATGCACCTTGCTCGACGGTGTGGAGAAGTAGGTCTTGCGCCAATGGCTCTGGGTCGCCATGGCGCTGGAGACATCGGAGAGCTTCTCGAAGTTGGGGATCCAGAAATACTCATCGATGTAGACGTTGCCCGAGCGGGACTGGGCGCTGTTGGAGTTGGTGGAGCAAAAGTGCAGCTCGGCCCCGTTCGACAAGACGATGGGGTTGCCGGTCAGGGTGAGCCCGAGGAAGGTCTGGGCAATCTTGCAGATGTAGGAGCGAAACACCTCCGCCTGGGCCCGGGTGGCTGACAGGAAGATTTGATTGCCACCGGTCAAAATGGCATCTTCCAACGCCTCACCGGCGAAGTAGTAGGTCATGCCAATCTGGCGGCTTTTCAGGATATTGCGGGTACGCGGCAAGGCCGGGTCGTTCTTGGCCTCCCGCACCCGCAGCTGATAGCCAAACAGGGTGCCCAGCCACTCGCTGAAATCGGCCTCTGTCAGGTGGCTGACCTCGTTCTTGCCCTTTCTGCCGCCCTTTCTCTTGCGGCTGTTGCCATCCTGGCCGCCACGACCACGTTGCCCACGCTCAGGCGCGGGATCCTCCCCTGCCTCGCGCCTGGCCTTCAGCGCCTGTTCGCGCTCGACCCACTTGAGGGCCTTCTCTTTGAGGCTGACATGGTGGCCGATAAGCCTGTCCAGCTCCTCCTGCTCACCCGGGGTTTTCTTCTCACGGTGCAACAGCACCTGCACCCTGCGGGCAATCGCATCCTCGACCGCTTCGTCAGTCAGCAGATCTCGCCAGCCGAGCTTTTCGGCCCAGTAGTAGACAATGC